>NZ_JPGM01000055.1:0-69464 GCF_000731655.1 Burkholderia sp. MSh2 | reverse complement strand
ACCCGCCCCCCCGCCCCGCGCCGCCGCGCCGCCGCCGTGCATGGCGCACGCTCGCCGGCGCGCTGCTCGGCCTGACGCTCGCCTGCGCGGGCATCGGCGCATGGACGATCGATCGCATCTGGACGCAGTTGCCGTCCGTCGAACACCTGGCCGTCTACCGTCCCGCGCTGCCGCTGCGGATCTTCTCGCGCGACGGCGACCTGCTGGCCGAGTACGGCGTCGAGCGGCGCGAGTTCGTCCCGCTCGAACGCATCCCGCCGCTGATGCGGCACGCGCTGCTCGCGGCCGAGGACGCGAAGTTCTACCAGCACGGCGCGGTCGATCTCGGCGGCCTGGCGCGCGCGACGTTCGCGAACGTCGTGACCGGGCAGCCGGGCCAGGGCGGCAGCACGATCACGATGCAGGTCGCGCGCAATTTCTACCTGACGCGCGACAAGGTGCTGAGCCGGAAGCTCGCCGAGATCCTGATGGCGGTCAAGCTCGAACGCGAGTACGGCAAGGACAAGCTGCTCGAGCTGTACATGAACGAAATCTACCTGGGCGAACGCGCATACGGTTTCGCGGCCGCCGCGAACGTGTACTTCGGCAAGCCGCTCGACGCGCTGAGCGCGGGCGAGGCGGCCGTGCTCGCGGGGCTGCCGAAGGCGCCGTCCGCGTTCAATCCGGTCGTCAATCCGGCGCGCGCGACCGCGCGGCGCAATTACGTGCTCGGTCGCATGCATGCGCTCGGCCAGCTCGACGACGCGGCGTACCGCGCGGCCGTCGATGCGCCGATCACGCTGGCGACCACGCCGCCGCCCGGGATCGTTGCCGCGCCCTATGTCGCGGAGCGTGCGCGCCGGATGATGGTCGAGCGGTTTCACGACGACGCCTATACGCTCGGCCTCGACGTGACGACGACGATCTCGATGCGCGATCAGCGCGCGGCCGAAAGCGCGCTCGCTCGCACGCTGAGCCGGCAGCCGCGCGCGAAGCGCGATGCGCGCGACGGGCTCGAAGGCGCGCTCGTGTCGCTCGATGCGGCGACCGGCGACATGCTGGCGCTCGTCGGCGGCGCAGATTTCAGCCGCAACGTGTTCGACCATGCGCTGCAGGCGTATCGCCAGCCCGGTTCGAGCTTCAAGCCGTTCGTCTATTCGGCGGCGCTGGAGAAGGGCTACTTCCCGGGCGTGCTCGTCGACGATACGCAGCGCACGCTCACGCATGAGGAGACCGGCGCGCGGCCGTGGCGTCCGCGCAATTTCGGCAACCGCTACGAAGGGTTCATCCCGGTGCGGCGCGGGCTCGTGCGCTCGAAGAACCTGGTCGCGGTCAGCCTGATGCAGGCCGCGGATGCGCGCTACGTGCAGCAGCACGCGGTGCATTTCGGCTTCGACGCGCAGCGCAATCCGGCGTCGCTGCCGCTCGCGCTCGGCGCGGGCGCCGTGACGCCGCTCGAACTCGCGAGCGCGTATGGCGTGTTCGCGAACGGCGGCACGCGGATGGAGCCGCGCCTGATCCTGTCGGTGAAGCAGCGTCATGGCGGCGCGATGTACGAGGCGACCGTGCCGTCGGGCGAGCGCGTCGTGTCGGCGCGCAACGCGTTCGTGATGGACAGCATGCTGCGCGACGTCGTGAAGGCCGGCACCGCGCGCGGCGCGCTCGCGCTGCGCCGCGACGACGCGGCCGGCAAGACGGGTACGTCGAACGGCTCGAAGGACGTCTGGTTCGCCGGCTACTCGTCGGGCATCGTCGCGGTCGCGTGGCTCGGCTACGACACGCCGCGCCCGATGGGCCGCGCGACCGGCGCGACGCTGGCGCTGCCGGTCTGGCTCGACTACATGAAGACGGCGGTGGACGGGCGCACGCCGGTCGATGCGGCGCCGCCGCAGGACGTCGCGCTCGTGGACGGCGACTTCGTGTACGCCGAATACACGCGCGGCACGTGCACCGCCGACGTGCCGTCGTACATCCGCAGCCGCTTCGCATGCGGCGGGGCGGCTGCGCCCGGTGCGTCCGGCCCGTCGGGCGACGACGGCGGGCGTGCCGGGCCGCTGCCTGCCGCGGTCGATGCGGCCGAGCGCGAACGCGTGCTCGACCTGTTCCGGACCGACGACTGACGCGCGCCATGCATACGCTCTATCTGATTGCAATCGTCGCCGAAGCGATGTCGGGGGCGCTGATGGGCATGCGCCGCGGGATGGACCGCTTCGGGCTTGCACTGGTCGGCGCGGTGACGGCGCTCGGCGGCGGTACCGTGCGCGACGTGCTGCTCGGCCACTACCCGCTCGGCTGGATCGCGCATCCCGAGTATCTGGTGATCACGCTTGCCGCGGCGACCGTCGCGTCGTGGGCCGCGCGGCATGTCGCGCGGATGAAGACGCTGTTCGTCACCGTCGATGCTATCGGCCTCGCGGCGTTTACGATCATCGGCTGCGACGTCGGTGCGTCGACCGGCACGGCGCCGATCATCGTCGTGCTGGCCGGCGCGATCACGGGCGTGTGCGGCGGGATGCTGCGCGACCTGCTGTGCAACGAGATGCCGCTGATCCTGCGCGAGGAACTGTACGCGAGCGTCGCGTTCGTCACGGGCACGTTGTACGTCGGGATGCAGTCCGTCGGCATCGGGGCGGGCGTCGCGACGGCGGTCGCGCTGGCGGCGGGCTTCTCGATGCGGATGCTCGCCGTGCGGCTCGGGTGGAAGATGCGGACGTTCGGCGCGGCGGATCTCGAGCATTGAGCGCTCGCGTCGCGCGGGCATTCAATCCTTCTGCATCACCTGAAAGACGTTGCCTTCCGGATCGATGCCGTCGTACATCCGGTACGGGAAGCCGTCGAAGCGCTTGAGGTCGCGCACGGTCACGCCGTCGCCGGCGAGCCGGTCGCGATGCGCATCGATACCGGCGTCGATCGTGAAGACGAGCTTCACGTTGCTCGCGCCCGCCGTTGTGCTCGCGGGCGCGTGGCGGAATGCCGGGCCGGCCAGATGCAGCGCCAGTTCGACGGCGCCCGCGTCGAGCACGGCCCATTCGTCGTCGATTTCCTCGACGACGGGCAGGTTGAAATACAGCCGATAGAACGCCTTCAGCAGGGCGACGTCCTGGACGTACAGGATGATGCGGGTCATCGGAAGCGGCATGTCGGGGTCCTTGAAGGGAAGGTGCGGCGCGTGACGGATGGTGCGTGAAAGTGCCGCCGCCGGCAACGCGGGGCGTCGCGCGACGTCACGGTCGCGCGGCAGATGCGAGCGCCTACGCGGGCACCATGACCGGCGGCGCACCGTCGCCGGTTTCCACCATCTTCACCGCGAATCCGTAGCACTGCGCGATATGGGCCGGCGTCATCACGTCGCGCGGCGTGCCGTGCGCGACGATCGTGCCGTCGGCCAGCATCGCGATCGAATCCGCGTGCCGCGCGGCGAGATTCGGATCGTGCACGATCGCGAGCACGCCGAGCTGCCATTCGCGCGCGACGGTGCGCACGGTTTCGAGCAGGCGGTGTTGATGCGCCAGGTCCAGCGCGGCGGTCGGCTCGTCGAGCAGCAGGTAGCGCGGGCCGCGCTCCGCCGCATCGTCGTCCGGCCACAGTTGCGCGAGCACGCGGGCGAACTGCACGCGGGCGAGTTCGCCGCCCGACAGCGTCGTGACGTCGCGGCCGACGAGCGCATCCGCGCCCGCGCGTTCGAGCGCCTGCCAGGCGATGTCGCGATCGCGATGCGACGTTGCACCGCTGCGCCGCGCATGAGGGTAGCGGCCGAGCAGCACGATTTCGTCGACGCTGAACGGGAACGCGGGTTGCGCGGCCTGCGGCAGCACCGCGCGCAGGCACGCGAGCCGCGGCGCATCGATGTGCGCGAGCGGCTCGCCGTTCAGCGTGATGTCGCCCGTCACGCGCACGCCGCCCGGTGCGGCGCCGCCGGACAGTTCGCCGGCGAAGGTTTTCAGCAGCGTGCTCTTGCCGGCGCCGTTGCGGCCGAGCAGCGCGGTCACGCGGCCGGGCGCGATCGACAGCGACAGGTCGCGCAGGATCGCGTTGTGCCGGCGTGCGACGTCGAGATGGTGAGCGGTCAGCATGGTCGTCGTGAAGGAAGGGTTAGCCGCCGAGCGCGCCGCGGCTTTTCCACAGCAGCGCCAGGAAGAACGGCGCGCCAAGCAGCGCGGTCAGCACGCCGAGCGGAATTTCGGCGGGCGCGGCGACCGTGCGCGCGGCGAGATCGGCGGCGAGCGTCAGCAGCGCGCCGAGCAGTGCGGCGCCGGGCAGCACGATCCGCTGGTCGGGGCCGCACGCGAGGCGCACGCAATGCGGCGCGACGAGCCCGATGAAGCCGATGATGCCCGCGCACGACACCAGCGCGCCGACCGCGAGCGCGACCGCGACGAGCACGTGCCGCTTGAGCCGCTGCACGGGCACGCCGAGATGCAGCGCCTCGGTTTCGCCGAGCTGCAGCGCGTTCAGCGCGTCGCGTTCGCGCGCGAGCAGCACGCAGCCGAGCGCGACGCACGGCGCGACGGCAGCCAGCGCGGGCCATTGCGCGCCGCCCAGGCTGCCGAGGCTCCAGAAGGTCAGCGAGCGCAGTTGCGCGTCGTCGGCGACGAACGTGAGCAGCCCGATCGCCGCCCCCACCAGCGCGTTGATCGCGATGCCGGCGAGCAGCAGCAGCGGCAGCGCGAGCCGGCCGCGCGATGCGGCGAGCCGGTAGACGAGCGCCGCGACCGCGAGCGCGCCCGCGAACGCGGCGACGGGCAACGCGGCCGCGCTCACGTGGGCGGCGAAGAGCGCGGGGCCGAGCACGATCATCGTCGTCGCGCCGAGGGCGGCGCCGCTGGACACGCCGACGAGCCCCGGATCGGCGAGCGGATTGCGGAACAGCGCCTGCATCGCGGCGCCGGTTGCGCCGAAGCCGCCGCCGACCAGCAGCGCGAGCACGACGCGCGGCGCGCGGATGTCGAGCAGCACCGCGCGCGCCTGCTGCGCGGCCGGGTCGCCGGTCAGCGCGGCCCAGGCTTCCGAGAGCGGAATGCGATAGGCGCCGACGCACAGCGCGGCGACGGACATCGCGCACACGAGCACGGCGAGCGCCGCCAGCGCGAACGGCGCGAAGCGGCGCGACGTACCGATGCGCGCAGCGCCGGCGCGCGCGGCGGGCGACGATGCGGAAAAGGTCGAAGCATGAGCGGGCATCGGGGCAATCCGGAATCAGGCGAGCGCATCCGACAGGCGTCGGTGCAGGGTCGTGACGGCGAGCGGCAGGCGCGGGCCGAAGCCGAGCAGGAACAGCGCGTCGAGCGACACGACGCGCTGCGCGCGGCCGGCCGGCGTCGCGCCGAAGCCGGGCGTCGCGAGCAGCGCGGCGCGGCCGCCGACGGCCGCGAGCCCTTCGTCGGAGATCAGCACGACGTCGGGCGCCGCGGCGGCGAGCGCCTCGGTCGTCAGCGGCTTGTAGTGATCGAAGCCCTGCATCGCGTTGCGCGCGCCCGCGTAGCGGATCATCGCGTCGGCGGCCGTGCGCTGGCCCGCGACGAGCGCCTGGTTGCCGGTGTGGTTCAGCACGAACAGCACGCGCGGCGGCTGTGCGCCGCCGGGGACGCGCGCGGCGACCGCGTCGCGCGCGGCCTGCCAGTCGCCATCGAAGCGCTGCAGCAACGCGGTGCCCGCGTCGCGCACGTCGAGCGCCTGCGCGACGCCCGTGATCTTCGCGCGAACCGATTCGACGTCATGGCGTTCGTCGAACGTCGTCACCGCGACGCCGGCGCCTTTCACCTGCGCGATCGCCGTGGGCGGGCCGGCTTCGGCGGACGCGAGCACGAGATCGGGCCGCAGCGACAGCAGCCCCTCGGCCGACAGCGCGCGCTGGTAGCCGACCTTGGGCAGGCGCTTCGCGGCGTCGGGGTACGTGCAGGTCGTGTCGGCGCCGACGAGCCGGTAGCGCGGCGTCTCGGCGCCGCCGAGCGCGAATGCGGTTTCCGCGAGCGCGCCGCCGATCACGACGACGCGCTTCTGCGCCGCCTGCGCCAGCGCGCGGCCGGGCAGCGTGCCCGCGAGCGCACCGGCGAGCGCGCTCGCGAGCACGACGCGGCGGCCTGGCTGGAACGATCGCGCGCTCACCGCGCGTCTCCGCGCGCCGCCGGCGGCAGCGTCGCGACGAGCGCGCGCCAGTCGTCGCGTTCGACCTTGCCGGGCTTGCGCTCGCCGAACAGCAGCGCGACGTGGTCGCCCTGCCGGTCGAACAGCTCGAGCGACGTGACGATACCGTCGCTCGTCGGCTTCTTCACGACCCACGCGGCGGCGATCAGGTCCTCGCGCACGTGCAGGTTGAAGGCCGGGTCGAGCACGTTGATCCATGCGCCGACCTCGCGCACGTTCGTGACGGGGCCCGTATGGATCTGGATCATCCCCGCGTTGCCGACGAACACCATGATCGGCTGGCCGCTCTTGGCCGCCTGCTGCAGCACGTGGCGCAGCGCATGCGCGGTCTCGACCGGATACGCGTATTGCGGATCGGCGAGGCGCAGCGCCTGCATGCGGCTCACGCCGAAGCGCTGCGTGATGCCGAAGAACTGGTGCGTGTCGGTCATCGCGTCCCACGCGGCGCGAAAGCCTGCCACGTCGATCCCGGTGTCGGCGCGCTCGGGCGTCTTCGGCGCGGCGGGTGCGACCTCGAGGCCCGGCTCCTGCGACGGCGCGCGCCAGCGCTCGACGAACGCGTCGTACGCGGCGTGATCGCTGTGCGCACGCAGATAGACCTTGTGGATCGCATGACCCTGCGCGTCGAAGAACTGCAGGCTCTTCAGCGGGCCGTGCGCCGTCTCGTCGCACACGGCGAACGCCGACACCCAGTGCCGATAGAAGATGCGCAGGTCGATGTCGCCGAGCGCGAGGCCGACGGGGCCGTCGTGGCTCATCTGCGCGTACTCGCCGTCCTTCTCGTGGACGGCCGTATCGTTGCGCGTGAGCGCCATCACGCGCCCGAGGCGCGGCATTTCCTCGAACATGGCCGGAAAGCGCGCGTCGAGCCGCACGACGTGTTCGCCGACGAAGGCGGCGAGCGCCTCGCCTTCGCTGACGCCGAGCGCCTGCGCGACGTCGCGGTTGCGCAGCTGGCGCTCGGTCTTGAGCTTGATGAACGCGTCGCGCAGCGCGGCGGCCGCGCGGGCCGGCGTGGCCGGTTGACCGGGAAGGGCGGATTGCATCATGTCGGACTCCTTCAAGTAACGGTTGGGGTGGGTGCGCGGGCGGCGCGCATCAGAAATCCACTTTCATGCTGACGGCGACCGTGCGGCCGGGCGACGTATATGCGTCGAGCACGCGCGAATCGGCGGCGATGCCGCGTACGTCCGACCAGTTCCAGTACTTGCGGTCGAACAGGTTGCGGATGCCGATCGTCGCGCTCACGTGCTTGCTGAAGCGATAGCCGCCGCGCAGGTCGACGACGAACGACGACGGCGGCGTGAAGCACGTCTTGTTCGAACAGTCGGACTTGTCGACGTCTTTCTCGCGTTTCGCGGCCTGGAACAGCAGGTCGGTCTGCACGAACCAGCGCTCGCTCGGCTCGTAGCGCACGCCGAACACGGCCGAGAACGGGTTGATCGTGTTCAGCGGCTGGCTCGCCGTGCCGTCGTTCTGCGTCGAGCCCTTCGTGAACGCCATCGCCGTCTTCAGCGTGATGCCGTTCGGCATCACCCATTCGGCGCGGCCTTCGAGGCCGTGAATGCGTGCATCGGCGAAGTTCACGTACTGGAACACGAACGGGTCGGTCGGCCGGCCGCTGCCGGCGATCGTCGTGCGCGAGATGAAGTTGCGGTAGCGGCCGGTGAACGCGGCCGCGCTGTAGCGCACGACGCCGTAGCCGGTGCCCGCGGTGCCGCGCAGGCCCGCTTCGAACGTGTCGCTGGTTTCCGGCTTCAGGTTCGGATTGCCGATCGACGTGTAGCCGTACACCGGGTTCGAGAAACTGCTGTTCACCTGGTCGGGCGTCGGCGCGCGGAAGCCGTGCGCGTACTGCGCGTACGGAATGAGCGCGGGCGTGATCTCGTAGAGCACGGCGACGCGCGGCGACAGTTCGTTCGCGCTCGTCGAAACAGCCTTGCCGGTAAACAGCGGATCGTTTTCGGTCGGGCTCAGCCGGTACGTGTCGAAGCGCAGGCCCGGCGTGACGAGCAGGCGGCCATAGCCGATCTGGTCCTGCACGAACGCGCCGAACAGCGTGTAGTCGGTGTCGGGGAACGCCTTGTTCGGGAATGCCTCGCCGACGCCCGGCACCGTGCCGTCGCGCATGTTCGTCACGCGCGACACGCTGCCGTCGACGCCGTACAGCAGCTTGTGCGCGAGCGGGCCGGTCTTGAAGCCGCTTTCGGCGAACGCGGAACCGCCGAACGTGCGCTCCTTGTACTGGTTGTCGCGCGAGCGCGATTTCAGCGGCGCGCCGCGCGTCTCGAACGCGTACTGGTCCTGCTTCGCGTCCTGGTAGTAGAACTGCACGTGCGCGGTCTGGAACCAGCGGAACGCGTCGTCGCGGAAATCGTAATCGACGCTGAAGCGGTTGCGTTCGAGCCGGTCGTAGGTCGTGAGGCCGAGCGTGGTCGGCGGATTGATCGCCGACAGCACGTCGGTGCTCACGCGCCGCTGCACCGTCTCGGCCGTGAACTTGATCGTGTCGCGCGCGGTGGGCGTCAGCACGAGCTTGCCGAGCAGCGATTCGGAGTAGACGTCCTGCGGGTTCGACGTGGTGCGCAGCGTGCTCGCCGAGTTGTTGTCGCCGCGCGTGTCGACCTCGTGGCCGCGCCGGCCGTCGGCGATGATCATGCCCTGCACGCGATCGTTGCCGCCCGCGGCCGACACGGTCGCGCCGACGCTGCGGTCGGTCGAGTCGTAGCTCGGCCGGAACGAGAAGTAATAGGGCTTGTTGTAGATCGACAGCAGGTCGCGCGGATCCTTCGTGAGGAAGTTCACCGCGCCGGTCAGGCCGTCGCTGCCGTACAGCGCCGAGGCCGGCCCGCGCAGGATCTCGATGCGCTTGAGCGTGTCGAGATCGGCGTAGTCGCCGCGCCCCGCCTCGAGCGGGCCGAACGAAAACGCGTTCGGCAGGCGGATGCCGTCTTCCATCAGCAGCACCCGATTGCCTTCGAGGCCGCGGATGTTGATGCTCGAATCGCCGTCGCGGCCGCCGCCGAGCGCGGCGCTGCCGGGCCGGTACGCGGTGCGGCGCACGGTGACGCCCGGCTCGTAGCGCAGCGCGTCCTTGATGTTGGTGGCCTGCTGTTCCTCGAGATCCTCGTCGGTAATCACCGAGACGGACGCGGCCGTACGGCTCGCGGCCGTGGCGGTGCGGTTGGCCGTGACGGTGACGGGGTCGAGCAGCGCCGCCTCGCTGCGCGTGGATGCGACGAGCATGGCGGGCGGAGTGGCGCCTTGCGGCGACGAATCGGCTTGAGCCGGGGCGGCGGACAGGCCGAACGCGCCGAACAGCGCGGCGCAGATCGGCCGCCGCGCCAGTGTGTAGCAATGCACAGGTGGTCTCCCATTGATGATGACAAGCCCGGAGGCTGGCTGGGTGACGCGTTCACCTGGCTGGCCCGCCCGCGCACGAAAGGCGGCGAGCGGAAAATTGAAAGGCAACTGACAACTTTGCCAGTGTAAATGAGAATTATTATCAACACAAGGATAGGCAGGCGCGTCCGCGGGCGAGCGCTTGCCTGCGTGGCCCGGGGGGCTCGCGGCGGGAAACCGGGGAGTAGCGCGGGCTCGGCTACGCGAGCGCCTCGATGTGGATCAGCAGGTTGCGCGCGTGCGCGACGAACGCGTCGTGCGTCGTGCGATCGCCGTGGCTCTGGAGGCCGGCCTGTTCGGCGAAGGCGATCTGTTCGGTGTAGAGGTCG
Source organism: Burkholderia sp. MSh2 (assembly GCF_000731655.1). Taxonomy (NCBI): domain Bacteria; kingdom Pseudomonadati; phylum Pseudomonadota; class Betaproteobacteria; order Burkholderiales; family Burkholderiaceae; genus Burkholderia; species Burkholderia sp. MSh2. The sequence goes on along the minus strand of NZ_JPGM01000055.1, from coordinate 59,610 downwards.
ACGAGCGCACGGCGTGCGTCAGGGGGAAGCGCGCGAATCATCGACACGAGCAGCAGTTCCTGCGCGCGAAGCATGCCGGACAGCGACGGGACGTTCATGCTGGCCTCCTCGGATGACGCGGCGGCGAGCCGCTTGTTCTCATACTAGGCGGTCGGCGTACGCGGTGCAGGCGGGCATGTGGCGGGACGCGCGTCGACGGAGCGATCGAAATCGCCGCGCGCGCAACGGGAAATGCGCCGTACGCGGCAGCGCGCGGCGCATCGGAGCGTGCAGGGGGCGGACGGAATCAGCCGGCGGCGGTGGCGGCCAGCGCATCGCGCACGACCTGCGCGACGCGTTCGACGAATTCGGCGTCGACGCTCGACAGCGCTTCGCGCGTGCCGTCGGGCATCTCGACCATCAGGCGATACGTGACGTCCTGCGTGGTCCATGCGAGGTAGCCGACGACGGCAAGCATCACGCCGACGACGAGTACGGCGCTTGATGCGCCGATGCCGCCCGCGATGGCGGCGGCCACGCCGATCAGCGAGATCAGCGACGGCACGAGACGGTTCTTCGGAATCTTGACGACGTCGACGTGACGGATGTCGCGCAGTGCGAATACCTGCCCGGCGGCCGACAGGCCGTTGCGCGTGATCATGACGCCGCGTTCGTTGAATGCGTTTTCCATCGTGTGTTGCGTGGACGAAAACGCGCAGCGTAGCAGGTTTCGTTGCTGCATCAAACGAGACCGACTGCCGCACGACGCATGCGGCGCGGCCGACGGGCGCAAAGCGGGGGGAGCGGGGCGGCGTTCAGAACTGCAGCCGGCCGTCGCCGTAGAGGCGGCCCGGCACGTGCGAGGCGACGACCTCGGCGATCTCTTCGTCGGTCGATTCGGCCGGCACGATCTGCCGCCGTGCGGGTGCGTCGAGATGCATCGTCCATTCGACGAGCCGGTACGGGCGGCCCCACGGGCGCTGCATTTCGACCGATACGCGGCAACTCTGGACCGGCATCGAATGTTGGCACGTCAGAATCGCGTGCAGACGGCTGAAAACGGTATCTTCGATCATCATGGCCTCCGATCCTGTCTGGTTGGCAATCGACGTGGCGCCGTGGTGTTTAAAAAAAAAGCCGCCGATGCTCAGGCGGCCAACAGGGGGGGTGAGAGCATCCTCTCAGCCCAGAATTAAGCGAAACTTAAAAGCCCATAAAAAAGCGCCCCGCGTGGAGCGGGGCGCTTCTTGCCGTCGTGATCCGCGAGTTAAGCGGATGCTTTAGAACTTGTGACGGATACCGATACGTGCGGCGATCTGGTTCTTCGAACCCGTGCCCGACGTGTTGAAGTAGCTCGTGCTCGAGCCGATCTGCGCTTGCACGCCCTTGCCCGAAGCCTGCTGGTACACGACCAGGCCGTACACGTCCGTACGCTTGCTGAGTGCGTAGTCGGCGATGCCGTTGACCTGGTTCCAGTGCCACGAGTTGCCGTTCTGCGTGGCGTTCGTGTACGTGTAGCCGAGGCCGCCCGACAGGGCCGGCGTGATTGCGTACTTCGCACCGGCTTCATACGCGTTGTAGAACGTGCCGCCCGCGCCCGACACGGTCGAGAACTGCGTACGCGTCCACAGCAGCCATGCGGTTGCCGGGCCCCAGACGTAGCGGCCACCGACGCCGTACGTGCGCAGGTCGCGGACGTTGCCCGTGCTCAGGTTCGCGATCGTCGTCGAGAAGGCCGGCGACGACTGGCTCGGGTAACGGATGTCCGTGTACGCGCCGCCAACCGACAGCGGGCCGTTCGCGTAGTTCAGGCCGAAGCTGTATGCGCGCGACGAGCCTGCCGTCGTCGTCGTGCCCGACGTCGTGGACGGTGCGCCCGCGAAGTCGGTCGAGTTCGAGAAGCCGTACAACGCGCCGAACGTGAAGCCCGAGTAGTTCGCGCTCTGGAACTTCACGGCGTTGTTGATGCGGCTCGACGTGAGCTGGTCGATGTCGTTCACGTGGTAAGCGTAGTTACCCGCGACCGTGTTGCCGCCCGTCGAGTAGTTCGAACCGAGGATGTCGGTCGAGAACGAGTACTGGCGGCCGAACGTGACCGTGCCGTACTGCGACTGGCTCAGGCCGACGTAGGCCTGGCGACCGAAGATCGCGCCGCCCTGGCCGATCGTGCCGTTGCCGCTGTTGAAGCCGTTTTCGAGCACGAAGATCGCCTTCAGGCCGCCACCGAGGTCTTCGGTGCCGCGCAGGCCCCAACGGCTGCCCTGGGCCACGCCGTCGTCATACTTGAACAGCTTGCCCGTGCCGCCGTTGGCGGTCTTGCTGTGGTTCACGTAGCTGATACCGGCGTCGATGATGCCGTACAGGGTCACGCTGCTTTGTGCGTGCGCGGTGCCGGCCGTTGCTGCCAGGACGGCGATGGTCAACAGTTTCTTGTTCAAAGGATTCTCCGAGCGAATGAAAGGCGTGTCCAGTTGCGGTTCCGGCGCTCTCTATGGGCGCTTTCACGGACCGGCGGCAACTTTATCGACAGGGCACGTAATGAATATGACAGCGACTGTCATATGAAGAATGTGTGGCGTCGATGCGACACTGAATTCTGCCCGGTTGCGCTATCCGGGGTTATACCGAATTCGGCTGAGTTTCGACGCCGCCCGGGAATATGCACATGAAATAAGCTTGGTTGGTGGTGTTCCGGCCCCGTGCCACGATCCGTGTTCCAACCAACGACACGGGACAAGAGGACACCATGCGACGTTCGATCCTGACCGGCCTCGGCGCGCTCGCCGCCGCGCTGGCATTCGCGGCGCCCGGCGCGCACGCCGATCCGCAAACGCTGAAGATCGGCACGATGAGCGGCCCCGACGCGCAGATCTGGACCGAGGTGACGAAGGTCGCCGCGCGCGACGGCCTGGCGATCAAGGTCATCGAATTCAACGACTACGTGCAGCCGAACGCGGCGCTCGATGCCGGCGATCTCGACGCGAACGGCTTCCAGCACCAGCCGTTCCTCGACAGCCAGATCAAGCAGCGCGGCTACAAGATCATCAACGTCGGGCTGACCTATACGGCGCCGATGGGCTTCTATTCGAAGAAGATCAAGTCGCTGAAGGACTTGCCGGCGGGTGCGAAGGTCGGGATCCAGAACGATCCGTCGAACGGCAACCGCGCGCTCCTGCTGCTGCAGAAATACGGGGTGATCAAGCTGAAGGCGGGCGCCGGCACGAACGGCGTGAACGCGACGCCGCTCGACGTCGCCGAGAATCCGAAGAAGATCCGGATCGTCGAGCTCGACGCCGCGCAACTGCCACGCGCGCTGCCCGACCTCGACGCCGCGTCGATCAACACCGACTACGCGGTGAAGGCGGGGCTCACGCCGGTGAAGGATGCAATCGCGATCGAGGATCTGCGCGGGCCGTATGCGAACCTGATCGCGGTGCGCGCGCAGGACAAGGACAAGCCGTGGGTGAAGAAGCTCGTCGCGGCCTATGAATCGGACGACGTGCGCAAGTTCATCGACCAGAAGTTCGGCGGCGCGATCGTGCCGGCGTTCTGAACGCCCACCCGTATCGGCCGGCCGGCGCGCCGGCACCCGACGGACCGGAAAGCCGATCGCCCGCGCAAGCGGGCGATTGCATTGGTGCGCGCCGTGGCCCGGCGCGCGGGCCGGGCGCTCAGGCCGACAGCAGCGAACCGGTGCGGATCGCGGTCGCGCCGGCAATGCGCGCGACTTCCATGCCGGCCGTCGCGAAGCGCACGATCTGGCGCGCGTACAGCACGCCCGACACGCTGCTCTTCAGCGTGACGACGCGATCGGTCAGCGGATCGACGATGTCGGCCACCGCCTGGCCGGCCTCGATCCACACGCCGACCGGCGTGCGGAACACGATCACGCCCGACACGGGCGCGACCAGCGGATCGGTGCCCGCGAGCGGGGTGGCCGGATACGCGAGCGGCGGCAGCGGCGCCGGCGTGCCATCCACGACGCCGCGCTCGGTCAGGTATTCGACGATCGCCTGGGCGTCCTTTTCGGCGAACTCGTACGACACGTCGCGCTCGCTGCGCAATTCCACCGTGACGGAAATCGCGCCGTTCGGGATCGGGAAACGATCGCCGAGACGGTTGCGCAGATCGGACCAGCAGAAGCTGTGGATCTCGTCGAACGGGTTGCCGACCGAGTTCAGCGCGAGCAGCGACGCCTGCGCGTCGAGATAGCGCGACAGCGGTTCGACGTCCGGCCACAGATCGGGATTCGTGTAGAGGTGCATGACCGCATCGCTGTCGCAGTGCAGGTCGAGCACGATATCGGCGTCGAACGACAGCTTCTGCAGCGCGAGGCGCTGCGAGTCGAGCTCGGTGCGCGGCTTCTGCTCGTCGAGCGCTTCGCGCATAGCGGCGCGCACGGCCACGAGGTTGCGCTGCGCGTCGCTCGTGAGCCGGCTTTCGACGCGCGGCAGCACGAGCGCCGCGAGATCGTAGAAATTGCGGTTGAAGTTCTGCATCGAGCCGAGCTCGAAGCGGCCCAGGTGATCGCCGAACACGTGCTGCGACAGGCCGATCGGGTTCGGCACGGGCACGACGACGATTTCGCCGCGCAGCTTGCCGGCCGTCTCGAGCGCGGCGATCTTGCGGCGCAGCAGCGTGGCGACCAGCATGCCGGGCAGTTCGTCCGCGTGCAGCGACGACTGGATGTAGACCTTCTTGCCGCCGCGCGGGCCGTAGTGGAAGCTCGTGATCTGGCGTTCGGTACCGACGGCGGGGGAAATCAGCGGATGGGTCTGCGTTTGCATGATGAAGGGAGGGCGGCGCAGCCGCGAATGTCCGGTGTGCGTGGAAGATCGATTGTACGTTGCCTTCCTCGCCGCCATCAAACCGGCTCCAGAACACCCGGTTTCCCTTTGAGAATCATCAGGTTGGCACGAAAAAAATAATGCGGCCGGCGCCGTGCGCGCAAAAAAAACGGGCTCCTCCCGGAGCCCGTCTGCAGCGCGGCGCATCGCGCGCCGGCGTGCCGTGTTACTTGCCGTAGACGTCGAAATCGAAATACTTCTTCGCGATCTTGTCGTACGTGCCGTCCTTGCGCATGCCGGCGATCGCGCCGTCGATCTTCGACTTCAGGTCGGCGTCTTCCTTGCGCAGGCCGATGCCGGCGCCTTCGCCGAGCGTCTTCGGATCGTCGAGATCCTTGCCGGCGAAGTCGAAGCTCGCGCCGCGCGGCGTCTTCAGGAAGCCGATCTCGGCTTGCACCGCGTCCTGCAGCGCGCCGTCCAGGCGGCCGGAGATCAGGTCGGCATAGACCTGGTCCTGGTTCTGGTAAGGCACGACGTTCACGCCCTTCGACGCCCAGTAGGTCTTCGCGTACGTTTCCTGGATCGTGCCCTGCTCGACGCCGATCGACTTGCCCTTCAGCGATTCGGCCGTCGGCATCAGGCCGGCGCCCTTCTTCGTGACGAGGCGGGTCGGCGTGTTGAACAGCTTCGCCGAGAACGCGATCTGTTCCTGACGCGCCGGCGTCATCGACATCGACGACAGCACGCCGTCGAACTTGCGGGCCTTCAGCGCGGGGATCATTCCGTCGAAGTCGTTTTCGATCCACACGCACTTCGCCTTCATGCGGCGGCAGATTTCGTTGCCGAGATCGACGTCGAAACCCACAACCTTGCCGTCAGCACCTTTCGATTCGAAAGGCGGGTAGCTTGCGTCGACGCCGAACCGCACGGTCGTCCACTCCTTCGCGTACGCGCTGCCGGTCGAAACGGCAAGCAGGGCAACGGTCACAGCCGCAAGAATTTTTTTCACTCGGTGACTCCTCGTTTTGTTCGATGGGTGCGCGGTTGTGCCGCGCCGTAAGCCTTCGGCCCGGCGCGGCTTCGCGTCAGGCTGTCCGTTTCGCCCGCCCGATGCGGGCGCGCGACGTGCGCAAGATTATCAAGACAAAATACCGGCGGGGCGCCTAGGACAAGCCCCGATACCGGGCCCGGCGGCGGCGCGTCAGGCGCGCCGCCGTTTCAGACACAGGAACGATTCAGCCGAGCGTTTCGTTGACGGCGCGCTGCAGGCAGGCGACGAACTGCGACACGGCCGGCGTGGGCAGCAGGTCGCGCCGCGAGATGATCGACAGGTCGAAGCGCGGCATGCTTTCGTCGAGTTCGGCCGTGCGGACGCCGAGCGGCGCGACCATCGCGGCGAGCGGGCGCGTGAAGCAGCCGATCACGTCCGAGCGCGCGACGAGCCCGAGCGTCACCGCGAACGACATCGGCGAGCGCAGCATGCGCTTCGGCAGCGGCAGCCCGCGCGCCTCGAACATTCCCACCATCACGCTGTGCGGAAACTGCTCGGCGCCGACGGTGACGATCCACTCGGCGTCGAGCAGTTCCTCCAGCCGGCGCGCGTGCGCGAGCGGGTGGCCGTCGCGCATCACGACGGTGAATTCGGTCGACAGCAGCGGCGCTTGCGTGAAATCGCGGTCGAGCGCGGGCACATGGTGCATCGCGGCGATGTCGAGCGTGCCGTTGCGCAACTGCGCGAGCGCGTCGGGCACCGTCACTTCCTCGAGATGCAGGTTCACGTCCGGCATCGACCGGCGGAACGCCGTCACCGCGTGCGGCAGCGCCGTCAGCGCGATCGACGGCATCGTGCCGACCGCGACGCGTCCCGACATCTCGCCCTTCACCTGCTCGACGGCCTCGACCGTGCGGCGGATGTCGCCGAGCAACTGCTCGGCGCGCGGCAGCAGCGCCTGGCCGCAGGCGGTCAGCTCGACGCCGCGTACGCTGCGCGCGAGCAGTTCCGCGTTGAGCGCCGTCTCGAGCTCGCGGATCGTATGCGTGATCGCCGGCTGCGTGACGCCGAGTTCGCGCGCGGCGGCGCGCAGGCTCTTGTGGTGCGCGGCGGAGACGAACGCCTGGAGCTGCGCGAGGTTCAGGGGATTGCGAATGCGGGTCATCGATCGGATCCGGTGGCGGTGTTCGGTAGCGATCCTGAAGAATCTCGCGTACCGGTGCGTGCGCGGGACGTCCGGCAATACCGCTGCGGCGCATGCCACGCGGCGATCCTGCCGTCGCGCCGGTGCGGTGGCTCGGGCAGGCGGCGGGCGCTGTCGCGGTTGCGACGGAGCGCGTCGTCGGGCTGGCCGTGCGCGAGCCGTTCCCACGGGGGCGGCGCGAACCGGTTGCCGGCGGCGACGGGCCGACGTTGCGCGACGCGCAACGCTATGCCAGCGCCGTTTCGACGGCCGCCAGCGTGCGGCGCCGAATCCAGCCGCTCGCGAGCCGGATCGCGAGCCAGTACGGCGTGAACAGCAGCCGCGTGCGGGCGGTCGGGCAATGCACGAAGGTTTCGGTGCGCAGGACCTGCGAGCCGGCGGGCCGCCCGACCACCTCGAAGCGCAGCACCAGCCGCGCGTCGCGCGGGTCGTCGTGCCGGACGAACGCCGCCGTGTCGGCGATCGTCCGCACGCCGAAGTCGGGGCGCCAGAAGCGGCCGACGAGGCCGAGCGACAGCGACGTATCGTCGCGTTGCAGCACCGTGAACGTGTGGAGGCCGAAGCGTGCGCGTTCGCGGCGAGGGGTGCCGTGGCGCAGCGAGGCGGCGAGGGTCGTCGGGAATTCGCGGACGTTGAGCAGCGCGTCGACGATCGGATCGGTGCGCATGTCGATCGCGGTGACCGCCTCGATGATGCGTGCCGGGGCGGCGTCGATCGGCTTCGATTCGTGCATCTCGTGGAAGCCGAACGACGGGATGAACGGGGGCTTGCACGCCGAGGTCCGGGTGCTCGATTCGGAGACGATGCCGAGTGCGTTCATGGTGGCTTCCGGGCGAAAACCGCGATCGTAGCACCGGCGCGCAATGCGTGCCCGGCTGCTTCGCTCGGGGTGCCGCCGCCGTTGAAAAAAAGCCTGGAAACACGTGTTCCCAGGCCTGGAGACCATCGGCGACGATGGTGGAGGAGACGAAGGTCGTCCCGATGCGCGCCGTCCTTCAGCCGGCGACGGCGCGCCCGATGCGCGCTCAGATCGCCCAGCCGCCGAGATAGAAGACGACCAGCACGGCCGCGATCAGCACGGTGCCGACATTGAGCTTGCGGAATTCGCCGCTGGCGATGCGGCCGATCACGAGCGTCGAGAAGCCGAGCATGATGCCCGTCACGATGTTCGCGGTCAGCACGATGAACACGGCGCACACGAGGCCCGACATCGCGTCGACCATGTCGTCCATGTGCAGCCTGCTCACGCTGCCGAGCATCAGCAGGCCGACGTACATCAGCGCGGGGGCCGTGGCGTACGACGGCACGAGGCCCGCGAGCGGCGAGAAGAACATCACGACGAGGAACAGCAGGCCGACCACGGCCGCCGCGAGGCCCGTCTTCGCGCCGGCGGCCACGCCGACGCTCGACTCGATGTAGGCCGCCGCCGGTGCGCCACCGAGGAAGCCGGAGAAGATCGAGCTGAGCGAATCGGCGGTCAGCGCGCGGCCGCCGTTGATGATGCGGCCGTTCTCGTCGAGCTGGCCGGCCTGCCCGGCGACCGCGCGAATCGTGCCGGTCGCGTCGAACACGGCGGTCATCACCAGCGCCAGCACGCTCGGCAGCACGGCCATCGACAGCGCGCCCTTGATGTCCATCGCGCCGATCAGCGACGCATGGCCCGGTGCGCTCAGCGACGGCAGCGCGAAGATGCCGTGATACTTCACGGCCGGATCGAACACGAGGCCGAACACCGAGATCGCGATCACGACGAGCAGGATGCCGCCCGGCACGCGGCGCTTCTCGAGGCCGAAGATCGCGGCGAGGCCGACGACCGACATGATGACCGGGAACGCGGTGATCTGGCCGAGCGAGACCGGCAGGCCGGCGCCCGGGTTCTTGATCACGAGGCCGACGTCGTTCGACGCGATCAGCAGCAGGAACAGGCCGATGCCGATGCCGGTGCCGTGCGCGACGCCCGCGGGCAGGTTGCGCAGGATCCACGAGCGCACGCCGGTCACCGAGATGCCGGTGAACACGAGGCCCATCAGGAACACGGCGCCGAGCGCGACCGTCGGGTGCAGGCCCTTGCCGAGCACGAGGCCGAACGCGGTGAACGCGGTCAGCGAGATCGCGCAGCCGATCGCGATCGGCAGCTTCGCCCACAGGCCCATCAGCAGCGAGCCGAACGCGGTGGTGAGGCAGACCGCGACGAACACGGCGCTCGTGTCGAAGCCGGCCTTGCCGAACATGCCGGGCACGACGAACACCGAATAGACCATCGCGAGGAAGGTGGTGACGCCGGCAACGATCTCGCGGCGCTGCGTGCTGCCGCGCGACGAAATGCCGAAGTACCGGTCGATGACTCCCTTGGTGCCAAAGTCAGTTTCTTCCGCGCCGACGCCGACCGTCGGCTGCACCGGGGTATCACTCATGAGCTTGCTCCTTTATCAGCATGCTGAAACGGCCCGTAGCGAACCGTCGTCAGGGTGTCTCGTATCTGGTTGGGATGGTCGGCAGCGTCGTGGGGACGAATGACGCGTGATGCGTGTCGTTACGTGCGCATCGAAACGAGCGCGAGGGTGTCGCGTCGGACGACGCGTGGTGTGGTCGACCCCGTCACGTGTGCTTTGCCGTAGCGAAGGTTAGGCGAGCCGCTCATCACGTCCCATCGGGGGACGAGCATGCAGCGCATGTCGCAGCGCTTATATCGGCGTGCGACCGGGCTCCGTCGCGACGACACGCGTGTATACGCCTAGTTCGAATCCGTTAAGGCGACTATTTGAACGCGGGGCCGGCGGGCAGGGCGGGAGCGGGTCAGACATGGGATATTGCAAATCACTTTCATTGAGGCTGTGCGCACGCATGCGGATGACGGCCGCGGCGTGCGACGCGATGCGCGGCCGTGCGCACGCGGCACCCGGATGATACCGGTGCCGCGCGCGGCTTGCGCTCGCGTTCGTTCCGTCCCTCGTCGCGTCAAGCGCGCGCGAGATGCGCGAGGTACGCGCAGAACATGTCGGCCATCGCGGAGGAATGAGCGTCGATTTCCGCCGGCGTGCGCTCGGTTTCGGAGAACGCCTTGCCGCCCGCCGTGAGCGTCGTCATGATCAGCTCGCAGGCCAGCGCATGCGTGGCGTCGGACACCTCGGGCAGCGCTTCGCGCATGAACGCGCTGAAGATCCGGTTGCCCTCGGCCTTCACTTCCTGCGCCTCGGGCGCGTCGCGATAGAGGGGCGCGGCGTCGTCGAGTGCGATGCGCATGCGCGCCTCGTCGCATTCCGAGCGGATGAACGCGTGGACGGCAGTGCGCAGCCGCTCGGGCGGTGTCTTTTGCGTGTCCTGCAGCATCCCGCACAGCATGTCGGAGGTCTGCCGCCATTCGTCGTGCTGCAGCCGGAACAGCACCGATGCCTTGTTCGGGAAGTACTGGTACAGCGAGCCGACGCTCACGCCGGCGCGTTCGGCGACGCGGGCCATCGTGAAGCGCTGCGCGCCTTCGGTCGCCAAAACCTGAATAGCGGCCTGGAGGACGTCTTCGACGAGACGGGTCGAGCGCGCCTGCCGAGGCAGCTTGCGCGTGGCGATCGGGGCGTTGCGGCGGGCGGTCATGGGCGGTTTGCCAATGCGAATAGTAAAACCTGAATAGTTCGTCATATTCTAGTCGGGTGCAACGACGCACTCAACCCGATACCGGAGATTCGCATGACCACTCTTGCGCTCGACCCGCTGGCTTCGCTGCTGGCGCGCCTGTTCGACGAAGCCGATTCGTTGTCGCCGGCGACGAGCCCGGCCTTCGCCGGCCTGTCGCACGACGAGCAGACGCGACTGATGCGCAGCAAGACGGGCTACACCGATCTGTATGCGCGCCTGAAGGACTTCCCGCTTCCCGTGTCGCGCGAGACGGGCAGGCTGCTGTACATGCTCGCGCGCAGCGGCGGCGCGCGGGCGATCGTCGAATTCGGCATGTCGTTCGGCATTTCGACGCTGCATCTCGCGGCCGCGCTGCGCGACAACGGCGGCGGCCGGCTGATCACGAGCGAGTTCGAACCGTCGAAGGTCGTGCGTGCGCAGGCGAACCTGGCGGCGGCCGGGCTGGCCGACCTCGTGGAGATTCGCGAAGGCGACGCGCTGCGCACGCTGGCCGCCGATCTGCCGGATACGGTCGACCTGCTGCTGCTCGACGGTGCGAAGTCGCTGTATCCGGAGATCCTGGCGCTGGTCGAGCCGCACCTCAGGACGGGGGCGTTCGTCGTGGCCGACAACGCGGAATACAGCCCCGACTACCTCGCGTACGTGCGCGCGCCGGAAAACGGCTATCTGTCGGTGCCGTTCGGCGGCGACGTCGAGTTGTCGATGCGGATGCGCTGAGCCGCGCGGAACGCGGGCGAGGCTTTCATGCTGCCTCGGCCGGCATGGACGACAGCCGATCGTGCGGGCGTGCCGAGGATCGCACCGGAAGCGCGTACGGCGGGCGCTTCGCGTGCCGCACGCGTCACTTCAGGAACACGTAGCGCGCGAAGTACGGAAAGCGGCCGACCGCATGCTCGGTCGTGCACGTCGCGGCCGGCGGCGTGCCGCCGGACGTGTCGAGCCGCTGCACGAAGCGCACGCCGGCCAGCGTGCCTGTCGTCGTCGTGGCGGCCGGCAGCGCGGCGAGCAGCAGTTGCGGAATGCTGCCCGCGCGTGCGCTCGGCGCTTCCGCGAGTTTCTTGCCGGTAATGCGGCTGCCGTCGAGCGCTTCCCACGACGGCCCCGCGCCGTGCCGGACGACGAGCGTGCCGCCGTCGTCGAACAGCATGGCCTCCGGGTGCTGGAAGGCCCACGCGAGCCGATGCTCGGCGTCGTATTCGCATGAATAGACCTGCACGCCGCTCGCGGTGGTCGACAGTACCGGCGCGGCCGGTTCGGGCGGCGCGAGGCGCGCTGCGTCGTCGGCGCAGGCCGGCGCGGTGAAGGCCGCACAGGCAAGGCCGGCCGCGACGGCCCGCAGCAGGTCGCGTGTCGGGGAACGGCGTGGCATGGCGGGGTGTCCTTTCAGGTCGGTGGATGGCGTCGTGCAGGGTCGATCCCGACAACTCTAGACGCCGATTGCGCGGGCCGCCATTCGGAAATGGCAATCGCGGCGATAGCGGCCGCGATTGCCGGGGGCCGGCCGCGCATGCGCGCGGCTCAGGCCGCGGCTTGCGCGAGCGTCGGATAGTCGGTCAGGCCCCGGGCGGCGCCGCCGAACAACGTGTTGCGGTCGTGCGGCGCGAGCGCGGCGCCGGTGCGCAGGCGTTCGGGCAGGTCGGGGTTCGCGACGAACGGGCGGCCGAACGCGACGAGGTCGGCCCAGCCGGCGGCGATCGCTTCGCGCGCACGCGCGGCGGTGTATGCGCCGGCGTAGATCAGCACGCCCGGATAGGCGGCGCGCAGCCGCTGCTTGAATTCGACCGGCATCGGCGGTGCGTCGTCCCAGTCGGCTTCCGCGATGTGCAGGTAGCAGACGCCGAGCGTGCCGAGCAGCGTCGCGGCGGCGAGGTAGGTCGTTTCCGGATCGGCGTCGACGCAGCCGTTCAACGTCGTCAGCGGCGCGAGGCGGATGCCGACGCGCGACGCGTCGCCGGTCCCGTCGATCAGCGCCTGCGTGACTTCACGCAGGAAGCGCAGCCGGTTGTCCAGCGAGCCGCCATATGCGTCGGTCCGCGTGTTCGCGTTCGAATCGATGAACTGGTTCACGAGGTAGCCGTTCGCGCCGTGCAGCTCGACGCCGTCGAAGCCCGCGTCGATCGCGTGGCGCGCGGCGGCGCGGTACTGGTCGACGATCTCGTGGATCTCGTCGATCGACAATGCGCGCGGCTCGGACGCCTGCACGAAGCCCGGCGTGCTGCCGTCTTCGCTTGCGACGAACACGTTCACACCCTTCGCCTGGATCGGCGACGACGACACCGGTTGCCGGCCGCCGAGCAGGCTCGTGTGGCTCAAGCGGCCGACGTGCCACAGTTGCGCGAAGATGCGGCCGTGCGCGGCATGCACGGCGTCCGTCACCTTGCGCCAGCCGGCGACCTGCGACGGCGTGTGGATGCCGGGCGTCCATGCGTAGCCCTTGCCGAGCGGCGCGATGTAGGTGCCTTCGCTGACGATCAGGCCCGCGCTCGCGCGCTGCGCGTAGTACGCGGCCATCAGGTCGTTGGCTTCGTCGCCGGGCCGGCTCGCGCGCGAACGCGTCATCGGCGGCATCACGATGCGGTTGGGCAGCGTCAGCGCGCCGAGTCGCAACGGCTGGAAAAGCGGATCCTGGGTCATGGTGAGGTCCTGTCGGTGCCGCGGCCGGACGGCCGCGGACGGGGCGGTGGAGGGGGCGGTGCGCTCAGTCCCATTCCGGCGCGAGGCCGGCCGGGTCGACTTCGCGGCCGTTGCGCTCGAGCGCGGCGATCTGCGCCATGTCGTCGTCGGTCAGGCGCAGCGTCTGCGCGAGCAGATTGCTCGCGAGGTTCTCGCGTTTCGTCGACGACGGGATTACCGAGTAGCCGAGCCGCAGCGCCCACGCGAGGGCGACCTGGGCGGGCGTCGCATCGTGACGGCGCGCGATCGCGCCGATCACCGGGTCGCCGAGCACCTTGCCGTACGCGAGCGTCATGTACGACGTCACGTGAATGCCCGCGCCGTTCAGGAATTCGACGAGCCTGCGGTTCTGCAGGTACGGGCTCAGTTCGATCTGGTTCGTCGCGATCGCCTCGGCGCCGACGGCCGCGATCGCCTCCTTCGTCAGGGCGATGTTGAAGTTCGAAATGCCGATTCGGCGCGTGAGGCCCTTCGCCCTTGCATCGGCGAGTGCGGTCATGAACGACGGGAGCGACACGCCGTTGCCCGGGGCCGGCCAGTGGATCAGCGTCAGGTCGACGTAGTCGGTGCGCAGCTTGCGCAGGCTTTCCTCGAGGCTTGCGGCGAGCTTTTCCGGGGCGTAGTGGTCGACCCAGATCTTCGTGGTCAGGAACAGGTCGTCGCGGCGCACGCCCGACGCGGCGATCGCTTCGCCGACGTCGGCTTCGTTGCCGTAGATCTGCGCTGTGTCGATCGCACGGTAGCCGGCTTCGAGGCCGTCGCGGACCGAGTCGACGGCAACCTGGCCCTTGAGCCGGAAGGTGCCGAGGCCGAATGCGGGAATCCTGTTCATCGTGTGCTCCTGGGAATGAGGGGAACGGCGTGATCGTGAAACCGATTGTGGCCGCCGGAGCGAACGGGATAAACGCCGTCGCGGGACAAAAATAGTTGAATCGGAATCAATAATCGACGCGTCGGACGCGCTGCCGGCGAAATGAACGGGATGCCGCGCCGATGCTTTGCTCTTGCGCGAAAACTGGCCTATAACGCGGGATGTCTTGATTCGGGATCAATAATGAAAGTCACGCTCGACGAACTCCAGGCCTTTGCCGCCGTGGTCGACACCGGCTCGATCACGGCCGCCTCCCAGCAGCTCGACCTCACCGTATCGGCGACGAGCCGCACGCTCGCACGGCTCGAGGAGAAGCTGAAGACCACGCTGCTGCGCCGGACCACGCGCCGGCTCGAGCTGACCGAAGAGGGGCGCGCGTTCCTGCAGGATGCGCGCGCGATCATCGAATCGGTGGAGAACGCGGAGGAGCAGATGCTCGCGCGGCGCGAGATGCCGTCGGGGCGCCTGCGCGTCGATGCGGCGACGCCGTTCATGCTGCACGTGATCGTGCCGCTCGTGCGCGGTTATCGCGAGCGCTTCCCGCAGGTCGAGCTGGAGCTGAACAGCAACGAAGGGATCATCGACCTGCTGGAGCGGCGCACCGACGTGGCGATCCGGATCGGCCGCCTGAAGGATTCGACGCTGCACAGCCGCAAGATCGGCACCAGCCGCCTGCGCGTTCTGGCGAGCCCCGCGTATCTTGCCGCGCACGGGCAGCCGCGGAAGGTCGACGAGCTCGGCAAGCACACGCTGATCGGCTTCACGCAGCCGGAATCGCTGAATATCTGGCCGGTGCTCGGCACGGACGGCGAGCCGTACCGGATCGAGCCGGACATCTGGTCGTCTAACGGCGAGACCGTCAGGCAACTCGCGCTGGAAGGAGCGGGCATCGCGTGCCTGTCGGATTTCATGACCGCGCACGATCGCGACAGCGGGCGGCTTGCCCAGCTGTTCGCGCGGCAGACGCTGGACATCCAGCAGCCGATTCATGCGGTGTACTACCGGAACACCGCGATCTCGTCGCGGATCGCGTCGTTCGTCGATTATCTGATCGAGGCGCTGGGTGGCGGCGGCGATGCGCCCGCGCGGCACCCGGCCGCATGGCTGGCGCCGCGATAGGGCGGCGCCGGGCGCGGCGAAGGCGGCTCGGGTGCGCCGCGCCGCGCGGCGGTTACGCTTCTTCGGACCAGGACATCCCGTCGCGCGCGAGCAGCGCCGACGAAGCCGCGGGCCCGAACGTGCCGGCCGTGTACAGGCGCGGACGGTCGCCGAGCTGCTTCCAGCCGTCGAGGATCGGCTCGACCCACGACCAGGCGGATTCGAGCTCGTCGCGGCGCATGAAGTGCGTGAGGCGGCCGCGGATCACGTCGATCAGCAGCCGTTCGTACGCTTCCGCGCGGCGCTCCGGAATCGCCTGCTGCAGGTCGAGGTTCAGGCTCACGGGCACCATGTTCATCCCGCTGCCCGGCTCCTTCGCGAGCATCTGCAGCTGGATCGACTCTTCCGGCTGGAGCTGGATCACGAGGCGGTTGCTGTAGTGGCGCGGGCCGGTCGGGATGATCGAGAACGGCATGTCCGCGAACTCGATCACGATTTCCGACTGGCGGCGCTGCAGCCGCTTGCCGGTGCGCAGGAAGAACGGCACGTTCGCCCAGCGCCAGTTGTTGATGTGCGCGCGCAGCGCGACGAAGGTTTCCGCGCGGCTGTCGGCCGGCACGTTGTCTTCCTCGAGATAGCCCTTGACGGGCTGGCCGTCGACCGCGCCGGCCGTGTACTGGCCGCGCACCGTGTCGCGCGCGACGTCCGACAGCGCCATCGGCCGCAGCGAGCGCAGCACCTTCAGCTTCTCGTCGCGCACCGCGTCCGGGTCGAGCGACACCGGCGGTTCCATCGCGACGATGCACAGCAGCTGCAGCAAGTGGTTCTGCACCATGTCGCGCAGCGCGCCCGTATGGTCGTAGAAGCCCGCGCGGCTGCCGACGCCGACCGTTTCCGCCACCGTGATCTGCACGCTGCGGATGCTCGGCGCCTGCCACAGCGGCCCGAAGATCGGGTTGCCGAAGCGCAGCACCATCAGGTTCTGCACGGTTTCCTTGCCGAGATAGTGGTCGATCCGATAGATCTGCGATTCCTCGAAGTGCTTGCCGACCGCATCGTTGATCGCCTTGGCGGACGCGAGATCGTGGCCGAGCGGCTTTTCGAGGACGACGCGCGAGTGCGCGTCGACGAGTTGCGCGGCCGACAGGTTGTCGCAGATCGTCGTGAACAGTTCCGGCGACGTCGACAGGTAGAACACGCGGACCGCGTCGCCGCGCGCCGCCTCGGCGAGCCGCAGGTAGTCGTCCGGCGCGTTCACGTCGATCAGCACGTACTTGAACAGGTCGAGGAAGCGGCCCCATGCTTCGGCGTCGAACGCCTTTTCGTCGATGAACGGGCGCGACTGCTCGTCCACGAACTTGCGATAGCCGTCGATGCCCCAGTCGCGGCGGCCGACCGCGATGATGCGCGTGTCGGGCGGCAGGTTGCAGTGCAGGTGCGCCATGTACAGCGCGGGCAACAGCTTGCGGGCGGCCAGATCGCCGCCGCCGCCGAAGATGATCATGTCGACGGGACGGTCGGCTGCGGTCTGAGTGGGCTGATTCGTCATGGATGGTTCGCGTCTGAAACGGTGAGCGTGGAACGAACGTCGAAGGCGCCGGGCGCCGGTACGGCAAAACCCTAATAGTGCACGCTTTTGATGGATCGCGTGCGTGTCGGTGTCCGTTTCGCGGCGCGAAGCGGCCGGGCGGCGTGCCGTCGCCGACGGGGTGGAGTGAGCGCTGACATCCGGTTTGCGGGCCGGGTTTGCCGGCTGGCGCGGCGGGTGGCCGCGCCGATGCGGGCGCGTTCGGGCCGGCGCCGCCCGTGTGCTGCGTGTGACGGGCGCGCCCGGGTATCGGCCCGGTCGTCCCGGCCGGGGGGGCCGGTCCTGCGGGCGCGAGCGCTGCCCGCGCGGCGTTGGCCCATGCCACGGCGTCTGCCACGCGGCGGCGCGGGACCGCGTCCGCGCTCAGCGGCCCAGCGCGTAGAACGCCGCGTTGGGCCGCATGTTCGTCACGTTCGCGATGCGATTGGACATGCCGAAGAAGGCCGAGATCGCCGCGATGTCCCAGATGTCTTCCTCGCCGAAACCGTGCGACTTGAGCGTGTCGAAGTCCGCTTCGCCGACCAGGTGCGCGGATTGCGAGACCTGCATCGCGAAATCGAGCATCGCCTTTTGCCGCGCGGTGATGTCGGCCTTGCGGTAGTTGGTGGCGACCTGGTCGGCAATCAGCGGGTCCTTCGCGCGAATGCGCAGGATCGCGCCGTGCGCGATCACGCAGTACTGGCACTGGTTCGCGCTGCTGGTCGCCACGACGATCATCTCCCGCTCGGCCTTGCTCAGGTTGCCCGGCTTGTCCATCAGCGCGTCGTGGTAGGCCATGAACGCGCGAAACTCGTCCGGACGGTGCGCGAGGGTCAGGAAGACGTTCGGGATGAAGCCCGACTTTTCCTGGACGGCCGCGATGCGTTCGCGAATGTCGTCGGGCAGGTCTTCAAGCGCCGGCACGGGAAAGCGGCTGACGGGAGCGGTGTCTGCAACGGTCATGGTGGTTCCTCGACAGGGTGGTTCGGTGGCTGGGGCGATCTCGATGCGCGAGCGGCCGGGCCGGATGAAAGCGGCGACGACGCGTCGCCGGCAGGCGTATTACGCGTCGACGCCTGCGCCGCAGCCGTTCGGCACGGCCCGATCGTCGTGGCGGTAGACGTAGCGTGCCATGCCGTCCGGGGCATCGTCGACGAAATCGCGGACGCGCTGCAGCGGCGGCGGTCCGGCTGGTTGGAATGGCGGTCCCGCTGACGGGCGAAGAAACCGGCGCAGCAGTCGATTCGCGCGAGGCCGAATGCTTCCTTGCCGTCGAAGTAGCGATGGAAGGAGCCTTTGGGCACGCCGGCACGAGCGAGGCTCCCGTCGAGCCCGGTGGCCGGGAAGCCCGTTTCGGTGAGCACGTCCAGCCCGGTGTGCAACAGCATGTCGCGCGCGGCGGCGAGGCTCTCGTCCTGCTTCGGCGGCCTGCCGCGACGGCGAGACGGATCGGTTCGAGCGTCCATGCGCGAATCATGGACCGCTCGTCGGGAAAATGCATGGCCGGGGTGCTGATGGCCTCCGCGCACGGGGCCCCGCGTGCCGATCCGGCCGGCATTCCCCGTATTAACCCTGATAAAAAAATCTTATCGCGGTGAAAAATTCCGCATCTTATTGAACGGATATCGGCTCGATATAGTGGCTCGCTTTCCCGCACGCGTCTTCAGCGTGCGCAGACAAACGCAGGAGCCCCCATGACCACCGATACCCGCTTCACCGAAGTCGAGGATCTGATGCCCGCCGCCGGCGGGCTGCGCGAGATCCGTCATCACATCCATCGCCATCCGGAGCTCGCGTACGAAGAGCACGACACGGCCGCGCTCGTCGCCGACAAGCTCGGGGAATGGGGCTGGCAGGTGACGCGCGGGGTCGGCAAGACCGGCGTGGTCGGTACGCTGCGCGTGGGCGACGGGACGCGCAGCATCGGCATTCGCGCCGACATGGATGCGCTGCCGATCGTCGAGGCGACCGGGCTGCCGTATGCGAGCGGCACGCACGGCAAGATGCACGCCTGCGGCCACGACGGCCACACGACGATGCTGCTCGGCGCCGCGCAGCATCTCGCGAAGACGCGCAACTTCTCCGGCACCGTGCATCTGTATTTCCAGCCGGCGGAAGAGCATGGCGTCGACAGCGGCGCGAAGAAGATGATCGACGACGGCCTGTTCGAGCGCTTCCCGTGCGACGCCGTGTTCGGCATGCACAACCACCCGGGCGCGGCGCCCGGCGTGTTCCTCACGCGCCGCGGCCCGTTCATGTCGGCCGGCGACAAGGCGATCATCACGATCGAAGGCGTCGGCGGCCACGCGGCGCGGCCGCACCTGACGGTCGACCCGGTCGTCGTCGCGGCGAGCATCGTGATGGCGCTGCAGACGATCGTCGCGCGCAACGTCGACCCGGCGCAGCCGGCGGTGGTCACGGTCGGCTCGATGCATGCGGGCACCGCGAACAACGTGATCCCGAACGGCGCACGCCTCGAACTGAGCGTGCGCTCGTTCAGCCCCGACGTGCGGGCGCTGCTCAAGCGCCGCATCACCGAGCTGGCCGAAACGCAGGCCGCGAGCTACGGCGCGACCGCGAACGTCGACTACATCGAAGGCTACCCGGTCGTCGTCAATACGGATGCCGAAACGGATTTCGCCGCGCAGGTCGCGCGCGAACTCGTCGGCGATGCGCACGTGGTCGAGCAGACCGACCTGCTGATGGGCAGCGAGGATTTCGCGTTCATGCTGCAGA
Source organism: Burkholderia sp. MSh2 (assembly GCF_000731655.1). Lineage (NCBI taxonomy): Bacteria > Pseudomonadati > Pseudomonadota > Betaproteobacteria > Burkholderiales > Burkholderiaceae > Burkholderia > Burkholderia sp. MSh2. The sequence continues at coordinate 40,071 of NZ_JPGM01000055.1, read as the reverse complement.
AGCGGCCCGGCTCGTTCGTGCGGCTCGGCAACGGCGAAGGCGAGGACGGCTGCATGGTGCACAACCCGAAATACGACTTCAACGATCGCAACCTGCCGGTCGGCGCGGCGTTCTGGACGCGTCTCGTGGAGCGCTACCTCGGGCGGTGATCGCGGCGGCGGCGCGGCCGGCGCTTCCGGCCGCATAGAGGAGACGATGACAATGCAGAAAGACCATCTCGTGCTGCACCCCGCGTCGACGGGGGCCGCCGAAGCCGATGCGCCCGGCGCGCGCGCCGTCACGCGGCGCGGCGCGATCGCGGCGGCCGTGATCGGCAACTGGCTGGAGTTCTTCGATTTCACCGTGTACGGCTTTTTCGCGGTGCTGATCGGCAAGCTGTTCTTCCCGTCGAGCGACCCGACCACGTCGCTGCTGCTGTCGGTGGCGACGTTCGCCGCCGGCTTCTTCACGCGGCCGCTCGGCAGCGTCGTGCTCGGCGTCTACGCGGACCGCAAGGGGCGCAAGGCCGCGCTGAACCTGACGATCATGCTGATGGCGCTCGGCACCGGCCTGATCGCGATCGCGCCGACCTATGCGCAGGTGGGCGTGGCCGCGCCGCTGCTGGTCGTATTCGCGCGGCTGCTGCAGGGCTTCTCGCAGGGCGGCGAATTCGGCGCGGCGACGTCGACGCTGCTCGAGCAGGGCGGCACGTCGCGCCGGGCGTTTCACGCAAGCTGGCAGCTCGCGACGCAAGGCGGCGCCGCGCTGATGGGGTCGGGTTTCGCGGCGCTGCTGTCGAACACGATGACGAAGGATGCGCTCGAAAGCTGGGGATGGCGGCTGCCGTTCCTCGTCGGCTTGCTGATCGCGCCGGTCGGCATGATCCTGCGCCGCCGGCTCGCGGACGATGCGCCCGGCGACAGCCATCACGGCATCGAGCGCGGCGTGCTGCACGAGCTGTTCTCGCGGCACGCGCGCACGGTGCTGCTGCTGATGCTCACGGTGATGGGCGGCACGGTGTCGACCTACATCCTGACCTTCTACATGCCGACCTATGCGATCCACACGCTCGGCCTGCCGATGGGGCTGTCGATGTTCGTCGGCGTCGCGTCGGGCTGCGTGATGCTGGTCACGTGTCCGCTGTTCGGCTGGCTGTCGGACCGGCTCGGCAGCCGGCGCCTGCCGATCTTCGTCGGCCGCGGCGTGCTGGTCGCGCTGCTGTTCCCGGCGTTCTGGCTGATGAACCACCACCCGACGCTGTCGGCGATCCTGCCGCTGACCGCGTTGATGCTGCTGTTCTATTCGCTCGGCTCGGCGTCGGAAATGGCGCTGATGTGCGAATCGCTGCCGCGCCACGTGCGGGCGACGGGCATTTCGATCGCGTATGCGCTCGCGGTGACGATCTTCGGCGGCACCGCGCAGCTCATCGCGACCTGGCTCGTGAAGACGACCGGCAGCAAGCTTGCGCCGGCCGGCTACGTGGCCGCGTGCGTGGTGGTGTCGCTGATCGCGGTCGCGATGCTGCGCGAGACGGCGCGGGAATCGATCGACTGACGAGCGGGGCGCGGCAGGCGGCGGACCGCGGACGGCAGGCGGCAATACGCGCCTAGCGTCCGCGCACGACCCGCAGGTACGACGCAAGCATCGTCGCGAGTTCCTGCGCGGCCGGCGTCAGCGGCACGGCCGCGCGCTGCAGCAGGCAGATGTCCTGCGCGTCGGCCTGCTCGCGCACGGGCACCTTCGCGAGCGCGCCGGCGAACGGCCCGTGCCGCGTCACGGCTTCGGTTTCGAGCGACAGGCAATCGGTCTGGGTGACGAGCTGCAGCGTCTCGAACATCCCCTCGACGGTGGCGAGAATCCTCGGCGGCGGCAGGCCGTGCGTGTCGAAGTAGGCGAGCAGCCGGTTGACGACGGGATCGGCGCTGAGGTTCGGCGATCGGGTCGACACCCACGCGTAATCGGCCAGCTCGGAGAGCGATTGCGCGTGCATGGCCGGATGCCCGTTGCGGCACACGACCACCGGGGCCGATGCGCGCAGCGGCGTGACCGCGAGGTCGGTCGTGTCGGTCTGCTTCGCGACCAGCGCGATCGCGAAATCGACCGCGCTCTCCCGCAGCCAGCCGATCATCATCCGCGACGTACCGGTGCGCAGGTGAACGTCGACCCTGTCGAAGCGCGCGCGGAACGCGCTCAGCACGGGCGCGAACGCGTCGATCAGCGGTTCGGCCACGAGGCCGAGCGTGACGGTGCCTTCGTATTCGCCGCTCAGTTGCCGGATTTCCCGCTCGACCTGCTCGCATTCGCCGAGGATCGAGCCGGAGCGCGCGAGCAGCCGCTGGCCGACGGCTGTCGGCACGATGCCGCGATTGGTGCGCGTGAACAGCGTCGCGCCGAGCGCCGCCTCGAGGCCTTGCAACTGCTGCGTGACGCCGCTTTGCGCGAGATCGAGCGCGCGCGCCGCGGCGCGCAGGCTGCCGTGCTCGACGACGGCCTGGAAGATGCGGAGCTGGGACAGCGTGAACGCCATGGGCGAGCGGCGGGGCCGGTGATCGGAAATACCGATCATGATAAGGCAGCCGGCGATTCCGGCGGCGGTGCGTGCGCACTACGATCGCAGACAGTCCGGCTCGTGCCGTTTGTCCCTCGTCCCGCACCCGATCGACCATGAAACGCACCTTCCTCCCGCTCGTTTCCCTGTGCCTCGCGTTCACGGCCGGCGCCGCGCATGCGCTCGACGCCCGCACCGTGCGCCTCGGCATCGACCCGACCTATCCGCCGATGGATTCGAAGGCGCCCGACGGCAGCCTGAAAGGCTTCGACGTCGATCTCGGCAACGAGATCTGCCGCCGCGCGCAATTGCACTGCCAGTGGGTCGAGCTCGAATTCTCCGGGATGATTCCCGCGCTGCAGGCGCGCAAGATCGACGCGATCCTGTCGTCGATGGCGATCACCGAGAAGCGCGAGAAGCAGATCCTGTTCTCGTCGAAGCTGTTCCGCTTCAGGTCGCGGCTCGTCGCGCGGCCCGAACTCGGGCTCGGCAGCTCGGCCGCGTCGCTTGCGGGCAAGCGCGTCGGCGTGCAGTCGGGCACGCAGTTCGAATCGTGGGCGCTCGCGCACTGGGCGCCGGCCGGCGTCAGCGTGGTGCCGTACAAGAGCCAGGACGACGTGTTCGCCGATCTCGTCAACGGCCGCCTCGACGCGGCGCTGCTCGGCACGGTCGAAGCCGATTACGGGTTCCTGCGCCAGCCGCGCGGCAAGGGTTTCGCGTTCGTCGGCGCGCCGCTCGACATGGGCGACCGTGGCGTCGGCATCGGCATGCGGCAGTCGGATACGGCGCTCAAGGCGTCGATCGACGGCGCGATCGCGTCGATGCTGAAGGACGGCACGTACGACCGGATCGCGAAGAAGTATTTCGATTTCAACCCGTACGGCGACTGAGCACCGGGCCGCCCGATTTTTCCCGTTTCTTCCGTTCGAGACCCTCGATGCAGATTCGCACCACGCCGCTCCTGTCGCCGTCGATCGGCACGCAGCGCACGCTGACCAGCTTTCATTTCGGGCCGGCCGACACCGGCCGCAAGATCTACCTGCAGGCCGCGCTGCACGCGGACGAGACGCCCGCGATGCTCGCGGCGTTCGTGCTGAAGCAGCGCCTCGCGCAGCTCGACGCGCAAGGCCGGCTCGCGGCCGAGGTCGTGCTCGTGCCGGTCGCGAACCCGGTCGGCCTCAACCATCATCTGCTCGGGCAGTTCATCGGCCGTTTCGACCTGGCGAGCGGCCGCAACTTCAACCGCGGCTTCCTGCCGCTCGCGGAGATCGCCGCGCGCGCACGCGACCGGCTCGGCGACGACGGCGAGCGCAACCGGGCGATCGTGCGCGAGTGCGTCGGCGCGGCGCTCGACGGCATCGCGCCGCGCACCGAATTCGACGCGCTGCAGCTCGCGCTGCTGAAGCTGTCGCATGACGCGGACGTCGTGATCGACCTGCATTGTTCGCTCGAAGCGGTGATGCACGTGTACACGAGCGACACCGCATGGCCGGAAGTCGAGCCGCTCGCACGCTATCTCGGCGCGAAGGTGTCCCTGCTCGCGGAGGATTCGGGCGGGCACGCGTTCGACGATGCGCATCACCTGCTGTGGTCGCAATTGCGGCCGTTGCTGCCGGAAGGCACGCCGCTCGCGGCCGGCGCGGTCGCCGTGACCGTCGAATGCCGCGGCCAGCGCGACGTGACGTATGAGCATGCGCAACGCGATGCCGATGCGCTCGTCGACTATCTCGTGTGGCGCGGCGCGGTGCGCGGCGAACGCACGCCGCTGCCGCCGCTTGCCGCGCCGGCCACGCCGCTCGCGGGCAGCGAGCAGTTCTACGCACCGGTGAGCGGCATCCTCGTGCACCGCGCGGCGGTCGGCGCGACGATCCACGCCGGCGATCCGCTGTTCGACATCGTCGATCCGCTGACGGATGCGATCACGACGATCTCGAGCGGAACCGACGGCGTGTTCTACATGCGCCGCGCGATCCGCTTCGTGACGGCCGGCGCGCCGCTCGGCCGCGTGACGGGCACGGTGCCGGTGCGCAAGGGGATGCTGCTCGGCGCGTGAGCGGCGGATGCGCGGCGGATGCCGCGCGCCACACTCAGCATCCGCACACCGCACACCGCACACCGCACACCGCACACCGCACACCGCACACCGCACACCGCACACCGCACGCCACACGCCACACGCCACACGCCGCGCCCCGCGCCCCGCCCCGCGCGCGATACCCGGCCGTTCGATACCGGCCTGCACCGTAGCGGCCGCCTGTCGAAGGCCGGCGATGCAAACCGCTTCGCCGACGAGGGTCACGGCCCGCCGCGATTTCCCGCGGCCCGCTTGCGGGCCTTGCCGCGCGCCGTCGTCCTGCCGTCGCGTCCGCCCGGGTCCGAGAACATCTTCATGTCCCGGAGGATGCCGCGCAGCAGCGTATCGGCGGCCACCCCGAGCGTGCGTCCGGCCTTGACCAGCAGCCGTGCCTTGGCGGTTTCGAGCAACGGATGCGCGATGGGCAGCGCGACGAGTTCGCCGGCCTCCAGCTCCCGATACGCGGCCACCGTGGCGAGCAGCGTGACGCCGTCGTTGCGCTTGACGAAGTGGCGCAGCACGGCCAGCGAGTTGGTGGTGAGCGTCGGGTGGATCTGGAGGTTCTCCGCGTACGCGAGCATCTGTACGGCCTGTCCGAGACCGAACGCGGGCGGCATCAGCGCGAGCGGGTACCCGGTCAGCTCGCGGACCTCGACCGGCCGGCCCCGCACCGCGAGCGGGTGCCCCGGATGCACGAGCGCCACCACCGGCTGCGGCGCGGTCGCGACGTATTCGATGTCCGGATGCGCGGGCGGGTTGTAGGCCAGCCCGATATGCGCGCGGCTCTCGGCCACTTCCTGGAGCAACGTGCTGACCGGCAGGGTGTCGACGGTGACGTCGAGCTTCGGATGGCGCGCACAGAAATCGGTGAGCACCTCGTCCATCAGGCGGTCGATATAGCCTTCGCTGGTGACGATGCGGATCTGGCCGCGCTGCAGCCCGCGCAGCGCCTGCAGGCGGTCCTCGAACAGCTCCTGCTGCGAGCGGCAGCCGCGCCAGTATTCGAGCAGGTACGCGGCGGCCTCGGTCGGCTGCACGCCGCGAGGCTGGCGCTCGAACAGCGGGGCCCCGATTTCTTCCTCGAGCAGCCGGATCTGCCGCGTGATGACGGACGGCGACGTGTTGATGCTGTCGGCCGCGCCGCGGATGGAGCCGTGCGACAGGACTTCATGGAAATAGCGCAAGCGGCGCTGGTTCAGTTCGCGCATGATGTCGGTTGGTGTGCCGGTGAAGTGTTGCCCGTTGAGCAACGATAACTCGCTTAGGTTGCTCTTGCGCCGCTTTTTCGTCTCCTCGACGATTCGAACATCGATGCGGGATTTGAAGCAATACGCCCTAAAGGAGAGCGCATGTCCGCCGTTCCATCCCCTCAACTTCCGGCCGCGCCGGACAGCCCGGCGCATCAGGCCCTGTATCGCAAGCTGAACTGGCGCCTGCTGCCGTTCCTGCTGCTCTGTTACACGTTCGCGTACCTCGATCGCGTGAACATCGGGTTCGCGAAGCTCGCCATGCAGAGCGAGCTGGGCATCTCCGATGCGGTGTACGGGCTCGGCGCGGGCATCTTCTTTCTCGGCTACGTGCTGTTCGAGATCCCGAGCAACCTGCTGCTGCCGAGGATCGGCGCTCGCAAGACCATCAGCCGGATCATGGTGCTGTGGGGCCTGACGTCGGCCGGCATGATGTTCGTCCACAACGAGACCACGTTCTATGCGATGCGCTTCCTGCTCGGCGTGTTCGAAGCGGGTTTCGCGCCGGGGATGATCTTTTACCTGACCTACTGGTACGGCCAGCGCCGGATGGCCGGCGTGATGGCGGTCGTCATGCTCGCCGGCCCGATCGGCGGCGCGTTCGGGTCGCCGCTGTCGGCGTGGCTGATGACCGGGCTGTCCGGCGCCCACGGCCTGGCCGGCTGGCAGTGGATGTTCGTCGTCGAAGGCCTGCCGTGCGTGCTGCTCGGCGCGCTCGCGCTCAGGGTGCTGTCCGACCGGCCGGCCGATGCGAAATGGCTGACCGACGACGAGAAGCGGATGCTCGCCGCCGAGCTGCACACGCCCGGCGCGGGGCATCACTCGTTCGGCCAGGTGGCGCGCGATCCGCGCGTGTACCTGCTGGCGTTCGCGTACTTCACGATCATCTGCGGGATCTACGCGGTGAGCTTCTGGCTGCCGTCGATCATCAAGGCAGACGGCGTGACCGACACGATGCAGATCGGGCTGTACTCGATGATTCCGTACGTGTGCGCCGCGCTCGCGATGGTCGTCATCGGCCGCAGGTCGGACCGCCGCGGCGAGCGGCGTTACCACAGCGCGGTGCCGGCGCTGATCGGCGCGCTCGCGCTGGCCGTGGCGACGACCGCCAACGGCAATCTCGTCGTCTCGCTGGTCGGCATGACGATCGCCACGTCGATGATCTGGGCGGCGTACACCGTGTTCTGGGCGATTCCGTCACAATACCTGAAGGGCGACGCGGCCGCGGGGGGCATCGCGCTGATCAATACGATCGGCCTGATCGGCGGCTTCCTGAGCCCGACCATCATCGGGGCGATCCACTCGGCCACGGGCAGCATGGCGGCCGGCCTGCTGGTGATGGTGGCGCTGCTGGTCGCGGGCGCCGCGGTGCTGGTGGCGAACCGGCTGCCCGCGCCGCACGACGAGCTGGCGACGGCTTAGGGCCCGTTCACGCGCATACCGGGCTTGCGCCGGCCCCCGGAAGGGCCGGGCGCAAGGAATACGACGAAGCGAATACTCGACGTATTCGCGAGCAGCCTGACGCGGCGATCGGCCCTTCCGGGGGCCAGCCCCGCGAACGATTTTTTCCAGACAGGCGAACGTGCCTTTGCGCCCGCCTTGCGGCGTCGCTCGTCGTTGCGATGCCGACGGCCATTGCGCGCCGCCTTTCTCCTTGCCCTGCGGGCGCAAAGGCACGTTCGCCAGCCCGTTACTAGCGTGAACAGGCCCTGGCGTTGCCGGTGCCTTGACAACCTGTTTCCGGAGACACGCCTTTGAACACACGCATCCTGATCGCCGGCTTTCAGCACGAGACCAATACGTTTGCACCGTCGAAAGCCGCCTACGAAAACTTCGAGCGCGGCGAGGGCTTCCCGGCCATGGTGCGCGGCGACGACATGCTCGCGCTGCGCGACGTCAATATTCCCGCGGGCGGCTTCATCGTCGCGGCGCAACGGCGCGGCTGGACCTTGCTGCCGGTCATCTGGGCGGGCGCCAGCCCGTCGGCCCACGTGACTGAGGACGCGTTCGAGCGCATCGCCGGCGAAATCCTCGCGGCGGTGCGCAACGGCGGCTACGACGCGGTGTATCTCGACCTGCACGGCGCGATGGTCGCCGAGCATACCGACGACGGCGAGGGAACGCTGCTGGAGCGCGTGCGTGCTGCGGTCGGCCCGGACGTGCCCGTGGTCGTGTCTCTCGACCTGCACGCTAACGTCACCGGGAAGATGCTGCGCGAGGCCGACGTCCTGGTCGCCTTCCGCACCTATCCGCATGTCGACATGGCCGAGACCGGCGAACGCGCTGCCGCGCTGCTCGGGCGCCTGCTCGACCTGAAGGCGGCGGGCGGCCGCCCGCTGCATCGCGCGGTGCGCCGGCTGCCGTTCCTGATCCCGATCAACGGCATGTGCACGCTGCTCGAGCCTTCGTGCGGCATGTATGCGCAGCTCGCGGCGCTGGAGACCGGGGCCGTGGCGTCGCTGTCGTTTGCGCCGGGCTTCCCGGCGGCCGATTTCCCCGAATGCGGCCCGGTCATCTGGGGTTACGGCGATGACGCCGCGTCGGCGGAGGCCGCCGTGGACGCGCTCTACGCCAGGATGCTGGCGGACGAGGCCGCGTGGCAGGTGCCGTTCCTGTCGCCCGATGCCGCCGTGCGCGAGGCGATGCGGCTTGCGGAGGGGGCCGGCAAGCCGGTCGTCATCGCGGATACGCAGGACAATCCCGGCGCGGGCGGTGATTCGAACACGACGGGCATGCTGCGGGCGCTGCTGCGCAATGGCGCAAAGGGTGCGGCGATCGGCCTGATCTGGGACCCGGCCGCCGCGGCCGAGGCCCATCGCGCCGGGGTCGGCGCGTTCATCGAGGTGGCGCTCGGCGGCGTCGCCGGCGTGCCCGGCGACGAGCCGTACCGCGGGCGCTTCGAGGTCGTGACGTTGTCCGACGGCGTCTGCCGGTACGAAGGCCCGATGATGAACGGCATGCGGGCGGATGTCGGCCCGGTCGCGTGCTTGCGGATCGACGGCGTGCTGATCGTGGTGAGCAGCGGCAAGGCGCAGATGCTCGACCGCAATCTCTATCGCGTGGGCGGCGTCGAGCCGGAAGCGATGCGCATCCTCGTCAACAAAAGCTCCGTGCATTTTCGCGCCGACTTCCAGGGCATCGCCCACGCGGTGCTCGTGGCCAAGGCGCCCGGCCCGATGACGGCCGATCCGGCCGATCTGCCGTGGACCCGGCTGGCGCCGGGCATCCGGACGAAGCCGATGGGAACGGCGTTCGCCGGCAACGGTTGACGCGCTGCCCGCCGACGGCGGCGCGCGGTCGTGCGGGGGCGGTGCGCCCGCATGACCGCTTGCCGCTCATCCGCGCCGCGCGACCAGTTCCGACACGGTCTGCGCGGCCTGCTGCAGCGGCCCGAGAAATTCCTTCACCATCTGCTTCGCGGTGTGCCGCTGCGCGTTGCCGCTGATGTTCATCGCCGCGATGATCTGCCCGCGCCGGTTGCGGATCGGCGCGGAGATCGACATCAGGCCCACTTCGAGTTCCTGGTCGACCACGGCCCAGCCCTGCTGGCGCACCTGCGCGATCGTCGCCTTCAGTTCGCCGAGGTCCGTGATCGTGCGCGGCGTATGCGCGCGGATGCCGCTTTGCGCGAGCGTTTCGTCGAGCGCCGCGTCGTCGAGCGCGGACAGCAGCACGCGGCCCATCGACGTGCAGTACGCGGGCAGCCGGCTGCCGATCGACAGGTTGATCGTCATGATCTTGTGGGTCGGCACGCGCAGCACGTAGACGATCTCGGTGCGGTCGAGCACGGCCGCCGAGCAGCTTTCGTGGATCTGCGCGGACAGTTGCTCCATCACCGGGTCGGCGAGATTCCAGAACGGCATCGACGTCAGGTACGCGAAGCCGAGTTCGAGGATCTTCGGCGTGAGCCGGAACAGCCGGCCGTCGGCCTCGACGTAGCCAAGCGTCTGCAGCGTGAGCAGGATCCGGCGCGCACCCGCGCGCGTCAGGCCGGTGGCCGCCGCGACTTCGGTGAGCGTCTGCTCCGGGCGCTGCGCGTCGAACGCGCGGATCACCGCGAGCCCGCGGGCGAACGACTGGACGTAGGAGTCGCCGGGTTTCTGAGTGTCTTCGGTTGTCATGAGCGGTCGGAATGTCGTGCAGCCGAGAAGATAGCGCATGGGGCCTGACACGCCAACCGCACGGCAGGCCGGGCGCTTGACAGGTCGTCCCCGGACTCCCTATGATGCGTTGAACGTTCGATACACGATCTTATGTTCGTATATAGAACATTTAAGCGCATCCCGGCGGGCAATGCAAGGGGCGCGCCCCGTTCATTTCCCCGCGTTGCAGGTGGCCGCAGCGGGCGCCGGTTCTCCGGTGCCGGCCGACCGCGAAGCGTGGGACCGGAGCAAGCGCGCCCGCGCCCGTTCCGGCCGACTGGAGACACTGATGACCGAAGCTTTTCTGTGTGATGCGATCCGTACGCCGATCGGGCGTTACGGCGGTGCGCTGTCCGGCGTGCGCGCCGACGATCTCGGCGCGGTGCCGCTCAAGGCGCTCGTCGAGCGCAACCGCGACGTCGACTGGACGGCGATCGACGACGTGATCTACGGCTGCGCGAACCAGGCCGGCGAGGACAACCGCAACGTCGCGCGCATGTCGGCGCTGCTCGCGGGCCTGCCGCAGGGCGTGCCGGGGTCGACGATCAACCGCCTGTGCGGTTCCGGGATGGACGCGGTCGGCGTGGCCGCGCGCGCGATCAAGTCCGGCGAGGCCGCGCTGATGATCGCGGGCGGCGTCGAGAGCATGACGCGCGCGCCGTTCGTGATGGGCAAGGCCGCGAGCGCGTTCGCGCGCCAGGCCGACATCCACGACACGACGATCGGCTGGCGCTTCGTCAATCCGCTGATGAAACAGCTGTACGGCGTCGACTCGATGCCGGAGACGGCCGAGAACGTCGCGGTCGACTACGGCATCAGTCGCGCCGACCAGGATCTGTTCGCACTGCGCAGCCAGCAGAAGGCTGCGCGCGCTCAGCAGGACGGCACGCTCGCCGACGAAATCGTGTCCGTCACGATTCCGCAGAAGAAGGGTGATCCGGTGGTGGTGTCGCGTGACGAACACCCGCGCGAAACGTCGCTCGAGGCGCTGGCCAAGCTGAAGGGCGTGGTGCGCCCGGACGGCTCGGTGACGGCCGGCAACGCGTCGGGCGTCAACGACGGCGCAGCCGCGCTGCTGCTCGCGAACGAGGCCACCGCGAAGCGCTTCGGCCTGACGCCGCGCGCCCGTGTGCTGGGCATCGCGACGGCCGGCGTCGCGCCGCGCGTGATGGGTATCGGCCCCGCGCCGGCCACGCAGAAGCTGCTCGCGCGGCTCGGCATGACGATCGACCAGTTCGACGTGATCGAGCTGAACGAGGCGTTTGCGTCGCAGGGCCTCGCGGTGCTGCGCATGCTCGGCGTCGCCGACGACGATCCTCGCGTGAACCCGAACGGCGGCGCGATCGCGCTGGGCCACCCGCTCGGCGCATCGGGCGCGCGTCTCGTGACGACCGCGATGTACCAGCTGCATCGCACGAACGGCCGCTTCGCGCTGTGCACGATGTGCATCGGCGTGGGCCAGGGCATCGCGATCGCGATCGAACGCGTCTGACGCATGTCATGCGGCGACGCGGCCGGATCCGCGCCGCGTCGCCGCTTGACCGCCATACCGCTGGTGCAACGATGCGCGGCACGACGATCGTCGTGCCGCGCATCGTCGTTAACCGGCCTGCGAAATCAGCTTGAGACGTGCGTCGAGCGCATCGATCTCGGTATCCGCGAACACCTCGATGCCGTGCTCGCGCAGCAGCGCGGCGGTAACGCCGTCGCCCGCGTGCCGCCGGTTCGCGAAACTCCCGTCGTAAATGAACGTGCTGCCGCACGACGGACTGCCGTCGGCGAGGATCGCGAACCGGCAATCGTGCGTGCGCGCCAGCGCCAGCGCGGTGTGCGCGCCGGACACGAACGGCGCGGTCACGTCGGTACCGTTCACGTCGACGATGCGCGCGGCGCCCGACAGGACCCGCTGCCCCGACGCGCCGTCCGCGATCTCGGCGGGCGGGCGCGGCACGCTGAAGCCGCCGGCCAGCTCGGGGCAAACGGGCACGAGGCGCCCTTCGCGCTGCCACCGTTCGAGCGCCTCGTGCGCGGCGGTCTTCGCCGAGCCGTTGTAACGAACCGGATGACCGACCACACACATGCTGACGAGGATCTTGGGCAGCGCCTGCGGCTGCGGTTCGTTCTGCAATTGCGCTCTCCGTGATGGCCGATGGCGGCCGTGGCAAGGCGGGAAATTCTACGCTGCGCGCGCATGCGCGGCGCGTCAGGCCGCCGGCCCTTCCAGATGAATGTCTTCCGGCTCCAGCGCGTAGAGCGCCGGATCGGGCGATGCGCTGACCGTGAAGCCGAGCCGCAGGTAGAAGTCGATCGTGCGCTGTGACGGCGTGGCCGACACGTACAGGCGCGCGGCGCCCATGGCGCGCGCCTGCGCCCGGGCCGCGCGATGAAGCTGCTCGCCGAGCCCGCAGCCGCGCCAGTCGCGGCTCACGTGCAGGAACTTCAGTTGCAGCATGTCGCGGTGCGGGCCGAGCGGCCGGCTGTCGACGACGGCCGCCGCGACGAGCCGCGCGCCGTCGAACGAGCCGAGGAACCAGCCGCCGCGATCGTGGCAGTCGAGCAGGATCGGCGTGTAGTGGTCGGCTTCGCCGTCGGGCCAGCCGCCGACGTCGTAGAACTCGGGTACGCGCTGCAGCGTGCCGTCGCGCAGCACGTACAGGTGCTCGATGATTTCGCGCCGGTCGATGGTCCACACGAGCGGCACCTCGTCGCGTGCGAGCAGGCGCGCGGACAGCGCGTCGCGTTCGGCGGCGGTGCGGCGCGTCATGCGGCCACCCGGTGCGCGGCGATCGCGTACATCAGCGGCAGGCGCGGCATGCCGTCGGGCGGCGCCATCCGACGGCCGTCCAGCTCGCGCATGCCGTCGAAGCCCTTCCAGCCGTTCGCATACGGATATTCGGTCAGGCGGCCGATCGCGAGCCCGGCCGACACGAGTGCGTTCACGACGTCGCCGATGCCCCACATGAACTCGTAGCTCGGATGCGGGTTCGCGAAATCGACGACGCCCGGCTGGTCGTGCTGCGCGCCGAGCCCCGTGCCGGACGCGGCGACATAATCGCCGACGCCCGACGGCTCCTCGGTCGCGCCGGTCTTGAAGTAGTCGTAGCGCGGCGTCCAGTGCGGGTCGAAATACAGCGCGAACGGATGGAACTCGACCATCGCGAAGCGGCCGCCCGGCGCGAGCAGCGCGGCGATCCCGCGCGCCCACGCGGTCAGGTCGGACAGCCAGCAGAGTGCACCGTACGACGTGAATACGCGCTCGAAGCGCTCGCCGCGCGCGGCCGCCGCGGGCATCCAGTCGAGCACGTCGGCGCGCTCGAAGCGCGCGGGCAGGCCCGTGTCGGCCGACAGTCGCTGCGCAAAGCCGATCGCTTCGTCGGAGATGTCGACGCCCGTCGCGACCGCACCTTCCCGCACGAGGCTGAGGGTGTCCTGCCCGGCGTTGCACTGCAGGTGCAGGAGCCGCAGCCCGGCGACATCGCCGAGCAGTTCGCGTTCCTCCGGAAAGAGCGTCGAGCCGCCCGCGCGGAAAAACGCGGCCTGGTCGCCTTTGTGGCTGTTATGCGCGACGGTTGCCGTATTCCAGGACAGCCGGTTCAGTTCGTGCAATGCCTTTTTCATCAAGTGCGCATATCGGTTGAATGAAGCCTGCAGAAGGATAAACGGAATCGTTTCTTCGTGCGCAACGGTTGACGGCATTGGCGTTTCGTGTGGCGCGATGTGACGGGAGCGTGAACGGTCGCGTCGATTATTTCGTCATTATTTGATCGAAATCATGGCATTGGCCGAAACGGATATTTTATGCGGGGAAAGGGTAAGGTTTTTCCCGAATATGCCGACAGCAAATGAAGACCGTCGTAAAGCGATAAACCGTTTTTCGGCTACTGAGCGTGAAGTCAGCGCGGCGCGGACGACAGATCCGCCTTTCGGAGCCTTGCATGCGCAATAACCAGCCCGTTACCCAACAGGAATTCGACTTTCCCGACGACGTCACGCTGATGTCGACGACCGACGCCGACAGCGTCATCACCTACGCGAACACCACGTTCGCGCAGGTGAGCGGCTTCACGAACGAGGAACTCGTCGGCCAGCCGCACAACGTGGTGCGCCACCCGGACATGCCGCGCGAGGCGTTCGCCGACATGTGGGAGACGCTCAGGCGCGGCGAGCCGTGGACCGCGCTCGTGAAGAACCGCCGCAAGAACGGCGATCATTACTGGGTGCGTGCGAACGCGATTCCCGTCATGCGCAACGGCGAGCCGCAGGGCTACATGTCGGTGCGCACGAAGGCGCCGGGCGACGAGACAGAGGCCGCCGACGCGCTGTATCGCGCGTTTCGCGAAGGCAAGGCCGGCCAGCGCCGGTTCCACAAGGGGCTGGTGATCCGCACGGGGCTGCTGCGCGTCGCGTCGCTGTCGCAGACGATGTCGGTGCGCGCGCGCGTGCTTTCGGCGCTGTGCGTGCTGGTGCCGGTCGTCGTCGGCACGGGCTGGGCGTGCGGGCTGGCCGGCGGCGGGCTCGCGGCGTTCGCCGGCGTGGCGGTCGGCGCGGCGGCGGCCGCCGGCCTGTGGCTCGACGCGCAGATCGTCCGGCCGCTGAAGCGGCTGCACGACCAGGCGCTGAACGTCGCGACCGGCGAGAGCCGGCGCGGCGTGCGGATGAACCGCGTGGACGAGATCGGCATGACGCTGCGCACGATCAACCAGCTCGGGCTGATGTTCCGCTGGCTCGTCGACGACGTCAGCGAACAGGTGCACAACGTGCAGCGCGCGAGCAACGAGATCGCGCAGGGCAACAACGACCTGAGCGCCCGCACCGAGCAGGCCGCGTCGAGCGTGCAGGAGACGGCCGCGTCGATGGCCGAGATGACGGCGACCGTCGACAGCAACGCGGAAACCGCGCTGCAGGCGAACCGGCTCGCGATGTCGGCCAGCGAGGCGGCCGGGCGCGGCGGGCAGGCGGTGGGCGAGGTCGTCGCGACGATGAGCGACATTACCGCCAGTTCGCGCAAGATCGCGGACATCATCGGCGTGATCGACGGCATCGCGTTCCAGACCAACATCCTGGCGCTGAATGCGGCGGTCGAGGCGGCGCGCGCGGGCGAACAGGGGCGCGGCTTCGCGGTCGTGGCGGGCGAGGTGCGCGCGCTCGCGCAGCGCAGCGCGAACGCGGCGAAGGAGATCAAGACGCTGATCGGCGCGAGCGTCGACCGGGTCGAATCGGGCGCGCGGCGCGTGGACGAGGCGGGCAAGACGATGGAGGACATCGTCACGCAGGTGAAGCGCGTGTCGGACCTGATCGCGGAGATCAGCTCGTCGACGGTCGAGCAGAGCACGGGCGTGTCGCAGGTCGACCAGGCGGTCGTGCACCTGGACAACATCACGCAGCAGAACGCCGCGCTGGTCGAGCAGAGCACCGCGGCATCCGAGAGCCTGAAGCAGCAGGCGACGCGCCTCGTGGACGCGGTGAACGTGTTCCGGTGATCGTCGGGGCGCGCACCCGGCGTGCGCGCCCGATCGATGCATTCCGGTTGTCGCGCGCGATGCGCATCCGGATTTGCCGATTCAATAGAAATACGCAGCACGAGCAACAACCGTATCAAGGATTTTGTATTGATGTTTTAAGTCGATTTTAAAGAATGGCGCATAATAATCAGATGAATAGCCGCCAAACCCTTGCCTGGTCTTGCTTTCCATTTCATCAATAAATGAATGTTTTGGTAAAAGCAGGATGATGCGCGTCTAATGAATGTTTTCACTGATACACCATAATGTTTTTGCCGAATATGCCGAAAGCGCAGGAGTCAGATTCATGCGCATACGGCCAGGCCGTATTGCGCGGGGTCTCGATTCAATCGACAAGCGGACGCAAGATCCGTTACCCGGAGCTCCACACCATGCGCAATAATCAACCCGTCACGCAACGCGAATTCGATTTTCCCGAAGACGCGACGTTGATGTCGACCACTGACGCGAACAGCTACATTACGTACGCGAATGCGGCATTCATCCAGGTCAGTGGATTTTCTCCCGAAGAGATCGAAGGCCAGCCGCATAACGTCGTGCGCCACCCGGACATGCCGAAGGAGGCGTTCGCCGACATGTGGGCGACGCTCAAGGGCGGCGAGCCGTGGACCGCGCTCGTGAAGAACCGCCGCAAGAACGGCGATCACTACTGGGTGCGTGCGAACGCGATTCCCGTCATGCGCAACGGCGAGCCGACGGGCTACATGTCGGTGCGCACGAAGGCTTCGCGCGACGAGATCGCGGCGGCCGAAGCGCTGTACAAGACCTTCCGCGAAGGACAGGCGGGCAACCGCCATTTCCACAAGGGGCTGGTCGTCCGCAAGGGGCTGGCCGGCTTCGCGTCGCTGTTCCAGACGATGTCGGTGCGCACGCGGCTCCATGCATCGCTGTGCGTGCTCGCGCCGGTCGTGATGGCCGGCGGGTGGGCGTGCGGGCTGACCGGCGGCGGGCTTGCGGCGTTCGCGGCGGTGACGGCGGGCGCCGCCGCGGCCGCGGGGCTGTGGCTCGATGCGCAGATCGCGCGTCCGCTCATGCAGTTGCGCGACGCGGCGCTGAACGTCGCGACCGGCGAGAGCCGGCGCGGCGTGCGGATGAACCGCGTGGACGAGATCGGCATGACGCTGCGCACGATCAACCAGCTCGGGCTGATGTTCCGCTGGCTCGTCGACGACGTCAGCGAACAGGTGCACAACGTACAGCGCGCGAGCAACGAGATCGCGCAGGGCAACAACGACCTGAGCGCGCGCACCGAGCAGGCGTCGACGAGCGTGCAGCAGACGGCCGCGTCGATGGCCGAGATGACGGCGACCGTGTCGAGCAATGCGGAGACGGCGCTGCAGGCGAACCAGTTGTCGGTGTCGGCGAGCGAAGCGGCCGGGCGCGGCGGTCAGGCGGTGAACGAGGTCGTCGCGACGATGAACGACATCACCGCCAGCTCGCGCAAGATCGCGGACATCATCGGCGTGATCGACAGCATCGCGTTCCAGACCAACATCCTGGCGTTGAATGCGGCGGTCGAGGCGGCGCGCGCGGGCGACCAGGGGCGCGGTTTCGCGGTCGTGGCGGGCGAGGTGCGCGCGCTCGCGCAACGCAGCGCGAATGCGGCGAAGGAGATCAAGACGCTGATCGGCGCGAGCGTCGAACGGGTCGAATCGGGTGCGCGGATCGTCGACGGCGCGGGCAAGACGATGGAGGACATCGTCACGCAGGTGCGGCGCGTGTCGGACCTGATCGCGGAGATCAGCTCGTCGACGGCGGAGCAGAGCACGGGGGTCGCGCAGGTCGACCAGGCGGTCGTGCATCTGGACAACATCACGCAGCAGAATGCGGCGCTGGTCGAGCAGAGCGCCGCGGCGTCCGAGAGTTTGAAGCAGCAGGCGACGCGGCTGGTGGATGCGGTGAACGTGTTCAGGTGATCGCGGGGATGTGCGAGGAAGGCGGCCCGCGTTGCGCGGGCCGGCGTCGGGGGGCGTCGTGCTACGTCACGGCGCACTCGGTACGGGATTCGGGTTCGGGCAACGGTGGCCGGGGCATCCGGAACTGACGTTCACCTCGACGCGTCGCCCGGATTGACCGAACTCGTCCGGCTTGAAAATTTTCCCTGCCAGAGCGCTTTTCTCGCCACGGATCGAATGCTGATCCAGCACTGCCATCACGTTTTCCGCTCGTTGCGTTGCAAGCTGCTGCGCATTATGTTCGGTTTGTTCGGCCAGTCCGATAAGCCACACCGTATCAAGGATCGGAAAGCACTTGCGCATGTCGCTCGACCATACCGGCAACCGCGACAGTTCGGTTGGAGAAATCGCGCTCGAATCAGCATTGAAAACTATATCGATGTAATGGGCGGGCATGTTCGACGCGCCGTCACAGGCGAGCGCTGCATCTGCGCGGCTCAATACGAGCGCGGCGGCGAAGAGTTTAGTCGCCATCGATATCGTACCCGCGGCACTGTCGGCGTTTCGGAATGAGCGCATGTGCATGCGCGAGCGTTCAGGGATCAGCGATCGATGAGTTTGCTGTGTGGTGTTACGCGAGGGTCGTTGCACATCCATGCGCAGCTACCTTTGCATATCGGCGTAAATTCCACGACTATCTGATTGGTTTTTATTGTTCCGTCAGGCCGTCGTGTAATCATTTCATCGGTGAATGTCTTTTTGTCGATGAAGATGTGATCGGCATTGATGCCTAGCTGTTTTAAGTAATCTTTTATGTTTTCTCCGCGCATGGTCTTCAATTTTTCGATGTTTTTCTCGTGAACAAAGGCGCCTGAAATTACTATTGCTTGAATTTTCACGTCAGGCCATTTCTTTGCCTCGATGACGCTATCGGCTATCGTCACTCTGTCCGCATTGGAAAGTGTGGTTGCGTTGAGTGGAAGTTGCAGCCGCGCTTCCTCACCTATTGTGCATGCCATCGCCACGTTCGATAGCATTGTCGACAGAGTAAGCGTACAGGCTGCAACGCCGGATTTGAAGGAATTTCGGCTCATTATTCGATTGTCTTGTCAAAGGTTGCTATGTATCCGGTAATGCTGTCGGCATTGCTCATGGCGAGATCCGGATTTTTCATTGCGAAAATCTTCATTCCGGATTCGCTGTTTCCATACATGATGTCATCCGAATCGAATGTGTCGATGAAGTGAGTGCACTCGTGAATTAGTATCTTTATTTGTGCCTCATGATATAACTCGCCAAACGAGTTGCTGCAAAATGAAGAGTAAATGGCAATGATTCGCTTGTCGGAGTCGGGCTTGCAAACGGCGGCACGGTTTTGGTTGCTGTCAGGTACGACTGCGCAAGATAGATTCCTGCTGGTTTCGCTGTCCCATCGAACAATTTTTTCTGGCACTAACTCTTGCATCGCGGAGCGCAGTCGTGGAAGGCCGGCCGACAACGTGGTGCGAACCTGCGCGTTGGCGCGCCCAAAATAAGTTGTGACCCGTGCTTGTTCTCCCGCGTCCCATCTCGCTAGCGCTGCAATGCGAGCATTAATCAGATGGACGGCTTCGTCGCGAGCGCGTATTACGATCTTTCTGAACGCTTCATTGCTCATGTTCGGGCATATCGGCTTCGTGTTGATATCGACATACACCTTGGAACCGGGCCTTGTGTTCGTCATGGCCGTGTCGTGTACCAGCACGTAGTCGTCTTCAGGATGCGGCATTTCCACTCCTTGCTATCTCGAACTTGAGCGATTCTGCATACACTGTCGTGACGCGTTGCGTGTGGCCTGCCGCGTCTGTCACGCCGGTGAATATCTTTCCGGATGACAGGCGAATCCGATAGGGAACGTACGCGAGCGGTCGCCCGCTCTCTGCTTCGCGTAGTACATACTGTTCGTCATGTGTGTCCGATGCGATTACATGCCGGGCGGGTGCGAATGCAGAGCGCGTGGTCGTTGAGTGTGCGTTGCCGCGGCCACTGTTGCCATCGCTGTAGAAAAAAGTGCAATCGCTGCCAGCGATGAGCAGGTTTTGCCCGCACGGGCAGAGTACCGCGTCGCCCTCCAAAGCCAAGCATCTCCCGCGAGATATCAAGCGTACCGCGCTGCCAACTATCGGAAACGTTCCCGCGCAATTTCCGCACGTCGCCTGGTCACCGTCTACGGCAATGGTTTTGCTGTTGCTGAACATGTTTGACGAACCACTGACGACGACTCCACCTGTCGTTGTCGGGTCGCCGATCCTGACTGCCCGTCGGCTCATGGCTATCTCCTCAATCGAAGTGGGTAAAGACCGGATCGGCTGACTCCGGGTCATGAAACGAGTATTGATCGGCTGTGGCGTCTTCAGCTGCGACGGCCGGCGGCATATTCCTCTTCCATGGACTTGGATACCTTATGCAAGGACAAGCTATGGACGGTGACCTGTGAGATTTTCCTTGTCTATAGGATGAGTACGATTTTGTTTTGAAGTGCGACAGAAGTGGGTGATGTGAAACGATCGTTGACGCCGAGGCGAGGGAGGGTTCGGCAGAAAGCGGCTGGGCGGTGGCCTACCCGTAAATCATGCCGGCGACTGTTGACGTGTGTCACTTCGCATCCGGATCGAACGGCACGTGAGTGCGCTGACTCTGCGCACACGAGACCGTCGGGAAATGTTCATGCGCGGACACCCCGGATCGAGACGGAGCACTCAATCCAGCGGCTTGCAGCGGAGCGAGAAACGAGACTAGAGGGATAGTCGCGCGCGATATGAGGTATCGGCGGATGCAACGTCGGAATCGAGTGCGCAGTGCGGGCCGATCTCGTGCGCAGCGAGATGAGAGATGACGCGGGCGCGACGGAGAGGGACGCCGGCCCGCGTCGGACCGCCCGGTTCCGGCCGGGCGGTCAGGGCCCGTCGCCGAGGCGGCAGGCCCTGAACCGTCAGACGGCCAGGCAGAGGTACTTGATCACGACGTAGTCGTCGATGCCATAGTGCGAGCCTTCGCGGCCGAGGCCCGACTGCTTCACGCCGCCGAACGGCGCGACTTCGTTCGAGATCAGGCCCGTGTTCACGCCCACCATCCCGTATTCGAGCGCTTCCGCAACCTTCCACACGCGGCCGATGTCGCGGCTGTAGAAGTACGCGGCGAGACCGAACTCGGTGTCGTTCGCGAGGCGGATCACCTCGTCGTCGCTGCCGAACTTGAACAGCGGCGCGAGCGGCCCGAACGTCTCTTCCTTCGCGACCTTCATCGCCGGCGTGACGCCCGTCAGAACGGTCGGCTCGAAGAAGCCGTGGCCGAGCGCGTGGCGCTTGCCGCCCGTCACGACGGTCGCGCCCTTCGCGAGCGCGTCCTCGATGTGCGCCTCGACCTTCAGCACCGCCGCTTCGTTGATCAGCGGGCCTTGGGTGACGCCCGGATCGGTGCCGCGTCCGACCTTCAACTGGCCGACCGCCGCCGCGAGCTTCTGCGCGAACTGGTCGTACACCGCCTCATGCACGTAGAAGCGGTTCGTGCACACGCAGGTCTGGCCGCTGTTGCGGTACTTCGACGCGATCGCGCCCTGCACGGCCGCGTCGAGATCGGCGTCGTCGAACACGATGAACGGCGCGTTGCCGCCGAGTTCCAGCGAGACCTTCTTGACCGTCGCCGCGCATTGCGACATCAGCAGGCGGCCGACCGGCGTCGAACCGGTGAACGACAGCTTGCGCACGATCGGGTTGGACGTCAGCTCGCCGCCGATCGCCTTCGGGTCGCCCGTGACGACGCTGAACACACCGGCCGGCACACCCGCGCGCTCGGCCAGCACGGCCATCGCGAGTGCCGAGAACGGCGTCGCCTCGGCCGGCTTCACGACGATCGGGCAGCCTGCGGCGAGCGCCGGGCCGACCTTGCGCGTGATCATCGCCGCCGGGAAGTTCCACGGCGTGATCGCCGCGCACACGCCGATCGCTTCCTTCGTCACGACGATGCGCTTGTCGCTCGCCGGCGTCGGGATCGTGTCGCCGTACACGCGCTTGCCTTCTTCGGCGAACCATTCGAGGAACGATGCGGCATAGCCGATCTCGCCTTTCGCTTCGGCCAGCGACTTGCCCTGCTCGGTCGTCAGGATCAGCGCGAGGTCGTCGGCGTTTTCCATCATCAGGTCGTGCCACTTGCGCAGGATGACCGCGCGTTCCTTCGCGGTCTTCTTGCGCCACGCCGGCCATGCGGCGTTCGCGGCTTCGATCGCGTGACGCGTCTCGGCCGTGCCCATCGCCGGCACGGTGCCGAGCAGGCCGCCCGTCGCCGGGTTGCGGACTTCGAACGTCTCGCCGTTCGTCGCGCCTTGCCATTCGCCGTTGACGTACGCCTGCTGGCGGAACAGCGACGGGTCTTTCAGTGCCAGGGTTTCCTGAACCGTGCTCATATGCATCACCTGCTTTGAAATGGACGGATGAAACGGCCGCCGCCGTCGTGAAGACGGCGGCGGCGCATTCAATTGAAGTCGAAGGGAACTCAGGCCGGCACGCCGACCGTTTCCTTCAGCACTTCCTCGAGGATCGCGAGCGCTTCGTCGAACACGGCTTGCGGGATCGTCAGCGGGAACAGGAAGCGCACGACGTTCGAGTACACGCCGCACACGAGCAGCAGCAGGCCGCGTTCGAGCGCGCGGGTCTGCACGCGCTTCGTGAACTCGGCATCCGGCTCGCCCGAGCCCGGCTTCAGGAACTCGACCGCGATCATCGCGCCCGGGCCGCGCACGTCGGCGATCTGCGGCACGTCGGCCTGCAGCGCGTTCAGCTTCGCCTTCAGCACGTCGCCGAGTTGCGTGGCGCGCTCGCACAGCTTCTCTTCGTCGATGATCTCGAGCACCGCGTGCGCCGACGCGACCGCCAGCGGGTTGCCCGCGTACGTGCCGCCGAGGCCGCCGGGGGCTGCCGCGTCCATCACGTCGGCACGGCCGACGACGCCCGACAGCGGCATGCCGCCCGCCAGGCTCTTCGCCATCGTGATCAGGTCGGCCAGCACGTCGTAGTGCTGCATCGCGAACAGCTTGCCGGTGCGCGCGAAGCCCGTCTGCACTTCGTCGGCGATCAGCAGGATGCCGTGTTCGTTACAGATCTTGCGCAGCGCGCGCACGAATTCGGCCGGCGCCGGGTTGAAGCCGCCTTCGCCCTGGACCGGTTCGAAGATGATCGCGGCAACGCGCTTCGGATCGATGTCGGCCTTGAACAGCATCTCGATCGCCTTGATCGAGTCGGCCGTCGTCACGCCGTGCACGGCGTTCGGGTACGGGGCGTGGAACACGTCGCCCGGGAACGGGCCGAAGTTCAGCTTGTACGGGGCGACCTTGCCGGTCAGCGCCATGCCCATCATCGTGCGGCCGTGGAAGCCGCCCGAGAATGCGATCACGCCCGGACGGCCGGTCGCGGCGCGCGCGATCTTGATCGCGTTTTCGACGGCTTCGGCGCCGGTCGTGAAGAACGCGGTCTTCTTCGGGAAATCGCCCGGCGCACGCGCGTTGATCTTCTCGGCCAGTTCCACGTAAGACGCGTACGGGACGATCTGGTAGGCGGTGTGCGTGAAGCTGTTCAGCTGATCCGCGATCGCCTTGACGATCTTCGGGTGGCGGTGGCCGGTGTTCAGCACCGCGATGCCGGCGGCGAAATCGATGAAGCGGCGGCCTTCGACATCCCACAGCTCCGCGTTCTCGGCGCGGGCGGCGTAGAAATCGCACATCACGCCGACGCCGCGCGGGGTGGCGGCGTTCTTGCGGGCCTGCAGGTCGGCATTCTTCACGGTCATCTCCTTGATGTTCTTTCCGGTGAGTAGGGAATCGGGCGCCTTGGCAGCCCATGCAGGGGAATATAATCACATTTGGCTCTGGCAATCAGAGCCATTTCAATAAATATACAGGAGCCAATCATGCGCGCGAGCGTGTTGTCGGACTGGCTGGCGCAGCGCCTCGTGCGCGGCGGCGAACAGCCGATCTACCGGCAGCTTCACCGGCTGCTGCAACAGGCGATCCTGTCGCGCGAACTGCCGGCCGGCACACGCGTGCCGTCGTCGCGGCTGCTGGCCGCCGAGCTCGGGATCGCGCGCAATACGGTCACGCAGGTTTACGAACAGCTTGCGCTCGAAGGCTACGTGAACTCGGCGACGGGCCGCGGCACGTTCGTGGCCGACAGCGCGCCGGACGAGATCGTCGGCGCGCCGCCCGACGCGGCGGCCGGCCCGGCCGTCATGCTGCCTTCGTCCGCGCGGCGGCTGTCGGCGCGCGGCACGCGGCTCGTCGAAGGGGCCGGTGTGTCGAAGCGCCAGGGCGGCGCGTTCATGCCGGGCGTGCCCGATGTGTCGCGCTTTCCGGCGCGCGTGTGGACGCGGCTGCACAACAAGTACTGGCGGCGCCTGCGCCCCGATCTGCTGACTTACGCGCCGGGCGGCGGGCTCGCGCTGCTGCGCGAGGCGCTGGCCGACTACCTGCGCACGTCGCGGTCGGTGCGCTGCACGCCCGAGCAGATCGTGATCACGACCGGCATCCACCAGTCGATCGACCTCGCGGTGCGGTTGCTGACCGACCCGGGCGACGCGATCTGGACCGAGGATCCGTGCTACTGGGGCGTGCGCAGCGTGCTGAACGTGTCGGGGCTCAAGACGCGGCCGGTTCCGGTCGACGACGAAGGCATCGCGCCGTCGGCCGCCGATCTCGCCGAACCGCCGAAGCTGATGCTCGTCACGCCGTCGCACCAGTATCCGCTCGGCATGGTGATGAGCCTCGCGCGGCGGCGCATGCTGCTCGAATACGCGCGCCAGCACGGTTGCTGGATCATCGAGGACGATTACGACAGCGAATTCCGCTACGGCAGCCGGCCGCTTGCGTCGCTGCAGGGGCTCGATACGGCCGGGCAGGTGATTTACGTCGGCAGTTTCGGCAAGACGCTGTTCCCCGGGTTGCGGGTCGGCTATCTGGTCGCGCCGGAGCCGCTCGCGGAAAGCTTCGCGACCGCGAGCGCCGAGCTGTATCGCGAAGGGCAATTGCTGCAGCAGGCCGTGCTCGCGGAATTCATCGCGGAAGGGCACTTCGTGTCGCATATCCGCAAGATGCGCACGCTGTACGGGCAGCGCCGCGAGGTGCTGCTCGACGCGGTCGCGCGGCGCTACGGCGACACGCTGCACGCGCTCGGCAGCGACGCGGGGCTGCATCTGGTGACGCAATTGCCGCAAGGCGTCGACGATCGCGCGGTCGCGCAGGCCGCGCTCGAACGCAATATCGTGGTGCGGCCGCTGTCCGGCTATTACGCGGACCGCACGCGCGCGGCGTCGGGGCTGCTGCTCGGCTATGCGTGCGTGCCGGAGGACGAGATCGCGACCGCGTTTGCCACGCTCGCCGAGGCGATCGACGAGCGGGCGTTCGGCGGCGCGGTCGCGTTGGCCTGAGCGCGGGGCCCGGCCGCGGCATCGGGAGGCGACGCCTGGCTCCGGGGCGTCGGCAAACCCGCTTTACGCGGCGCGCGGAAAAAGGCGGAGCGGGCGCACGGAGAAGGCGGGATCGGGCGCGCGGCCGAACCTCAATACCCGGTCCACACCGCGAACGTCAGCGCGACGCACGACAGCGCGAGCAGCGTCAGGAACAGCGGCAGCACGAAGCGGATCCATGCGCCGAAGTCGACGCGCGCGGTCGCGAGGTAGGCCAGCAGCATCCCCGACGTCGGCGTGACGAGGTTCGTCAGTCCGCCGCCGAGCACGAACGCGAGCACCGACGTCTGCCCGCTCACGCCCGAGAGCTGCGCGATCGGCCCGATGATCGGCATGCTGACCGCGGCCTTGCCCGACACCGACGGAATGAAGACGTCGAGCACCATCTGCACGCCCATCAGCCCGTTGGCGACCCACACCGGCGACTGCCCGTCCGCGAGCCGCGTGAAGAAGTGGATCAGCGTATCGAGCACGAGGCTGTTCTGCAGCAGCAGTTCGACGGAGGCGGCGAGCCCCATCAGCAGGGCGGCGAGCATCATGTTCTTCATCCCGTCGACGAACGCGTCGGCCGCGCTGCGCGAATCGAGCCCGCCGATGATGGCCGTCGCGATGCTCACGGCCGTGTAGAACGCCGCCAGCTCGACATTGCCCCACTTCAGCTCGCGCGTGCCGTAGATCAGCATCGCGACCGCCGCGGCGAACACGGCCAGCGTCGCCTTGTGGCGCAGCGACAGCTTCGCGGCCGTGTGCGCGGCATGCCCTTCGGCGGTCTGCCCGGCCCGGTAGCCGCTGTTGCGCACGTAGCGCAGCAGGTACAGGATGCCGATCGTCAGGAACACGACGAATACGACGGCGCGCAGCGCGACGCCGCTGAACAGCGGCACGCCGACGAGCGGCTGCGCGACGGCGAGCGCGAGCGGATTCGTGACCGACGCGATATAGCCGATCTTTGCGGCGATTGCGACGAGCGCGACCGCGAACAGGTCGGACAGGCCGAGGCGCCGGGCGATCACGACCACCATCGGAATGATCACGAGGTACTCGGAGATGAAGCCGAGCAGCGTGCTGCCGAGCCCGATCAGGATCATCAGCATCGGCGTCAGCAGGTACGCGTTGTTGCCGGTGAGCTGCAGCAGCCGGTCGATGCCGGCATCGACGACGCCGGTGCGGCGCATCACGCCGAACATCCCGCCGACGAACATCACCATCACGATCAGCGGCGCGTTCTTCAGCAGCCCTTCCGGCACCGCGACGAACGCGGAGACGAGGCTCGCGGGCAGCGCGTGCGCGGACGTGCTGTGGCTCACGGCCGGCGCGACGAGCGTCGCGAGCGCAGTCGTCTTCGGCACCACGTGGTAGGTGCCCGGCACGACGAGCCGGCCGTTGCGCGCGAACTGGCCCGAGTCGACGAGCCACGTGAGCGCGATCGCGGCGGCCAGCACCCACAGCATCATCACGACCGGGTGCAGCATCTTGCCGTGCGGATGCGGCGCATGACCGGCGCTCGCCGCCGGCTGGTCGGCCGCGCACGCGGCGGTGTCGGCGCCGTGCGCGCCGACCGGGTTCGGGGAAGAGGCGGACATCGGATCCTCGTCGAAGAAGGAGCGGGCCGTCAGGCCGGTTGCAGCGCGGCGCGCGCCGGGACGTAGCCGAGTTCGGCGGAAATGGCGAGGCTGCACGCCTGCAGGCGTTCGAGATAGTCGGGAATGTCGGCGTGGCTCACGCGCACCTCGGGGCCCGTCACGCTGACGGAGGCGACCGTCGCGCCCGTCAGGTCGCGCACCGGCACCGCGATCCCGACCGCGCCGGGCGTCACCTCGCCGCTGCTCACCGCATAGCCCTTGCGCGCGACCGCGTCGAGTTCGCCCTCGAGCGTCGCCGGCGCGTCGGCCCGGGCGTTCCGGCGCAGTTGCGCGAGGTATTCGTCGCGCACCGCGTCGGGCGCGAACGCGAGCAGCACCTTGCCCGATGCGCCGAAATCGATCGGCCGGCGGTTGCCGACCGCGCCGACGGTGCGCACCGCGTGCGTCGTCTCGCATCGCGCGACGCACACCGATTCGAGCCCTTCGCGCACGCGCAGCACGACGGTCTCGTTGATCGCCTGGTTGAGCGCGAGCATGTGCCGGTGCGCGGCGCGCACGAGCGCGTTCTGCTGCGACGCGGCCACGCCGATCACGAACGCCTGCGGGCCGAGCGCATAGGTGGACGTGCGCGGGTCCTGCACGACGAAGCGGTGCAGTTCGAGCGTGCACAGCATCCGGTACGTGCGCGACTTGTTGATGCCGAGTTGTGACGCGAGTTCGGTCACGCCGAGGTTCGGATGCTCGGCCACGTAGGTCAGCAGTTTCAGCGCACTGTCGACGGCGTCGACGATATAGGTCGTCATGCGGTGCCTCCCGGCGCTGCGATGCGCGCGCGCACGTAATCGGCGAGCGCGTCGAGGTACGCGTCCACCGAGCGCTTCAGCGCGGCGAAGCCCACGTGCTTCGCGAACGCGGCTTCGTCCATATACAGCGCGCGGTTGAATTCGATCTGGATGCCATGGCGCCGCCGGGCCGGATCGGCAAGCGCGTTCAGCAGGTCGCCGCCCTGGTACGGGTCGTTGACCTGCACGCGATAGCCGGCGTCGGCGAACCATTGCGCGGTCCATGCGGTGAAGGCCGGGTCGGCGGTCGTGCCGCGCCGGTCGCTGACGACGACGTCCGGCCGCAGTGCGCCCGCGTCGACGTTCATCGCGTTGCCGCGCGACTTCATCGAATGGCAGTCGATGTGCCACAGCGCGCCGTGCGCGGCATGCAGCGGCTCGGCGATGGCGGCGAGCGCGCGGCGGTAAGGCCGGTAGTACGCGTCGATCCGGTGGCGCACCTCGGCGAGCGACAGCTTGCGGTCGTACAGCGGCACGCCGGGCAGCGCGTCGCGGCGGATCAGCCCCATCCCGCGCTGCGTATACGGCTGCGGCGACAGCGGCTCGGGCCACGGCTCGGCAAGCAGCATCGCGTCGATGTCGGTTTCCGCGCGGTTCGGATCGATGTATGCGCGCGGGAACGTCGCGGCGAGCAGCGTGCCGCCGCGCGCGGGCGCGCCCGCCCACAGTTCGTCGATGTACGCGTCCCACGTCGTGCGGATTGCGTCGTCGGGGGCGACGGTGGCGAAGTCCGGCGGATAGGCGATGCCGCTGTGCGGCGAGTCGACGACGATCGGCAGGGCCGGCGCCGTCGGCGGGGTGACGACATGCGCGGGCGCCGCGCCGGCGGCCGCGGTGTTGCAATTAAACGTCAGCATGGGGATCAGGTTCTTTACCTAGTTTCGCGAGATGTCTCGTTCGTTGGTTTTAATCATTAAAACAGCGTATCAATATTTCACAACGACTGAAAATTGCGGTCAAGGGCTTTTTGCGATACCGGGATTGCGTGTTGCGATCGGCCCGTCAGGCCCGCCGTTATTGGGACTGTTTCATTCCTCGAAACGCCTTGCTGCTCAAGGTCATTTGATGCCCGCATGCGATTTTTGGCGCCGCTTGACGCCTCAAATCGACGAATTCGACAATGAATAAGACGATGTTTTATTCAATAAAACACGTTGCGGGGCGAAATAAATCGCTCCCCATATTCAATCGACAAAAAAGGGGCTGGAGATGAAGCGGAAAGGGATGGCGGTCGCGCTGGCGGGTATCGCAATGGCGGCGGGTGCGACGCATGCGCAGGCGCAGTCGAGCGTGACGCTGTACGGCGTGGTCGATTCGGGGATCACCTACACGAACAACCAGAACGGGCACGCGGCGTGGCAGGCGACCGGCGGCAACGAGCAGGGCACGCGCTGGGGGCTGCTCGGCAAGGAGGAACTCGGCGGCGGCACGCGCGCGGTGTTCCGGCTCGAGAACGGCTTCAACATCGAGAGCGGCGCCGCGAGCCAGGGCGGCCGGCTGTTCGGGCGCCGCGCGTACGTGGGGCTGGAAGACGACCGCTGGGGCACGCTGACGATGGGCCGCCAGTACAACGCCGCGCAGGAAGTGCTGGAGCCGCTGCAGATCGGCGCGACCACCGCGCTCACGCAGTACGCGCTGCATCCGTTCGACACCGACGACCTGAACAACACGTTCCGCACCAACAACTCGGTGCAGTACCAGACGCCCACCTGGTACGGCCTGCACGCGGTCGGCCTGTACGGCTTCTCGAATTCGACGTCGTTCGCGCAAAACCGCGTGTGGAGTCTCGGCACGAGTTACGAGAACGGGCCGCTGCAACTCGGCGCGGCCTATGTGCGCGTCGACCATCCGGCGCTCGACACGACCGGCGCGGTCGCGTCGGACAACTATTACACGTTCATCAAGGGCGTGACGCGCCAGCAGATCTGGGGCGCGGGCGGCGCGTATGCGTGGGGCGCCGCGACGTTCGGGCTGCTGTACACGAGCTCGCTGTTCAACCTGCAGACGGGCGGCGCGATGCGCTTCAACAACTACGAGGGCAGCGTGCGCTACCTGATGACGCCCGCGCTGCAGTTCGCGCTCGGCGAAACCTATACGCAGGTGCTCGCGTCACAGGGGCCGAAGCCGAGTTCCCACTACCTGCAGACGAGCGTCGGTGCGCAGTATTTCCTGTCGAAGCGCACCGACGTCTACGTGAACGCGTTCTACCAGCGCGCCTCGGCGAACGCGGTGGCCGCGATCGAGGGGATCTCGAATCCGTCGAGCACGCGCACGCAGATCGTCGCGGTGACGGGCATCCGCCACAAGTTCTGACGCGTGTCGCGGCGTGCGCGCGGCGGTTACATCCGGATCAGCACCGCGCCGGTGACGACCAGCGCGCACGCGACGAGCCGTTTCGCGCCGGGCCGCTCGCGCATCGCGAGCCAGCCGATCAGCACCGCGAAGATCGAGCTGGTCTCGCGCAGCGCCGACACGGTCGCGACCGGCAGGTGACGGTACGCGAGGATCGCGGTGCCATAGGCGGCGAGCGAGAGCGTGCCGGCGATCGCCCCCTGCCGCAGCCCGGCGCGCGAGCCGAGCACGACGCGCGGGCCGCCGCGCAGCGCGCACACCAGCACCATCTGCGGAATGCTCCACAGCAGGAACACCCAAGCGATGTAGCCGAGCACGCTGCCCGACATGCGCGAGCCGATCCCGTCGCAGATCGAGTACGCAGCGATGAACACGCCGGTGAGCAGCGCGTAGGGCACGCCTTCCCCGGAGAACCGGAAGCCGCGCCGCAGCGCGAGCGACATGATGCCGAACGACACCATCGCGATGCCCGCGAAGCCGAACGGCGTCGGCTGCTCGTGCAGGATCGCGAACGCGAGGATCGACACGAGCAACGGCGACATCCCGCGCGCGATCGGATAGATCTGCCCGAACTCGCCGCTGCGGTACGCGCGCGCCAGCGTGAAGCAGTACCCGACCTCGAGCGCGGCCGACGC
The DNA here is from genome assembly GCF_000731655.1 of Burkholderia sp. MSh2. NCBI lineage: Bacteria > Pseudomonadati > Pseudomonadota > Betaproteobacteria > Burkholderiales > Burkholderiaceae > Burkholderia > Burkholderia sp. MSh2. The sequence continues at coordinate 9,761 of NZ_JPGM01000055.1, read as the reverse complement.
GGCAATGTACGGCCACGACGCGGGCGCCGGCGCGGGCAGCAGCGCGGCGCCGACGGCGCCGAACGCGAAATACGGCAGCGACATCGTGCCGAGCTGCACGAGCCGGTCTTCGCTGACGTGGAGGAAGGCGTTCCAGATGGCGTGCAGCAGGGCGGAGCACAGCACGAGGCCGATGAAGAGGTGGTCCATGGGAGAAGGGCGTGACGGGCAGGGTCAGGGGCGCCGTCATTATGTCGGGATTGCGCGCGCTCGCGCGGAATTGTCGATAATGGCGTGTTGTTATTCACCGGATGCCGACGATGACCGAAGCCACCCCATCCCAGCCCGCCGTTCCGCGTCTCACGAGCCTGTCGCACGGCGGCGGCTGCGGCTGCAAGATCGCGCCGGGCGTGCTGTCCGAGCTGCTGAAGCGCGCGACGCCGCCCGCGCTGTTCCCGGATCTGCTGGTCGGCACCGAGACGTCCGACGACGCGGCCGTCTACCGCCTCAACGACGAGCAGGCGATCGTCGCGACCACCGACTTCTTCATGCCGATCGTCGACGATCCGTTCGACTTCGGCCGCATCGCGGCCACCAACGCGCTGTCCGACGTCTATGCGATGGGCGGCAAGCCGATCCTCGCGCTCGCGCTGGTCGGCATGCCGATCAACGTGCTGCCGCACGAGACGATCGCGGCCGTGCTGCGCGGCGGCGAATCGGTGTGCGCGGAGGCGGGCATTCCGGTCGCGGGCGGCCATTCGATCGACTCGGTCGAACCGATCTACGGGCTCGCGGCGATCGGCGTCGTGCATCCGTCGCGCGTGAAGCGCAATGCGGCCGCGCGCGCGGGCGACGTGCTCGTGCTCGGCAAGCCGCTCGGCGTCGGCGTGCTGTCGGCCGCGCTGAAGAAGAACCGGCTCGACGATGCCGGTTACGCACAGATGGTCGCGACCGCCACCCAGCTGAACCGGCCGGGCGCCGAGCTCGCCGCGCTGCCGGGCGTGCATGCGCTGACCGACGTCACGGGCTTCGGGCTGCTCGGCCATACGCTCGAACTGGCGCGCGGCGCGCAGCTCACCGCGCGCGTGCACTACGCATCGCTGCCGTGGCTCGCGGGCGTCGAGGCGTTCGTCGCCGACGGCGTGCTGACCGGCGCGTCGGGCCGCAACTGGGCCGCATACGGCGCCGACGTACGGCTGGCCGACACGCTGCCGCCCGTCGCGCAGGCGCTGCTGACCGATCCGCAGACCTCCGGCGGCCTGCTGGTTGCGTGCGCACCCGAAGCCGTCGACGAGGTGCTCGCGTGTTTCCGTGCCGACGGTTTCGACCGCGCGGTGGTGATCGGCGAGATGGCGGACGGGCCCGCCCGCGTCGACGTCGCATGACGGAGGCTCGTCGTTTGCGGTTGCCAGGGTCGATGCCTTCCGTCATCGAAGGCATCGGCGACCGATGAACGACTTCCTGTTCGGGCTGACGATCGCGCTGTCGGTCGGGCCCGTGGCGCTGCTGATCGCGAACTACGGCATGCGCGCCGGCACCGCAAGCGGCGTGTGCGCGGCGGTCGGCGTCGCGACGGCCGACGGCTGCTACGCGCTCGTCGCTTTCACGCTCGGCGCGATGCTCGCCGGTACGCTCGCCGCGCATCTGCCGCTGTTCCGCCTGGTCGGCGCGCTCGTGTTGCTCGCGATGGGCGCGCGGATGCTGTGGCAGGCCGTGCGGGATCGCCGCCGCACGCTCGACGGCGATGCGCGGCCGCCGGGCAGCCGACCGTTTGTGTCGATGTTCTTCGTCACGCTGGCGAATCCGCTGACGATCCTGTTGTTCTACGGCTATGCGACGGCCGCCGCCGGCGCGCATCGGCACTGGCTGCTCGGCGCCGCTTGCGTGTTTGCCGGCAGCCTGACGGGGCAGCTCGTGTTTGCGTTCGGCGGGAGCGCGATCGGCCGGATCGTGAAGTCGCCGGGGCTGCTGGCGGCGAGCCACGTGGTCGCGGCGCTGGTCGTGCTCGGTTACGGGGTGGCGGGCCTGGCTCGGCTGTAGCGGTCAGCCGGCCGATGCGCGTGCGGGTCGACCGGATAGCATTCCTGATCATGTTGCGCGGGCGGATGCCGCGTTCGTCGCGCGCCCGGATCGCCCGATCCGCACCGGAATGCCCGCGGCCGTTTCGTAGTCGGGTTCCGCATTGCGCATGCCCGTTCTATACTCCGTCGCGCAGTCTCCGAGAGCCGTTCTCACCCAACATCATCGAAACAAGGAACGCCGATGCTGACTCGCTCCATCCTTTCCGCCGCCGCATTCTCGCTCGCGGCCTGCGCAACCGCACCGTCGATCGCGCAGGACAGCCAGGGCAACAATGCATTCGCCGAGACCGGTGCACAGGGCCGCCCGGTCAAGGTCATGATCGTCACGATGTTCGGGCCGGAGGGCCAGGCATGGCTCGACCGGCTCGGTCCGTGGCGCGACATCGCCGTGCCGGGCCTGTCGCCCGATTACCCGAACGTTCACTGCAACAAGCAGGACGTGTGCGTGGTGACGACCGGCATGGGCTACGCGAACGCGTCCGCGACGATCATGGCGCTCACGTTCTCGCAGCGCTTCGATCTGCGCCGCACGTACTTCCTGGTTTCCGGCATCGCGGGCGTCGACCCGGCGCAAGGTACCGTCGGGTCGGCCGCGTGGTCGAAGTACCTCGTCGATTTCAGCCTGCAGTGGGAGCTCGATGCGCGCGAGATTCCGGCCGGCTGGAATACGGGCTATCTCGGCATCAACACGAAGAGCCCGAACGACAAGCCGCCGCTCGACTATCGCACCGAAGTGTTCCAGCTCAACCCGCAACTGACCGACGCCGCGTACGCGCTGTCGCGCAACGTCGTGCTCGCCGACAGCGCACAGGCGCAGGCCGCGCGCGCGAAGTTCACGTATGCGCCGGCCAACCGGCCGCCGACGGTGATCCAGTGCGACACGTCGTCGGGCAACACGTGGTTCTCGGGCACGCTGATCGGCGAGCGCGCGCGCCAGTGGACGAAGATCCTGACCGACGGCAAGGGCACCTACTGCATGACCGCGCAGGAAGACAACGCGACGTACGAAGCGCTCAAGCGCGCGGCGAGCGTGAAGCGGGTCGACCTGTCGCGTGTGGCGGTGCTGCGCACCGGGTCCGATTTCGACCGGCCGTATGCGGGGCAGACGAGCGCCGACAACCTGCTGAACTACGCGGACCAGGGCGGCTTCGCGCCGGCGACCGAAAACCTGTACCGCGCGGGCAATCCGCTCGTGCAGGACATCGTGACGCACTGGGGCGAATGGCGCGACGGCGTGCCGCGCCGTTGAGGCCGGGCGACACCCCGGCCGGCGCTCAATGCGCGTGCGGCGCCGAACGGAACGGCGTCCACACCGGCGTGGTGTCGTCCCAGTGATCGAGCGGCGAAGGAAGCGGGTCGTTCATGATGTACTCCTGCAACTGACTGACTCGACGGGCCGTCGAGGGGGTGTCGGGACGCCGCGCGCGGGGCAACCCGCCGCGCGGCGTTGTACGTTTACCGGCCTCCGCCGGCGAGCTGGTTGCTTTCCGGCATCGAGCGATACGGCCCTTGCGCCAGTTCGAGCCCTTGCGGGTACGAATTCGCCTTGCGCAGGTAGGCGAGCGTGCCGTCCTTGCGCGCCTGCTCGACTTCGGCGCTGACTTCGGCGCGCGTACGCGGGCCGTAGTGCTGCGAGTACCACGACGTGTTGCCGTAGTCGCCGGCATGCGGCGTGCCCGAATCGGCGAAGGCCGGTGCGGATACGGCGAGGGTGAGCGCGAGGGCGGAGAGAAGATGGCGGCGGTTCATGGCAAGACTCCTGTGTCGATACGAGCGAGCGCCTGGGCGCCGGCTCCGGCCCCGTCAGGCGGGTCCGTTCGATGCGCAACGAGGTGCGCGACAGGGTTTACTCTAGGTATCTGCTCCGTCGCGATAAATGCGGCAGACGCGAATTGATTTGTCGTCGCAAAGGAACAATCGACATCCGCACGGCCGGCAGGGTGATTCCGGAATCGCCCGGACCCGCCTGCGGGGGGCCTCTCGGGCAGCCGCGGCGAGACGCGACGACGCCCGCGCGCGACTGTCGCGCGCGGCACAAAGGATTGCTGCGGATTCGGGAACGATCGGGTGCGCGGTGCCGGAGCGCGGCGCGAAGGCGGGACGACGCGCGGGCCTCGCAGCCCGCGCGTGCGGTTCAGACGGTCAGGCGACCCACTCGTTGATGACCGGCGTGTCGAGCACCGGCGCGCGTTCGGCTTCCTCGAACGTGCGCTTGCTGCACGTCGCGTCGAGGCTGCCCTTGCCGCTCAGCAGCGGACAGCGGTCGAACACCTCGGCGACCCAGTCGACGAACACGCGGACCTTCGGCGACAGGTGGCGGCTGTGCGGGTACACCACCGAGATCGGCATCGGCAGCGGCCTGACGCCGGGCAGCACTTCCTTGAGGCGGCCTTCGCGCAGGTGCGGCAGCACCATGAACAGCGGCGGCTGAACCAGCCCGAAGCCTTCGAGCCCGCAGGTCACGTACGCATCCGCATCGTTCACCGACACGATGCCTTCCATCTTCATCTCGACTTCCTGGCCTTCGATCAGGAAGGTCCAGTCGATCGTGCGGCCGGTGCGGCTCGAGAAATAGTTGACGGCCTTGTGCTGGCTCAGGTCGTCGATCGTCTGCGGCTCGCCGTAGCGCTCGAGATAGTTCGGCGCGGCAACCGTCACGCATTCGAACAGGCCGACCCGCCGCGCGACGAGCGACGAATCCTGCAGCGCGCCGACGCGGATCACGCAGTCGACGCCTTCCTGCAGCAGGTCGACCGGCCGGTCGGACAGGCCGAGCTGCAGGTCGATGTCCGGGTAGCGCGTATGAAATTCGCACAGCGACGGAATCACGAGCAGCCGCCCGATCGAGCCCGGCATGTCGATACGCAACTTTCCGTGCGGCTTCCGGTTGTTGGCCTGGAAGCTCGCTTCGGTTTCCTCGACGTCCGCGAGGATCCGCACGCATCGTTCGTAGTACGCCGCGCCGTCCGGGGTGAGCGACAGCCGGCGCGTGGTCCGGTGCATCAGCCGCACGCCGAGGAATGCTTCGAGATTCTGGATGATCGTCGTGACGGACGCCCGCGGCAAGCCGAGCGTTTCCGCCGCCTTGGTGAAGCTGCTCGTATCGACGACGCGAGTAAACACCTGCATGGCCTGAAGCCGGTCCATCGCAACCTCCGCAATCTGGGGCCCGCCAGCCGATGGGGCGCGTGTGAACGCCGCAGGCAGCAGGCCCGATGAGCCCCCGGAACGACAAGGCTGCGCTACCTCGTGGGTAAACGCAGCCTCGGATTGTTCGGGGGCGTTGAATTGTGTTGCCGGATTATAGGCATTTATCCCGATGTCTGCCGGACCCAGAATTCGTTCCATCTCGAAATGGATGCTGCATCGTCATGGACGCTTCTGAATTCAGCAAATTCCTGAAGGCCGCACTGCCCGCGCAAGCCACGGCGGGCGCGGCGCTGACGGTCGCGGAAGTGGAAATTCCCGGCTACGCGCAGGACATCGTGCTGCGCCTCTACCGGCGGCCGGACAAGACCGGGTTGCCAGTAGTGCTTTATTTTCACGGCGGCGGCTTCGTGCGCGGTTCGCTCGAGGACGCCGATTTCGCCGCGCGTTATTTAGCAGAACGCTTACCGGCGCTCGTCGTGTCGGTCGACTATTCGCTCGCGCCGGCCTTTCCTTTTCCGGCCGCGCCGGAGGATGCGTATCGCGCGGCCGTATGGGTCGCGACGCGCGCCCGCGCGTTCGGCGGCAACCCGAAGAAGCTCGGTGTCGCGGGCCACGACGCGGGCGGCCAGCTCGCCAACTGCCTCGCGTTCATCGCGCGCGATCGCGGCGAAGTGTCGATCGCCGCGCAGGCGCTGTTCGGACCGATGCTCGACCCGAGCATGACGCGCATGGGCGACGCCGAGCGTCTTGCGTCCGACATCACACCGCGCGAATGCGCGGCCTGTTATCGCGCGTATCTGCCGCAGGCGGCGCAGCGCATGCACCCGTACGCGGCGCCGCTCGAATCGGTGCGCCTCGCGGGGCTGCCGCCGACGCTCGTGGTCACGGCGCAGAACGACGTGCTGCACGTCGAGGCGGAGAAATATGCGGGCTGCCTGATCTCGTCGGGCGTGCTCACGCAGGTGATCCGCTATCCGGACATCACGCACGCCGCGCTCGCCACGCACGAAGCCGCGTTCGAGGAAGCCGTGCGCTTCTTCCAGTGCCGCTTCCAGGCGCGCCAGCCGGCCCGTTCCGAATAATCAGAACCAATCCACGCTTACCGGAGATCCACATGGCCATCCTACGCACCTCCCGTTCCCGAATCGCGACGGCGGCGATCGTGACGCTCGCCGTCGTCGGCCTCGGCACGTTCGGCGCGATGCGCGTGAACGCCAACGCACCCGACAAGGCGGCCGCACCGCTGCCCGAAGTCGACGTCGCGACCGTCGTGCCGCAAACCGTGACCGACTGGCAAAGCTACTCGGGCCGCCTCGAAGCGGTCGAGAAGGTCGACGTGCGCCCGCAGGTGTCGGGCACGATCGTCGCGGTGAACTTCAAGGACGGCGCGCTCGTGAAGAAGGGCGACGTGCTGTTCGTGATCGACCCGCGCCCGTACCAGGCGGAAACCGACCGGGCGGCCGCGCAGCTTGCCGCCGCGCAGGCGCGCAACGGCTATGCGCAGACCGACTGGCAGCGCGCGCAGCGGCTGATCGGCGACAACGCGATCGCGAAGCGCGACTACGACGAGAAGCAGAACGCGGCCCGCGAGGCGACGGCGAACCTGAAGGCCGCCGAAGCCGCGCTGGAAACGGCGCGCATCAACCTCGGCTATACGCGGATCACCGCGCCGGTGTCGGGCCGCGTATCGCGCGCGGAAATCACGCTCGGCAACGTCGTGTCGGCCGGTGCGTCGGCCGCACCGCTGACGACGCTCGTGTCGGTGTCGCCGATCTACGCATCGTTCGACGCCGACGAGCAGACCTACCTGCAGTACATCAACGGCGCACGCAACGGCCGCAAGGTACCGGTCGAGCTGGGCCTCGCGAACGAGACGGGCTACTCGCGCAGCGGCGAGATCGATTCGGTCGACAACCGGCTCGACACGTCGTCGGGCACGATCCGCGTGCGCGCGCGCTTCGACAACGCGGACGGCACGCTGGTCCCGGGCCTCTACGCACGCGTGAAGGTGGGCGGCAGCGCGCCGCACGAGGCGCTGCTGGTCGACGACGCGGCGATCAACACCGACCAGGACAAGAAGTTCGTGTTCGTCGTCGATGCGCAGGGCCGCGTGTCGTATCGCGAGGTGCAGCAGGGGATGCAGCACGGCAACCGGCGCGTGATCGTGAGCGGGCTGTCGGCGGGCGATCGCGTCGTCGTGAACGGTACGCAGCGCGTGCGCCCCGGCGAACAGGTGAAGCCGCACATGGTCCCGATGACGGGCGGCGATGCGCCGTCCGAGCCGCTCGCGAGCAACGCGAAGCCGGCCGCATCGGCGAAGGCGGATTCGTAAGCGGCACGCCGCTTCGCATCCGCGTTCAACCAGACAGAGCAATCCATGAACATATCCAAATTCTTTATCGACCGGCCCATCTTCGCAGGAGTCCTATCGGTGATCATCCTGCTCGGCGGGGTGATCGCGATGTTCCTGCTGCCGATCTCGGAATATCCGGAGGTCGTGCCGCCTTCCGTGATCGTGAAGGCGCAGTATCCGGGCGCGAACCCGAAAGTGATCGCCGAGACGGTCGCGTCGCCGCTCGAGGAGCAGATCAACGGCGTCGAGGACATGCTCTACATGCAGTCGCAGGCGAACAGCGACGGCAACATGACGATCACCGTCACGTTCAAGCTCGGCACCGATCCGGACAAGGCCACGCAGCTCGTGCAGAACCGCGTGAACCAGGCGCTGCCGCGCCTGCCGGAAGACGTGCAGCGGCTCGGCATCACGACGGTGAAAAGCTCGCCGACGCTGACGATGGTGGTCCACCTGATCTCGCCGGACAACCGCTACGACATGACCTACCTGCGCAACTACGCGCTGATCAACGTGAAGGATCGCCTGTCGCGGATCCAGGGCGTCGGCCAGGTGCAGCTGTGGGGATCGGGCGACTACGCGATGCGCGTCTGGCTCGATCCGCAGAAGGTCGCGCAGCGCGGGCTGTCCGCCGAGGACGTCGTGCAGGCGATCCGCGAACAGAACGTGCAGGTCGCGGCCGGCGTGATCGGCGCGTCGCCGTCGCTGCCCGGCACGCCGCTGCAGCTGTCGGTGAACGCGCGCGGCCGCCTGCAGACGGAAGACGAGTTCGGCGACATCGTCGTGAAGACGACGCCGGACGGCGGCGTCACGCGCCTGCGCGACATCGCGCGGATCCAGCTCGACGCATCCGAGTACGGGCTGCGTTCGCTGCTCGACAACAAGCCGGCCGTCGCGATGGCGATCAACCAGTCGCCGGGCGCGAACTCGCTGCAGATCTCCGACGAAGTGCGCAAGACGATGGCCGAGCTGAAGCAGGACATGCCGGCGGGCGTCGACTACAAGATCGTCTACGACCCGACGCAGTTCGTGCGTTCGTCGATCAAGGCGGTCGTGCACACGCTGCTCGAGGCGATCGCGCTGGTCGTGATCGTCGTGATCGTGTTCCTGCAGACCTGGCGCGCGTCGCTGATTCCGCTGATCGCGGTGCCGGTGTCGATCATCGGCACGTTCTCGCTGCTGCTGGCGTTCGGCTATTCGATCAACGCGTTGTCGCTGTTCGGGATGGTGCTCGCGATCGGGATCGTGGTCGACGATGCGATCGTGGTGGTCGAGAACGTCGAGCGCAACATCGAAAGCGGGATGAACGCGCGACAGGCGACCTACAAGGCGATGCAGGAAGTGAGCGGGCCGATCATCGCGATCGCGCTGACGCTCGTCGCCGTGTTCGTGCCGCTCGCGTTCATGTCGGGCTTGACCGGCCAGTTCTACAAGCAGTTCGCGATGACCATCGCGATCTCGACGGTGATCTCGGCGTTCAACTCGCTGACGCTGTCGCCGGCGCTGTCCGCGATCCTGCTGAAGGGCCATGGCGACAAGGAAGACTGGCTCACGCGCGTGATGAACCGCGTGCTCGGCGGCTTCTTCCGCGGCTTCAACAAGGTGTTCCATCGCGGCGCGGAGAACTACGGCCGCGGCGTGCGCGGCGTGCTGTCGCGCAAGACGCTGATGCTGGGCGTGTACCTCGTGCTGGTGGGCGCGACCGTGCTCGTGTCGAAGGTGGTGCCGGGCGGCTTCGTGCCCGCGCAGGACAAGGAATACCTGATCGCGTTCGCGCAGTTGCCGAACGGTGCATCGCTCGACCGCACCGAGAAGGTGATCCGCGACATGGGCTCGATCGCGCTGAAGCAGCCGGGCGTCGAGAGCGCGGTTGCGTTCCCGGGGCTGTCGGTGAACGGCTTCACGAACAGCTCGAGCGCGGGCATCGTGTTCGTCACGCTGAAGCCGTTCTCGGAACGGCATGGCAAGGCGCTGTCGGCGGGCGCGATCGCGGGTGCGCTGAACCAGCAATACGGCGCGATGAAGGACTCGTTCGTCGCGGTGTTCCCGCCGCCGCCGGTGCTCGGCCTCGGTACGCTCGGCGGGTTCAAGATGCAGATCGAGGATCGCGGCGCGGTCGGTTATGCACGGCTCGCGGATGCGTCCAACGACTTCATCAAGCGCGCGCAGCAGGCGCCTGAACTCGGCCCGTTGTTCAC
>NZ_JPGM01000054.1:0-69571 GCF_000731655.1 Burkholderia sp. MSh2 | reverse complement strand
CCTCGAATCACTTCGATGCCGCCGCCCCCGCCTCCGGCATGCCGTGCAACCACCCGCGGCGCTGCCGCACGCGGAGCGGGCGCTGCCGCACTCTTCGACAACTCGCCCAGCACCACGCCGGCGGCGGCAAGCGCCGACGGGCTCTTGTCGTCGCTTACCCGGACCGCGACGGTCTGCGCCGCCACGTCGTCGTCGCGCGGGTTGCGCAGCGCGAGCACGAGCCGGCCGCTCTGCTCGGCGAGCGTCAGCGCATCGACCTGGGCGGTCGGCACCGCGAGCACCGCGGTCCGCATGCCGACCACGGAGCCGTTCGAGCTGTCGCGCTCGGTCGTCGCGTCGCCGAACGAGAGCACGCGGACCTTCGACATCAGCAGGCGCGCCTGGGTATTCGCAATCTCCGCCATCGACGTTCCGCCGACCGCAGCCCCCGCCCCGTCGCGCTTCAGGTTCAGGAACACGTCGACAAAGTTGCCGGGCCTCACGCGGTTGCCGACTGCGTTGGTTTCGTCGACCTTGATCGCGACTGCGCGTTCTCCCGGCGCGATCTGTTCGGCCAGGCCGGACGTCAGTGCGCTCGCGACGACGGCCGCCTGGGCCGGGATGTCGGCGGCCGGAATGCGGCCGACGAGTTGCAGCGGATCGGCGAACGCGCCTTGCGGCGCGGCGATCGTCTGTTGAACCTTCAGCGCGTCGGCCGGAATCGGTTGGCCAGCCGGCAACGGCCGCGTCGCCACGACGATCGGCACGCTCTGCGTCGTAACCGTCGCCGTGACCGGCGCGACGTCGGCGGGCTTGCGTCCGAGCATCCACGCGTAGGCGCCGAGCAGGATCGCGATCGCGATCAGCAAGCCCGCAGTGATCTTTGTCAGGTTGTTGGCCATGGTGTTGTTATGTTTCCCCGCTGCTCACGATTGAATTCTCCGCGCGGCGCTGCCGGCCGGCCGCCCTCGACCACGCACGGCACCATCGCTGTCGTCTAAATGATGTTGACCGGGCTGATCTGTACCATCGCCGTTCCGGTGAGTGTCGACGGCACCGGCAACAGTGAACCGATCAACGGGAACGACGGGACCAGCGGATTCTGCGAGTACGGATAGGTCAGCGTGATCTGCACGCACAGCATCGTCGAGTCGTACGAACAGCTGCCTTGCTGCGTCTGTGCGCACGTCGCGCCCTTCAGCCACGTGGTCAGGTTCGTTGCGGCCGTGCAGGCGGCCTGGGCCCGCGCCGCGAGCGCCGCTTGCTGCGCCGCCTGGACCGACGCTGCCGCCCCGACCTGCTGGTAGTTCAGCGCGGCGCGCGCGCCTTCTGTCGCCGCGAGCGTCAGGTTTTGCTGCGCGGCGAAGATCATTCCGTACGTGATGATTGCGTAAAGGATCAGGAAGAAACTCGGCAGCATCAACGCGAATTCGACTGCTGTCGCGCCACGCTCGCGACGGCGCATCCCCGATGCAAGGCGCCCGCCCGTCATTGCGCCCCTCCGGTCGCGATCCGGTACACGCACCACAGCGCCGCCGGAATCACGAGAAACGCGGCATAGGGCGACGCCCGGAATCCGGCGATCTCCATCGTCGGCGAGCGCCGACGCCATAACGCGGATACCGGCGTCTGGGTGGCGAATACCAGGGTGCCGGCATGGGCGAACGCGAGCAGGCTCGCAATGATCCAGAGCCAGAACAGCGCATGCGCGCCGCACCACGCACCAAGCACCGCGAACACCTTGACGTCGGCGGCACCCATTACGCGCAGCGCAAAAAACGGGAAAAGGCTGACCAAGCCGATCAGTGCGCCAATGAGCGCCTGATTCACGGATATACCGAATGGATTATGTCCGGAGACCGCAAATGCAGATACCAGTCCACCAAGCACCAGTGAATTCGGTATACGCCTATGACGGATGTCCTCGAGAGCGACAAGCACCGCCCACGCGAGGAAAACCCCGACACCAATTAGCAGGATCATTTACGCCCCGAGCGGCAAAACTTACCCACGCGGATTGCCGTGGCAATCCGCGCGCCCAACAGCAGGGAATGAGCAAAAAGCCCGCTCGTTATGCCTTCGGCATCTGGTTCGCGATGTAGGTGAACGCTCCCGAGATGCCACCCGTCAACGTGCCGACGGCAGTGACGAGAGCAACGGCTACCAGTCCGGCGATCAGACCGTACTCGACTGCGGTAACCCCGTTTTCTTCCTTAAGGAAACGCTTGATGATTGCTTTCATTTTATTCCTCGTGCCTGTATTTACGTTCTTTGGCCTTTTATACGTATACGTCCCCGCATATCTGGCCGGTTGCCCCACGCCGTTCGCTACATCTGCTGTAACGACAACTGGGTGCACTTTCTTTATAGGTTGCCCCGCGGGGCATGGCTCACAATCTGATGCAAGTTAACATTCGCGATAGCAACCCTCCTCGAACGTTGTGTACCGAACCGTACATTTGCTTACATCTGCTCCGGATTCTATATCCGATCCTATTTAACTTCCAACCTCTTTTAACGGCGTCGGTCGAAAAAAAATTCAGGAGCACAACGTATTTGTACGGCGTTTCGGTACGACTTACACATAGGATTTACGATAGGTTAGATGTGCACACCTATTCCACCAGTAAAACCATTGCCTCGTCCACCAAGCCTGCGTGATCCCCACGTTACGACGCAAGCGTAACGCCAATGTTGTGACGTTACGTTACGAAACGCTCGAAACCGTTCTCATTTGTCCGTCCTTAAACAGATTCAACAATCTTTCAATTTCCGTAACTTCCTTTTCCGACAAGGAATTGCCCCGTTTAAAGTCTGCCGTCGAACCATCTGGCATCGAAATGGCACGACAGTTGCAGAGTAGTCCTCGCAGCACTCGACAACGCAGCTCACAACACATTTTTAATGCGAGGACAAAATGGACATTAAGGTTATCCCCCATGGCATGTTCCGGACGACTCTGATCGCGGCCACCGTCGCAGCCATGCTTTCCCTCTCCGCGTGCGGTGGTTCCGGTTCCATCAGCCAGGGCCTCGGCGGCGGCTCGAGCTCGGGCGCCGGCGATTCGATCTCCACCTCGGGCGGCGGCAGCTCCGGCACCAGCGGCACCTCGGGTACGAGCGGCAGCTCCGGTACCAGCGGGACGTCGGGCACCAGCGGGACGTCGGGCACCAGCGGTACTTCCGGTAGCAGCGGCACGTCGGGCACCTCCGGCACCAGCGGAACGTCGGGCACGAGCGGCACCTCCGGCACCTCGGGTGTGTCGTCGAACCCGGTGGGAACTGTCCTCGCAAGCAGCAGCAATATCGTCACGGGGGTGGGCGGGACCGTCTCCGGCCTCGGCTCCGTCATCGGCAGCCAGTCGCTGCCGGGCGTCAACCCGGCCACCACGCAAGCCGCGGGCGGCATCGTGCAAAGCGTCGGCGGCGCCGTGACCGCACTCGGCAACGGGCTGGGCAACGGCCTCGGCCAGCTCGGCGCAACCAAGGATCCGATCGGCACCACGGTTGCCAGCACGGGCGGCGTGGTCAATCAGCTCGGCGGCGCGGTCACGCAGACGGGCAACCTGGTCTCGAGCCTCGGCAGCGGCCCGCTGGCGCCGCTCGCGCCGGTCACGGGGGCTGTGGGCGGCCTCGTGTCGACGCTCGGCGGTGCTGTCTCGAACGGCGGCACCACTCTTACCAACGTGCTGTCGACCGGCCCGATCCAGCAAGTCACGCAGACGGTCAGCTCGGTCATCACGCCCATCACGACGATGGTCGGCCAGACGACCCAGACGGTCGGCACGGCAACCGGCCTCGGCGCTCCCGTCAACACGCTGCTCGGCACGGTCGGCAACGGCCTGAACCAGGCCGGCGCCCTGCTCGCATCGGCGGGCGGCAACCCTGTCACGACGGGCCTCGGCAACACCGTTTCGGCCACGGGCAACACGGTGAAGACCGTCGGCGGGCTGCTCACGGGCGGCACCGGCGGCGTGACCAACCCGCTCGCGCCGCTCACGGGCCTCGTCTCCACCGTCACCGGCGCACTCGGCGGCGCAACGGGCGGCGGCAGCGGCCCGCTCGCGCCGGTCACCGGCCTGGTTTCCACCGTCACCGGCGCACTCAGCGGCGCAACGGGTGGCAGCAGCAGCCCGCTCGCTCCGGTCACCGGCCTCGTCTCGACGGTCACGGGTGCACTGGGTGGCGCAACGGGCGGCAGCGGCAGCCCCCTCGCACCGGTCACCGGCCTCGTCTCGACGGTCACGGGTGCACTGGGCGGCGTAACGGGCGGCAGCGGCAGCCCCCTCGCGCCGGTCACCGGCCTCGTTTCGACGGTCACGGGCGCACTCGGCGGCGCAACGGGCGGCAGCGGCAGCCCCCTCGCGCCAGTCACCGGCCTCGTCTCGACGGTCACGGGTGCGCTCGGCGGCATAACGGGCGGCAGCGGCAGCCCCCTCGCGCCAGTCACCGGCCTCGTCTCGACGGTCACGGGTGCGCTCGGCGGCGTAACGGGCGGCAGCGGCAGCCCCCTCGCACCGGTCACCGGCCTCGTCTCGACGGTCACGGGCGCGCTCGGCGGAGCAACGGGCGGCACGAGCGGCGGCCCGCTCGCGCCGGTCACGGGTCTCCTCGGCTCGGTCACGGGCGCACTCGGCGGCACCGGCGGCAACAGCCCGCTCGCCCCGGTGACGAACGCGGTGTCCACGGTGACCAGCGCGGTCGGCGCACCGGCACTGACCGGCGGCACCGGCGCCGTCACGAACGCGGGCTCGGCGTCGAATCCGCTCGCGCCCGTCACGTCGCTGATCGGCGGCCTGCTTGGCGGCACGCACGGCAAGTAAACCTATATCCATCAATCGACAAGACAGCGAGGAGTCAATCATGTCCCAGCAACGAGCCCTCACGACGGCCGCCGTGCGCCAGTGGCGCGCGCCCCTCACCGCCCTCGCCGCAGCCTGCCTGCTGGCTGCCTGCGGCGGCGGCGGCGTCAGCGCGTCGCCGACCAGCAGCAACAACACCCCCAGCAGCACGAGCGGCACGCCGAGCACGAGCGGCACCAGCGGCACGTCCACGGGCACCCAGGGTGTGGTCAGCACGGTCGGCCAGACGGCCACCGACCTCGGCAGCACGGTCGGCAACATCAGCGTGCCGGGCCTCGGCGACGGGGTGACGAAGGGCGTCGGCAGCACGCTCTCGAGCACCGGCACCATCGTCGGCGCGGCCGCCAACGCCGTGAGCAACGGGCTGGGGCAGATCGGCTCGACTCAGAATCCGGTCGGCACGACGGTGGCCGGGCTCGGCAACGTGGTCGGCGCGACGAGCAACACGGTGTCCGGCCTGAGCTCGACGGTCAAGGCGCTCGGCACGGGCCCGCTCGCGCCGCTGGCACCGGTCACGACGCCGGTCGGCACCGTGCTCGACACGGTCGCCAACGGCCTGACGGCCGCCGGCACGACGATCGGCTCGACGCTGTCGTCGGGCGCGGTGCAGCAGGTCACGCAACCGCTCAGCTCGGCGATCACGCCGCTCGTGATCACCGCCGGACAGGTCACGCAACAGGTCGGCACGACGACCGGGCTCGGACAACCTGTCTCCGGCCTGCTCGGCCAGGTCGGCGGGGCGATCAGTTCGGCCGGCAAGCAGGTCGGCGGCACGTCGAGCCAGCCGCTCGTCGGCGACGTCGGCCAGCTCGTGACCTCGGTCGGCAACACCGTGACCAATGCAGGCGGCCTCGTCAATCCGAACGGCCCGAACGGCGCGGCGCCGATCCCCGGCCTGATCACGAGCCTCGTCGGCGGATCGACGGCAACCGTGCAGAACGGCCCGCCGTCGGGTTCCGGCGCCACGAATCCGCTCGGCGGCCTGCTCTCGGGCCTTGGCTCGACGCCGCTCGGCTCGCTCACCGGCGCACTCGGGGGTGCAACGGGCGGCAGCGGCAGCCCCCTCGCACCGGTCACCGGCCTCGTCTCCACCGTCACCGGCGCACTCGGCGGCGCAACGGGCGGCAGCAGCCCCCTCGCACCTGTCACCGGCCTCGTCTCGACGGTCACCGGCACGCTGAGCGGTGCGGCGGGCGGCGGCAGCGGCCCACTCGCCCCCGTCACGAATCTCGTGTCGACGGTCACGGGCACGCTCGGCGGCGCAACAGGTGGCGCAGGCAGTGCAAACCCTCTCGCGCCTGTCACCGGTTTGCTGAATACTGTCACCGGTGCAGTTGGCGGTGCAGCGGGGTCCGGGGGCTCGAGCCCGCTCGCGCCGGTTACGTCGCTGATCGGCAGCGTCTCGGGGACGGCATCGGGCGGCAACTCGACGGGCCTGCTCGCGCCGGTAACGAGTTTGCTGGGCACGCTGGGGAGCGTTGGCAAGTAAAGGAGGACGGTCGCACCTTCGCAGCCGGAGCGAATGGCGCGGCCGTACCAATACAACCGGCATGGCGGCACGCGACGCGCGGCACCCTGGTGTCGCGCGTCGGCATTACCAAGAAGACGAAAAGCAAGGCCTACGAGGAAGAACAATGAAATCCAGACTCGACAGATGGATGATGCTGCTCGCGATCGCGGCAGCCGGCACGGCACATGCACAGACACGCGTCGGGGGTAACCCGCTGGACTCCCTGCCCCAGATCAACGCACCGAAAACCGGCCCGAACGTGACCGTGCAGGTCGCGCCGCAAGCGCCGCAAATGCAGGAGTTGCTGTCGCGTCACCTGACGCCCGCGACGTTCCAGGTCGAAGGCGTGAAGTCGGTGCCGTTCGATGAAATCTCGCGTCGCTTCACCCCCCTCGTCGGCAAGGACATCACGATCGGCGAACTGATCGAAACCGCCAACGGCGTGACGAAGCTGTACCAGGATCGCGGCTATGCGCTGTCGTTCGCGTTCGTTCCCGCGCAGACGTTCGAAAACGGCGTCGTACGCATCACGGTTGTCGAAGGCTATGTGTCGGACGTCAAGGTCACCGGCAAGCCCGGCGCGATGGAACCGAAGATTCGCGCGATCGCCGCGAACATCACCGCCGATCGTCCGCTGCGCCGTGCAACGTTCGAGCGCTACGTGAATACGTTCGGCCTGCTCCCCGGCCTCACGGTCAAGGCGAACGTGCCGCCTCCGCAAACCACCGACGGCGCGACGACGCTCGAACTCGCGGTCGACCGCAAGCCGTTCAACGTCAGCACCGGCATCGACTTCAACCATCCGGGCGTCCAGGGCCTCATCACCGCGACCGAGAACGGCCTCACGCGGTTCGGCGAGCAACTGAGCATCTCCGCGCTGGCGCCGCCGGGACGCGACAAGCAAACGTACTTCGCATTCAGTGGCGCACTGCCTGTCGGCAGCAGCGGCCTCATCACGCGCCTCGATGCGAGCACCTATCGCGGCAAGCCGACCGACAATCCGGGCCTGCCGTCGTATGTCCAGCGTACGGTCAAGAACGAAAAGCTTGGTCTTTCGGCATCCTATCCGATACTGCTGAACAACCAGCGCAGCCTGCTCGGCACGGTGTCGGGCTACGCGGCCCACAACGAGGACAACTACCAGAACCAGATCAACGGTGCGACCCTCAACAACCGGTCGCAGGTGCGTGTGCTGCAACTGCAGCTTGACTACACGACCGTCCAGCCGAAGCAGGTGCAAAAGCTGAGCATCAACGTTGCGAAGGCGTTCGACATTCTCGGCGCATCGAAATCGCAGATCGGCACGAACGGCAGTACCACGACGACCTATGCCGACCCGACTTCACTGACCTTCGTCCGTACCGGCGCAACCTTCACGCAAACCAACGAATGGCCGTTCCGGATCGGCACGTCGGTTTCACTGACCGGGCAATACAGCGCCGACTCGTTGCCGACGTCCGAACAGATCTCGTTCGGCTCGACCCGTTACGCGCTCGGCTATCAGCCGGGCGAGGCGTCGGGCGATTCCGGCTGGGGGATGTCGCTCGAAGTCAACCGCGCGTTCTCGCCGGGCTGGACGTACATGAAATCGGTCACACCGTATATTGCCTACGACATGGCGCGCGTATACCTGCACGCAGGCACGCCGTCGCCGAACCGCATGTCGTCGGTCGGCATCGGCGTGCGGTTCACGGACAGCCGTTTCTACAGCCTCGACCTGAACATCGCGAAGCCGGTCGGCGACGCGCCCGTCGAAAGTGCGTCGCGCAGCCCGCGCGTCAACGCCGCCTTCTCGTATCAGCTCAACTGACCGCTCACCGAACAGCCCGCGTCGTCGCGCGGGCTGTTTCGATTAGAGCCCCCTCTATCAAACGCGGCGCGTGGTTTCACGTATTCTGGCGAAGCTCGCAACATGCCCGCCCCATGCAGACGGTCGTGCGAGCCGATCGAACACGACATGCAAAACAAGGAGGACGACAATGCTTCAACTGACCCGCCCGTTGCGTGCAATGGCCATGGCCGGCGCACTGCTCGCCTGCGCAGCACCCACGTTCGCACAAGCCGACAGCCCGATCGGCATGTGGCAGACGATCGACGACAACACCCATCAGCCGAAGGCACTCGTGCAGATCGCCGAGGACGGTGACGGCGCGTTGTCCGGCAAGGTCCTCAAGGGCCTCGGCGCGAACGATACGCCCGATCGCCGCTGCACCGCCTGCACGGACGAGCGCAAGGATCAACTGATCAAGGGCATGACGATCATCAAGGCGATGAAGAAGGAAGGCGACCACTGGGACGGCGGCAACATTCTCGACCCGGAAAACGGCAAGGTCTACAAGTGCAAGATGACGCTCGAAGACGGCGGCCAGAAACTGATCGTGCGCGGCTACATCGGTGTGTCGCTGCTCGGCCGTTCGCAGACCTGGGTACGCCAGCAATAATTCTGGCGCGCGCCTGAACGCGCGGCTCAACGAAAAATCGGCCTGCGACGATGTCGTCAGGCCGATTTTCTTTTGGTGCGGACGCCGCCGGAACGGACCCGCATCACGCAGCGTGCTTCAGCGTGCCGGGCGCATGGCTACCCGGCGGATGAAAGGCCGGAGCCACGTTGCTGCGTGCTTCTGCCGCCTTCGATTGCACATGCTTGCGCATCCGCGTGGACAATTCGTTGCAGAGATTCACGCCTGCGTCGCCATAGAGCTCACGCATGACGTTCATCAACGCGCCCGTCTCGTGCCAGACCTTGAAACGGCGATGGCAGGTCTGATACGACGGGTAACGGCGCGGCATGGCCGACCACGTTGCCCCGCTGTAGATCACCCACAGCACGCCGTTCAGGACGGCACGCGTATTGGCCAACGGCCGGCCACGCAACTCGGTGCGCGGCTGCATTTCGGGCAGAAGCGGCGCAACGCAGCGCCACTCGTGGTCGTTCAGATCGCGATACGGTGTCATGGACATCTCCAGCCTTAGTAACCATGACACAACGATATCGGCTCACCCCGACAATGAATATAAGACGAATCCGAAAATACCCCAAGATTGCCTGAATTTGACCGGAATTGACGTTTGAATCCGGTCAATTACCGCCAAGCACCCTCAAGTCAGCGACGTATCGACGATGCGGCGCGGTGTTTCGAGATACTCCTTCGACTGCATCTCGACGATGCGCGACACCGTGCGTGCGAACTCGTTGGCCATCGGGCCTTCGACGTACAGTTGCTCCGCCGGCACCGCCGCGGACATCAGCAGCTTGACCTTGTGGTCGTACAGCACGTCGATGAGCCACGTGAAGCGCCGCGCCTCGGACGCCATCCGCGGCGACATCTGCGGCACCTCGGACAGCACGATTGCATGGAAGCGGCTCGCCAGTTCGAGGTAGTCGTTCTGCGAACGCGGGCCGCCGCACAGCGTCGCGAAATCGAACCATACGACGCCATCCGCCTTGCGCAGCGCCTTCAGTTCGCGCTTCTCGATATGCAGGATCGGGCTTTCGTCGGGTACCGCGGCGAGCTTCGAGAATGCATGCCGCAACTCGCGATCGGCGTCCGCGCCGAGCGGAGTGTGATACATCTTCACCTGCGCGAGCGTGCGCTGGCGGTAGTCGACGCCCGCATCGACGTTGAGCACGTCGAGCTTGTCCTTGATCAGCGCGATCGCCGGCAGCATGCGGTCCCGATGCAGGCCGTCCGGATACAGGTCGTCGGGATCGTAGTTGGACGTCATCACGAACTGCACGCCGTTGTTGAACAGACGGTCGAGCAGACGGTACAGGATCATCGCATCGGCGATGTCCGATACGTGAAACTCGTCGAAGCAGATCAGCCGGTAGCGCTTCGCGATGCGCCGCGCGAGTTCGTCGAGCGGATCGGCCTGCCCCTTCAGTTCCTCGAGCTCCCGGTGCACTTCGCGCATGAATTCGTGGAAATGCAGGCGCGTCTTGCGCTGCACGGGCACGACCGCGAAGAAGCTGTCCATCAGGAAGCTCTTGCCGCGACCGACGCCGCCCCACATGTAGACGCCGCGCGGGAGGTCCGGATGGTTGATGAGCTTCTTGAATGCGTTCGAGCGGCGCGCCTTGTACTCGACCCACTCGTCAAAACATTGCTGCAGGCGATCGACGGCCGCGCGCTGTGCGGGATCGGACTGATAGCCGCGCGTGGTCAGTTCGCGCGTGTAGTATTCGGTGACGTTCATCGGGCAAACCGGAAAAAACGAAGGCGAGCGGGAAACCCCGCCCGCCTTCGTCATGTGACGGCTGCGCCGGCCGACGGGCCGGCGCTATACCGTGCTCAGCTGTTCAGCGAGCGCTTGTCGACGGCGAGCGCCGCTTCGCGCATCACTTCCGACATCGACGGGTGCGGATGGCAAATACGGGCGATGTCTTCCGACGCCGCCTTGAATTCCATCGCCACCACGGCTTCCGCGATCAGGTCCGACGCGTTCGCGGCAATCACGTGCACGCCGAGCAGTTCGTCCGTCTTCGCGTCCGCGATCATCTTCACGAAACCGTCCGGTGCGTTCATGCCCAGCGCACGGCCGTTGATCGAGAACGGGAACTTGCCCGTCTTGATCTCGCGGCCTTCGGCCTTCAGTTGCTGCTCCGTCTTGCCGACCCACGCGATTTCCGGGTACGTGTAGATCACCCACGGAATGCAGTTGTAGTCGATGTGCGGCTTCTGGCCGTCGATCACTTCCGCGACCAGCACGCCTTCGTCTTCCGCCTTGTGCGCGAGCATCGGGCCACGCACCACGTCGCCGATCGCGTACACGTTCGGCACGGCCGTGCGGCAGTGGTCGTCGACGTCGATGAAGCCGCGTTCGTTCGCCTTCAGGCCGATCGCCTCGAGGCCGAGGTTGTCGGTGTTCGGCACGCGGCCGACCGACACGATCAGGCGGTCGGCGTCGAGCGTCTGCGCGTTGCCGTCCTTGTCCGTGTAAGCGATCGACACGCCGTCCGCGGTCGTCTTCACTTCGCCGATCTTCACGCCGAGATGGATGTCGAGGCCCTGCTTCTTGAACAGCTTGGCCGCTTCCTTCGCGAGCGCTTCGTCGGCCGCGCCGAGGAATGCCGGCAGCGCTTCGAGCACCGTCACTTCGGCGCCCAGGCGGCGCCACACCGAGCCGAGTTCGAGGCCGATCACGCCTGCGCCGATCACGGCGAGCTTCTTCGGCACCGCGTCGAACGTCAGCGCGCCTTCGTTGTCCGACACGATCTTGTTGTCGACCGGGATGCCCGGCAGGTGACGCGCCTTCGAGCCCGTCGCGATGATCACGTTCTTCGCGGTGACGACTTCGGCTTCACCCTCGCCGCTCACTTCGATCTGTACGCCGGCGTCGGTCTTGCCGGTGAACTTGCCATGGCCCTTCAGCCAGGTGATCTTGTTCTTCTTGAACAGGAACTCGATCCCGCTCGTCATCTTCTCGACGATGCCGTCCTTGCGGCCGAGCATCGTCGCGACGTCGATCTTCACGCCGTCGACGCTGATGCCGTGGTCGGCGAGATGGTGCTGCGCGTTCTCGAATTCTTCCGACGAGGCCAGCAGCGCCTTCGACGGGATGCAGCCGACGTTCAGGCAGGTGCCGCCGAGCTTCAGCGCGCCGGCCGGATTCTTCCACTTCTCGATACAGGCAACGGTCTTGCCCAGCTGCGCGGCGCGAATCGCGGCGATGTAGCCGCCGGGGCCGGCGCCGATCACGACGACGTCAAATTCCTTGGACATGGCAATCCTTTCTACTTGTGCGCCCGCACGGGCGCGCGTGTCGCGCGCCCGTGCGGAACGGGTCAATGCGGTGAAACTCGGCTTACAGGTCGAGCAGCAGGCGTGCCGGATCTTCCAGCGCATCCTTCATCGCGACGAGCGACAGCACGGCTTCGCGGCCGTCGATGATGCGGTGGTCGTACGACAGCGCGAGGTAGTTGATCGGACGGATCACGATCTGGCCGTTTTCCACGACCGGACGCTCCTTCGTCGCGTGCACGCCGAGGATGGCCGACTGCGGCGGGTTGATGATCGGGGTCGACAGCATCGAGCCGAACACGCCGCCGTTCGAGATCGAGAACGTACCGCCCGTCATTTCCTCGATCGACAGCTTGCCGTCCTTCGCCTTCTGGCCGAATTCGGCGATCTTCTTTTCGATCTCGGCAAGGCTCAGCTGATCGGCATTGCGCAGGATCGGCACGACGAGGCCGCGCGGCGAGCCGACAGCGATACCGATGTCGAAGTAGCCGTGGTAGACGATGTCGTTGCCGTCGATCGACGCGTTCACGAGCGGGAACTTCTTCAGCGCGTGCACGGCCGCCTTCACGAAGAACGACATGAAGCCGAGCTTCACGCCATGTTCCTTCTCGAACTTGTCCTTGTACTTGTTGCGCAGTTCCATGACCGGAGCCATGTTGACTTCGTTGAACGTCGTCAGGATCGCGTTGGTCTGCTGCGATTCGAGCAGACGCTCGGCGATACGCGCACGCAGGCGCGACATCGGCACGCGCTGTTCCGGACGGTCGTTCAGCCAGGTCGTCGCCGACGCCGGCACCTTCACGTCCGGCAGCGACGGCTTCGCCGCGGCCTTGGCCGGCGCGGCAGCCGGAGCGGCCTTCGGTGCGCTGCCAGCGGCCAGCGCGTCGCCCTTCGTGACGCGGCCGTCGCGGCCCGAACCCGTGACGTCGCCTGCCGACAGGCCCTTCTCGGCCAGCAGCTTCGACGCGGCCGGCGATGCGGCTGCCGACGATGCCGTGGCGGCAGCCGGTTGCGCTGCCGGTGCGGCTGCGACGGGTGCCGCGGCCGGCTTGACTTCGGCTGCGCCTGCCGCTGCTTCGGCCGCACCAGCCTTCGCTTCGGTATCGATCGTTGCGATCACCTGGTCGGCAACCACCGTGTCACCGTCGTGGTGCATCACTTGCGCGAGCACGCCCGCTGCCGGCGCCGGCACTTCGAGCACGACCTTGTCGGTCTCGAGTTCGATCAGGATTTCGTCCTGCGCGACTGCTTCGCCCGGCTTCTTCTTCCACTGCAGCATGGTGGCTTCCGAGACCGACTCCGAAAGCTGGGGGACTTTGACTTCTACGATAGCCATGTGATTTTCCTGGATGCTTAATCTGGGGTATGACGAGGTTCGTGCGATTCCTTCCGCCGGTACGGCGCGCAACGCGCCCGGCAGGCCGAAGGAGACGGGAAAGCGCACTGCGCCCTCCCGTTTCGCGTCCGTCGGTTATTTCGCGATCGATGCGCTCTTCAGGCGGCCGAAAGCACCTTCGATCAGGGCCTTCTGCTGCTCGTAGTGCTTCGCGTAGTAGCCAACCGCCGGCGAGGCCGAAGCCGGACGGCCGCTGTATGCCAGCTTCTGCCCTTCCTTCATGCCTTCCTTCAGGTGGTGCTCGACGTAGAACCAGGGGCCCTGGTTCTGCGGCTCGTCCTGCACCCAGACCACTTCAGTCGCGTTCTCGTACTTCTTCATTTCGGCTTCGAACTGCTTGTGCGCGAACGGATACAACTGCTCGATACGGATGATCGCGACGTCGTTCGCCTTCGCTTCGCGGCGATGTGCGACGAGGTCGTAGTACACGCGGCCCGAGCATGCCAGCACGCGCTTGACCTTCTTCGCGTCGATGCCGCCGTCGGTTTCGCCCAGCACCGGCTGGAACGAACCCTTCGCCAGTTCCGACAGATCCGACACGGCTTCCTTGTGACGCAGCAGCGACTTCGGCGTAGCGACGATCAGCGGCTTGCGGAACAGGCGGATCATCTGGCGGCGCAGCAGGTGGAAGATCTGCGCCGGCGTCGTCGGCTGGACGACCTGCATGTTGTGATCCGCGCACAGTTGCAGGAAGCGCTCGATACGCGTGGACGAGTGTTCCGGACCCTGGCCTTCATAGCCGTGCGGCAGCAGCATCGTGAGACCCGACACGCGGCCCCACTTCACTTCGCCCGACGAGATGAACTGGTCGATCACGACCTGCGCGCCGTTGACGAAGTCGCCGAACTGCGCTTCCCACAGCACGAGCGTGTTCGGCTCGGCGGTCGAGTAGCCGTATTCGAAGCCCAGCACCGCTTCTTCCGACAGCACCGAGTCGATCACCGTGAACTTCGCCTGGCCTTCGGCGATGTTCTGCAGCGGCACGTAGGTGCCGTCGTTCCAGCGCTCGCGGTTCTGGTCGTGCAGCACCGCGTGACGGTGCGTGAACGTGCCGCGACCCGAGTCCTGGCCCGTCAGGCGCACCGAGTAGCCCGATGCGACGAGCGACGCGAACGCGAGGTGTTCGCCCATGCCCCAGTCGAGCGGCTGGTCGCCACGCGCCATGTTGCGGCGGTCGTTGATCACGCGCTCGACGAGCGGGTGGACCTTGAAGTTTTCCGGCACCGTCGTGATGCGTTCGCCGAGGCGCTTCAGTTCGGCGAGCGGCACGGCCGTGTCGGCTGCGTCCGTCCACTTGCGGTTCAGGAACGGCACCCAGTCGACCGCGTACTTGCTCTTGTAGTTCGACAGGACCGGGTCGACCGTGTGGTGACCGTCGTCCATCGCCTTGCGGTACGCCTTCACGTAGTTGTCGGCGTCTTCCGCGGTGATCACGCCCTGCTGCACGAGCTTCTCGGCGTACAGCGCACGGGTGCCCGGGTGCTGCGCGATCTTCTTGTACATCAGCGGCTGCGTGACGGCCGGCGTGTCCTGCTCGTTGTGACCCAGCTTGCGGAAGCAGACGATGTCGATCACGACATCCTTGTGGAACTGCATCCGGTAATCGATCGCGATCTGCGTCGCGAGGATCACGGCTTCCGGATCGTCGCCGTTCACGTGCAGCACCGGCGCCTCGATCATCTTGACGACGTCGGTACAGTACAGCGTCGAGCGCGCGTCGCGCGGGTCGGACGTCGTGAAGCCGATCTGGTTGTTGATGACGATGTGCAGCGTGCCGTGCGTGCCGTAACCGCGCGTCTGCGCGAGGTTCAGCGTTTCCATCACGACGCCCTGGCCCGCGAAGGCCGCGTCGCCGTGGATCTGCACCGGCAGCACTTGCAGGCCGTCTTCGTCGCCGCGACGGTCCATCCGCGCCTTCGCGGAACCTTCGACCACCGGGTTCACGATTTCGAGGTGCGACGGGTTGAACGCGAGCGACAGGTGAACCGGGCCGCCTTCCGTCGACACGTCCGACGAGAAGCCCTTGTGGTACTTCACGTCACCGGCCGGCAGGTCGTCGACGTGCTTGCCTTCGAATTCGGCGAACAGGTCGGCCGGCATCTTGCCCAGCGTGTTGACCAGCACGTTCAGACGGCCGCGGTGGGCCATGCCGATGATGATTTCCTGCACGCCGCGCTTGCCCGCGTGCTGCACGACTTCGTCCATCGACGCGATGAAGCTTTCGCCGCCTTCGAGCGAGAAGCGCTTCTGGCCGACGTACTTGGTGTGCAGGTAACGCTCGAGGCCTTCGGCGGCCGTCAGGCGGTTCAGGATGTGCTTCTTCTCGTCCGCCGAGAAGTTCGGCGTCGCGCGGGTCGACTCGAGGCGCTCCTGCCACCAGCGCTTCTGCTCCGGATCGCTGATGTACATGTACTCGGCGCCGATCGTGCCGCAATACGTATCGCGCAGCCCCTTGACGATATCGCGCAGCGAAGCCTGGTCGAAACCGAAATACAGGTTGCTTGCGCTGTACGTCTGGTCGAGGTCGCCTTCGGAGAAGTCGTAGAACGCGGGCTCGAGTTCGGGGATGGCGGGACGTTCGCGACGCTTCAGGGGATCGAGGTTGGCCCATTGCGAGCCAAGGAAGCGATAGGCGCTGATGAGGGACTGCACGTGGACTTGCTTGCGCGCCGCAGCAAGATTGGTGCTGCTTTCGCGCGGGATGAAGGCATTGGCCTTCGCACGCTCGGCAAACGATTCGACGATCGGAAAGTGGGCGACGTCATTGGCATTCGAACCGTCCGTTGCAGGTACGTTCTGCAGCGCGTCGAAATACTCTCGCCAGTTCTCCGGCACGGACGCCGGATTGTTGAGGTATGCATCGTACAGTTCTTCAACGTACGAAGCATTGCCGCCGAACAGATAGGAGTTCAGCTGAAACTGCTTCATTACATCTGACATTTTACGCTCACCTTTCTTCGAGCTTCTCGAGAAATAGCGGGTTGCTCAACCTTCCGCGACACGGCCTGACCGTTTAGCGGATTGCGAATCAAGTCTTGCTTGGAAGGACCTAAAACTTGCGTGCGCGCAGCATATCACAGAACCGGTACCGAAGTTCATGGCGAAATGTGCCTGAAAGCACCGCGCGGCGGGGTTTTGCCGGATTGCCGCCACCCGCGGGAACAGTGTTTTGCAGGCTGCCCGATTGCATCTCGCGCGGACGCAAAAAAGGCTGCCCCGAGGCAGCCTTTTTCGTCATGCAGCCATCGACCCGAATGCTCAGTCGACCGCGCCTTCGCGGCTCGCGCGACGACGCTCGTGCTCCTTCAGGAAGCGCTTGCGCAGGCGGATCGACTGCGGCGTCACCTCAACGAGTTCGTCCTCGTCGATGAATTCGACCGCGTACTCCAGCGACATCTGGACCGGCGGCACGAGGCGCACGGCTTCGTCGGTGCCCGACGCACGCACGTTGGTCAGCTGCTTGCCCTTGATCGGGTTCACGACGAGGTCGTTGTCACGGCTGTGGATGCCGATGATCATGCCCTCGTAGAGCGCGTCGCCCGGCTTCACGAACATGCGGCCGCGATCCTGCAGCTTCCACAGCGCGTATGCCACGGCGGCGCCGTCGTCCTGCGAGATCAGCACGCCGTTGCGGCGCTCGCCGACCGAACCTTCCTTGACCGGTGCGTACGAGTCGAAGATGTGGCTCATCAGGCCCGTGCCGCGCGTCAGCGTCAGGAATTCGCTCTGGAAGCCGATCAGGCCGCGCGCCGAGATCTTGTATTCCAGACGCGTGCGGCCGCGGCCGTCCGACGCCATGTCGAGCATTTCGCCCTTGCGGCGACCGAGCTCCTCCATCACGCCGCCCTGGTGTTCGTCCTCGACGTCGACGGTCAGCAGTTCGTACGGCTCGTTCTTCACGCCGTCGATTTCCTGCATCACGACGCGCGGACGCGACACGGCCAGCTCGTAACCTTCGCGACGCATGTTCTCGACGAGAATCGTCAGGTGCAGTTCGCCGCGGCCCGACACTTCGAACACGGTTTCGTCGCCGGTGTCCTTCACGCGCAGCGCGACGTTGTGGTTCAGTTCCTTCATCAGGCGGTCGCGGATCTGGCGGCTCGTCACGAACTTGCCTTCGCGGCCGGCGAGCGGCGACGAGTTGACGAGGAAGTTCATCGTCAGCGTCGGCTCGTCGACGGTGATCATCGGCAGCGCTTCCGGCGTATCGACCGCGCAGATCGTCGCGCCGATGCCGACATCTTCAATACCGTTGATCAGCACGATGTCGCCCGCTTCCGCCGAGTCGACCTGCACGCGCTCGAGGCCCTTGAACGACAGCACCTGGTTGATCTTGCGGTTCAGCACGTCGCCTTCCGGGCCGAAGCGCATCACGACCGGCTGGCCCGGCTTGATGCGGCCGCGCGTGATGCGGCCGACGCCGATCCGGCCGACGTACGTCGAATAGTCGAGCGACGTGATCTGGAGCTGCAGCGGCGCTTCCGGGTCGGCCGGACGAACCGGCACGTGCGCGAGGATCGCCTCGAACAGCGGGCGCATGTCGCCTTCGCGCGTGGCCGGGTCGAGCGACGCGTAACCGTTCAGGCCCGATGCGTAGACGATCGGGAAGTCGAGCTGCTCTTCGGTCGCGCCCAGCTTGTCGAACAGGTCGAAGGTCTGGTTGATGACCCAGTCGATCCGCGCGCCCGGACGGTCGATCTTGTTGACGACGACGATCGGCTTCAGGCCGAGCGCGAGCGCCTTCTTCGTGACGAAGCGCGTCTGCGGCATCGGGCCCTCGACCGCGTCGACCAGCAGCAGCACCGAGTCGACCATCGACAGCACGCGCTCGACCTCGCCACCGAAGTCCGCGTGCCCCGGCGTGTCGACGATGTTGATATGCGTGCCTTCGTACTCGACCGCGCAGTTCTTCGCGAGAATCGTGATCCCGCGCTCTTTTTCGATGTCGTTCGAGTCCATCACCCGTTCCGCAATCTGCTGGTTCTCGCGGAAGGTGCCGGACTGGCGAAGCAGTTGGTCGACGAGCGTGGTCTTGCCATGGTCGACGTGGGCGATGATGGCGATATTGCGAAGGGCGCGGGTCATAGAAACCTGGAAATCGTTTGAACGCGCAAACGCGCCCGCTCGTTTTTCACGGGCGCGCGCATTGCAGCTTGGAAAGCCTCAAATTATAGCACGTCAGAGTGTCGAAAGCAGACCAGCATGGCGCGACGCAACACGCCGGCCGGGCCGCGCCCTCCCCCGAGCGTGCCAGTCGACCGACATCGCCGGCGTCGCCAGCCCCAAAAACCTTACCAATACCAGGGACTTTTGCGACGCGAAGCGCGCCCGTTGCCGTTCGATTAATATTTGCCGCGACAAACAACTGTGCCTATACTGCTGCCTAGTCAACTATTGCAGTCTCAGGGTTTTATGTCGGACTCTTCTCCCCAACCACCCGTCTCGCCACTGTCTACGTATCAGATGAACGACAGCGTCGGTTATCTGATGTCGCGCGTGAAATCGGTGATGACCAACCTCGTCACGCAACGCACGCAGGAAGAGCTCGGCATCACGGGCACGCAGGCAAGCATGCTGTTCATGATCGCGGTCGGCAAGTGCTCGACGGCCGCCGAGCTCGCGCGCGAGTACGGCATCGACGCGAGCGCGGTCACGCGCCTGCTCGACCGGGTCGAGAAGCGCGGCCTTCTGTCCCGCGTCCGCAGCGTCGAGGATCGGCGCGTGGTTCGCCTCGAGCTGACCGACGAAGGCCGTGCGCTCGCCGAACGGCTGCCGCCCATTTTCCGCAGCGTGCTCGACCAGGTGCTGGACGGCTTTACGCCGGAGGAAGTCGGGTTCCTGAAGAGCATGCTGCGCCGCATTCTCAGCAACTATTGCGAGACCACCGGCAGCAGCGTCGCGTAATAGTTGCCATAACAATTACTTTTGACAGATTAATGTAAGGAAATCCTTGCAGTGTCCATCATTCATTCCGAGTCAGGGATCAGCGCGATGAAATCCTCCCCGTTGTCCGTGCGCGCCGGGTCGTGCCGCGCCGCCGTCGCCGCCGCGGTTGCCGCGCTGGCGCTGGCTGGCTGCGCAAACTACATCGGCATCAAGAGCGACAAGCAGATCGCCCCCGCGTCGCAATTCGAATCCGCCCGCAGCCTGCCGGCCCAGGGCGGCCAGTGGCCCGCGCTCGACTGGGCCAGCCGGTTCGGCGATCCGCAACTGCCGAAGCTGATCGACGAAGCCCTGCTGGGCAATCCGTCGATCGCTCAGGCGCAGGCGCGCCTCGCCAAGGCGTCGTCGTACATCGAATCGTCGCGTTCGAACCTGCTGCCGAAGGCGGAAGCCAGCTATTCATGGACGCGCGAGCTGTATTCGTCGAACGCGCTGGTCCCGCCCCCGTACGGCGGCGAGTGGTATGGCGAGAACAACGCGCTCGCGAGCGCGTCGTGGGAACTCGACCTGTGGGGCAAGAACCGCGAACGCCTGCACACCGCGGTATCGCAGGAAAAGGCGGCCGAGGCCGACATGCAGCAGGCGCGCATCACGCTCGCGTCGTCGGTTGCGCGAACCTACAACTCGCTCGCGCAGCTCTATGCGCTGCGCGATATCGCGCAACGCGAGATCGCCAACCGCGAGACGGTCGGCAAGATCACCGACGGTCGCGTATCGGCCGGCCTCGACACCAACGTCGAACGCCAGACGGCCCGCGGCAACATCGCGACGACCCAGGCCTCGCTGTCGGATCTCGACGGCCAGATCACGACGGTGCGCTACCAGCTCGCCGCGCTGCTCGGCAAGGGTCCGGATCGCGGGCTGCAGATCGCCGCGCCCGTGCTGAATCCGGGCGGCGAAGTCACGCTGCCCGGCAACCTGCCGGCCGACCTCGTCTCGCGCCGCCCCGATATCGTCGCCGCACGCTGGCAAGTCGAAGCCGCGATGCACGACGTGAAGGAAGCAAAGGCCGAATTCTATCCGGACGTGAACCTCGCGGCCGGCTTCGGCTTCGATGCGTTCGGCTGGGGCAAATTCCTGAACTTCACGAGCCGCCAGGCGCAGTTCGGTCCGGCGATCCACCTGCCGATCTTCGACGCCGGCGCACTGCGCGCCCAGCTCAAGGGCCGCTACGCGGACTTCGACCTGTCGGTGGCGAACTACAACCAGACGCTGATCAGCGCGCTGAACGACGTCGCGACGCAGGTCTCGTCGATCCGCGCGATCGATCGCCAGATGGGCGACGCACAGCGCGCGCTCGATGCATCGACGCGCGCATACGACCTCGCGGTGATCCGCTACAAGGCCGGCCTGTCGCCGCAACTGCAGGTACTGACCGCGGACAGCAACCGCCTCGCGTCGGAGCAGACGGTGACCAACCTGAAGATGCGCCGGCGCGACATGCAGCTCGCGTTGATCAAGGCGCTGGGCGGCGGGTTCGACGCGACCGGCACGCCGCTCGCCGCGCCCGACGCCGACAAACCGACAAAACAGGCCGCCAACTGATCCGGCGCCACCACTACGCAGACACTCGAAACAACGGACGGAGAAAATCGCCATGAGCGACCCTCAACAAAACGCCGCCAGCGCCCAGTCGCAAAACAACGGGAAGCGCAAACGGATGATGACGCTGCTCGTCGCGGTCATCGTGATCGCGGCCATCGCGTACGGCCTGTACTACTTCCTCGTTGCCCGCTTCCATGAGGGAACCGACGATGCGTACGTCAACGGCAACGTCGTGCAGATCACGCCGCAGGTCACCGGCACCGTGATCGCGGTGAAGGCCGACGACACGCAGACGGTCAAGGCCGGCGATCCGCTCGTCGTGCTCGATCCGGCCGACTCGCAGGTCGCGCTGCAGCAAGCCGAAGCCAATCTCGCGCAGACGGTGCGCCAGGTGCGCGGCCTGTTCGTCAACGACGACCAGTACCGCGCGCAAGTCGCGCTGCGCCAGTCCGACCTGTCGAAGGCCGAGGACGACCTCCGTCGCCGCATGGCCGTCGCGCAGACGGGCGCCGTGTCGCAGGAAGAAATCTCGCACGCACGCGACGCCGTGAAGGCCGCTCAGGCATCGCTCGACGCCGCGCAGCAGCAACTCGCGTCGAACCGCGCGCTGACCGCGAACACGACGATCGCATCGCATCCGAACGTGATGGCCGCGGCCGCCAAGGTTCGCGACGCCTACCTGGCAAACGCGCGTAACGTACTGCCCGCTCCGGTCACGGGCTATGTCGCGAAGCGCTCGGTGCAGGTCGGCCAGCGCGTGTCGCCGGGTACGCCGCTGATGTCCGTGGTGCCGCTCAACGCGGTGTGGGTCGACGCGAACTTCAAGGAAGTCCAGCTCAAGCACATGCGCATCGGCCAGCCGGTCGAGCTGACGGCCGACATCTACGGCTCGTCGGCCGTCTATCACGGCAAGGTGGTCGGCTTCTCGGCCGGTACGGGCTCGGCGTTCTCGCTGCTGCCGGCGCAGAACGCGACCGGCAACTGGATCAAGGTCGTGCAGCGCCTGCCGGTGCGGATCGAACTCGATCCGAAGGATCTCGACAAGCACCCGCTGCGCATCGGCCTGTCGATGCAGGTCGACGTCGACATCAAGGACGAACGCGGCGACCAGCTCGTGAACGCACCGAACACCGTCTATGAAACCAGCGTGTTCGCGAAGTACGGCGACGAAGCCGACGCCGAAATCGCGCGCATCGTTGCCGAGAACGCAGGCGGCAACGCAGCGACGCCTGCCGCGGCGAAGTCGAATCCCGCCGCGAAAATGATGTAACCGTTCCGCCACCGGAAAAGCAACCGACATGGCACAGGCTCCTGTCTCTCACCCGCCCTTGCAGGGCGGGCAGCTCGTGATCGGGACGATCGCGGTATCGCTCGCGGTGTTCATGAACGTGCTCGACACGTCCATCGCGAACGTCGCGATCCCGACCATCTCGGGCGACCTCGGCGTGTCGTCCGACCAGGGCACGTGGGTCATCACCTCGTTCGCGGTCGCCAACGCGATCTCCGTGCCGCTGACGGGCTGGCTGACCGATCGCTTCGGACAGGTTCGCCTGTTCCTCGCGTCGATCATCCTGTTCGTCATCTCGTCGTGGATGTGCGGACTCTCGCCCAACCTGCCGTTCCTGCTTGGGTCGCGCGTGCTGCAAGGCGCGGTCGCGGGCCCGATGATTCCGTTGTCGCAGGCGCTGCTGCTCTCGAGCTATCCGCGCGCCAAGGCGCCGATGGCGCTCGCGCTGTGGGCGATGACGACGCTGATCGCCCCCGTTGCCGGCCCGATCCTCGGCGGCTGGATCTCGGACAACTACTCGTGGCCGTGGATCTTCTACGTCAACATCCCGGTCGGCATCGCAGCCGCCGCCGCGACGTGGGCGATCTACCGCCATCGGGAATCGGCCGTGCGCCGCGCGCCGATCGACGGCGTGGGTCTTGCGCTGCTGGTCGTCTGGGTCGGCTCGCTGCAGATCATGCTCGACAAGGGCAAGGATCTCGACTGGTTCGCGAGCACGACCATCATCGTGCTCGCGCTGACCGCCGTCATCGCGTTCGCGTTCTTCGTCATCTGGGAGCTGACCGCCGAGCACCCGGTCGTCGACCTGTCGCTGTTCCGCATGCGGAACTTCACCGGCGGCACGGTCGCGCTGTCGATCGGCTATGGCCTGTACTTCGGCAACCTCGTGTTGCTGCCGCTGTGGCTGCAGACGCAGATCGGCTACACCGCGACCGACGCCGGCCTGGTGATGGCGCCTGTCGGGCTGTTCGCCATCCTGCTGTCGCCGCTCACCGGGAAGTACCTGCCGCGCACCGATCCGCGCTATATCTCGACGGCGTCGTTCCTGACGTTCGCACTGTGCTTCTGGATGCGTTCGCGCTACACGACGGGTGTCGACGAATGGTCGCTGACGTTGCCGACGCTCGTGCAGGGCATCGCGATGGCCGGCTTTTTCATCCCGCTGGTGTCGATCACGCTGTCCGGCCTCCCCGGCCATCGCATCCCGGCGGCATCGGGCCTGTCGAACTTCGTGCGGATCATGTGTGGCGGCATCGGCACATCGATCTTCCAGACGGCGTGGGATCATCGCAACAATTTTCACCACGCGCAGCTGGTCGAACAGACGAACGTCTACAACCCGACCTTCAACCAGGCCGTCAACCAGATGGGCAACCTCGGACTGACGCAGGACCAGGCGCACGGGCTGATCAACAACATGGCCACGCAGCAGGCCGCGCAGCTCGGCGTGAACGACCTCTTCTACATCTCCGCGGCAATCTTCGTGCTGCTGATCGGGCTGATCTGGATCACGAAGCCCGAACGCACCGGCGGCGGCGATGCAGGTGCGGCGGCCTCGGCGGCACACTGAACCCGCGCAGCCTGCGCGCAAACAAAAAGCCCGGTCGACATCGACCGGGCTTTTTCCATTCCAGCGGGCGTACATCCCGCCGTTGCGTCAGGCGGCCGTGACGACGAGCCGCTCCGGCGCCAGCACTCCGTTCGCCTTGCGCGCCACGCCGAGCAACCGCGTCGCGTCGTAGACACGCACGCGCTCGCCGTCGGCCGCGTCGATCGCATCGAGCGCCGACAACGGCAGACGCTGCCCATGCAGGAATCGCTTCGCGCTGGTTTCATCGAGACGCACCAGCGGAAACGTCGACAGCAACGCGTCGACCGGCTGGAGCCACGCATCGCGCGACGCTTCGTCGGCATCGGACAACGCGTCGAGCGTCACCGCATGCTCGAGCGTCAACGCGCCGACTCCGGTCCGGCGCAGCATCGTCAGGTGCGCGCCGCAACCCAGCGCCTCGCCGATATCCTCCGCCAGCGTGCGCACGTAGGTGCCCTTGCTGCAGGTCACGCGAAACGTCACGTCGGGCAGGTCGCACGCGAGCAGGCCGAGCGCATGGATCGTCACGTTGCGGCCTTCGCGCTCGACGGTCTGGCCCGCGCGCGCATATTCGTACAGCGGCTTGCCGTCGCGCTTGAGCGCCGAATACATCGGCGGCACCTGCACGATCGGGCCGGTGAAACGCGCGAGCGCGGCTTCCACCGCCGCGCCGTCGCACTCGACGGGCCGCGTGTCGATCACTTCGCCTTCCGCGTCGCCGGTGGCCGTTCGCTGACCGAGACGCATCGTCGCTTCGTAGGTCTTGTCTGCATCGAGCAGATCCTGCGAGAACTTCGTCGCCTCGCCGAAGCACAGCGGCAGCAGGCCGGAAGCCAGCGGATCGAGCGTGCCGGTGTGGCCGGCCTTCTTCGCAAGAAGCAGGCGCTTTGCGCGGATCAGCGCATCGTTGCTCGACAGGCCGACCGGCTTGTCGAGCAGGAGGACGCCGTCCAGCACGCGCCGGGGCACGCGCGGACGTTGGGATGCTGCAGTCGTCATAGGCCGGTCGAGCTCAGTCGTCCTTGGCGGCCGCGTCGGCCTCGTCGTCGTCCTTCGCGCGCGTCGAGTTCGCTTCCTTGATCAGGCGGGACATTTCGACGGCCTTCTCGATCGTCTGGTCGTAGTGGAAATGCAGCGTCGGCACGGTATGAATGTGCAGGCGCTTGAACAGCAGGTTGTGCAAGTGACCCGACGCATGGTTCAGCGCTTCCTGCGTCTTGGCCGGATCGCCGGTCAACGCGGTGAAGTAGATCTTCGCGTGCGCGTAGTCCGGCGTGAGTTCCACGCTCTGGATCGTGACAATACCGATGCGCGGGTCTTTAACCTCGCGCATGATGAGTTCGGACAGATCGCGCTGAATCTGATCGGCGATCTGAACGTTGCGATTGGGGGAAGTACGTTTCCTGGACATGATCGATCCCTGATTCGTTTATCAGGATAATGCGGCCGCCTTTTGGCGGGCCGCCATGAAAAATGGGCGGGACAAGCCCAAGCCTGCCCCGCCCATGAGCCGATACGCGACGATTACAGCGTACGCGCGACTTCGGTCACTTCGAAGACTTCGAACTGGTCGCCTTCCACGATGTCGTTGAAGTTCTTCACCGACATGCCGCACTCGAAGCCTTGCTTGACTTCCTTCACGTCGTCCTTGAAGCGCTTCAGCGACTCGAGTTCGCCCGTGAAGATCACGACGTTGTTGCGCAGCACGCGAACCGACGACGAGCGCTTGACGATACCGTCCGTGACCATACAGCCTGCGACCGCGCCGATCTTCGGCACCTTGAACACCTGGCGCACCTCGACCGTACCCGTGATGACTTCGCGCTTCTCCGGCGCCAGCATGCCCGACATCGCCGCCTTCACCTCATCCACTGCGTCATAGATGATGTTGTAGTAGCGGATATCGACGCCATTGGCTTCCGCGAGCTTGCGCGCCTGCGCATCCGCACGCGTGTTGAAGCCGATGATGACTGCCTTCGATGCCGTTGCAAGGTTGACGTCGTTTTCGCTGATGCCACCCACCGCACCGTGCACGATTTGCACGCGCACTTCGTCGGTCGACAGCTTGAGCAGCGACTGCACGAGTGCTTCCTGCGAACCCTGCACGTCGGCCTTGACGATAAGCGGCAGGTTCTGCACTTCGCCTTCGCCCATCTGCTCGAGCATGCTTTCCAGCTTCGCGGCCTGCTGCTTCGCGAGCTTCACGTCGCGGAACTTGCCCTGACGGAACAGCGCGATTTCACGCGCCTTGCGCTCGTCCGGCAGTACGATCACTTCCTCGCCCGCGCCCGGCACTTCCGACAGACCCTGGATTTCGACCGGGATCGACGGGCCAGCTTCCTTCGTCGGCTTGCCGTTCTCGTCGAGCATCGCGCGCACGCGGCCGTAGGCCGAGCCCGCGAGCACGATATCGCCGCGGTTCAGCGTACCGGACTGCACGAGGATCGTCGCGACCGGGCCCTTGCCCTTGTCGAGCTTCGCTTCGATCACGATGCCCTTCGCCGGCGCCTCGACCGGTGCCTTCAATTCCAGCACTTCGGCCTGCAGCAGCACGTTCTCGAGCAGATCGTCGATGCCCGCGCCCGTCTTTGCCGACACCGGCACGAACGGCGAATCGCCACCGTATTCTTCCGGCACGACGCCTTCCGCAACCAGTTCCTGCTTGACGCGGTCGGGATTCGCGTCCGGCTTGTCGATCTTGTTGATCGCCACGACGATCGGCACGCCACCCGCCTTCGCGTGGGCGATTGCTTCCTTCGTCTGCGGCATCACGCCGTCGTCGGCCGCCACCACCAGCACCACGATGTCGGTCGCCTTCGCGCCGCGTGCACGCATTGCCGTGAACGCTTCGTGACCCGGCGTATCGAGGAACGTGATGACGCCGCGCGGCGTTTCGACGTGATACGCGCCGATGTGCTGCGTAATACCGCCCGCTTCACCGGCCGCCACCTTCGCGCGACGGATATAGTCGAGCAGTGAGGTCTTGCCGTGGTCGACGTGACCCATCACCGTGACGACCGGCGGACGCGGCAGTTGCTCCGCATCGGTACCGGTCTCGCCTTCGACGAGCAGCGCTTCCGGATCGTCCAGCTTCGCGGCAACCGCACGATGGCCCAGTTCCTCGACGACGATCATCGCCGTTTCCTGGTCCAGCACCTGGTTGATCGTGACCATCTGGCCCATCTTCATCATCACCTTGATGACTTCCGAGGCCTTGATCGACATCTTGTGCGCGAGATCCGCAACCGAAATGGTTTCCGGCACGTGCACTTCACGCACGATCGGTTCGGTCGGCGCCTGGAACGACGATGCGCTGTCCTGGTGACGGCCGCGACCCTTCGGGCCGCCGCGCCAGCCGCGGTCGACGCCGCCGCTCGAATCGCCGCGCGTCTTGATGCCGCGACGCTTCGCCGCGTCGTCCTGCCAGCCGCCCTTGCCTGCGCCCGGCTTCTTGTTGCGGTCGCCCGCGCCTGCCGGCGCCTGCGTCGTTGCCGGTGCAGCGCCGGCCGGCTTCTTCACGGCCGGACGCGCCTGCGCGCCTTCCGGCTTTGCCGGCTTGTGCAGCGTGCCCTTCGCTTCGGCGGGCTTCGGCGGCTCGACCGGCTTCGGCGGCTCGACTGCCTTGACCACGGCCTTGCGCGGCGTGTTCATCATTTCGCGAATCGCACGCGCTTCGGCTTCTGCCGCCGCACGACGCTTGCTGATCTCTTCCTGCTCGGCCCGCGCCTTGTCCGCCGCCTCGCGGGCAGCGTCTTCAGCCTTCTTCGCCGCTTCGCGCTGCGCCGCACGTTCGGCGGCTGCGCGTGCTTCGTCCTGGGCGGACTGCGCGGATTGCGCAGTCTCCGCTTTCTGTTCGGCCGCAGCAGCCTGCTGCGCGGCTGCCTGCTGCTGTGCCGCCGCAGCTTCAGCCGCGGCACGCTTCGCCGCCGCTTCTTCCTCGGCGCGACGGCGCTCGGCTTCGGCCGCTTCCTCGCGGGCGCGACGTTCCGCTTCCTCGCGCTCGAGGCGTTCCTGACGCGCGCGCAGTTCCTGCGCCTGCTGCTCGAGCAGCTCGGCCTCGCGGCGCGCCTCTTCCTCGCGACGCTTCAGTTCCGCATCGTCGTCCGCTTCGGCGACCTGCGCCTGACCCTGTTCCGCACCCTCGCTTACGTCGTCGCGCTTGACGAACGTGCGCTTCTTGCGGACCTCGACCTGAATGGTGCGAGCCTTGCCCGTCGCGTCAGATTGCTTGATCTCCGACGTATGCTTGCGGGTCAGCGTGATCTTGCGCTTGTCGCCGTCGGTTGCGCCGTGCGACTTGCGCAAATGATCGAGCAGACGCGCCTTGTCCGCTTCGGACAGCGCATCGTCTTCACTCGCTTTCTGGACGCCCGCTGCCTGCAGCTGTTCGAGCAGCACACCAGCAGGCATTTTCAGTTCCGCGGCAAATTGGGCTACGTTGTTACTCGCCATTCATTCCTCTTAGTGCAAGGACCGATTCCTTGCGGTTAGCATCGGGTCAGGCCATACGGCCGCCATCAAATCAGTGCGCCATGGTCATTTCTCACTGGAACCAATGTTCACGTGCTTTCATGATCAACGCCTTAGCGGCATCCTCTTCCACTCCGGTCAGGTCGACCAGTTCATCCACTGCAAGCTCGGCGAGATCGTCTCGCGTCTGCACACCGTGTTCGGCCAGCTTCGCGAGCAACTCCGGCGTAATGCCGTCGAGACTCTTGAGATCCAGCGCCGCGTTCTCGACTTTTTCCTCGTTCGCGATGGCCATCGTCAGCAGCGCGTCGCGTGCGCGGTTGCGCAGTTCGTGCACGGTGTCCTCGTCGAACGCCTCGATTTCGAGCATTTCGTTGAGCGGCACGTACGCGATCTCTTCGAGGCTCGTGAAGCCTTCGTCGATCAGGATGTCGGCAACCTCTTCGTCGACGTCGAGACGCGCCATGAACAGCGCACGCAGCCGGTCGCGCTCTTCGCCCTGCTTCAGCGCGGATTCGTCCGGCGTCATGATGTTGATCTGCCAGCCGGTCAGTTCACCGGCAAGGCGAACGTTCTGACCGCTGCGGCCGATCGCGACAGCCAGCTCGTTCTCGTCGACGACGACGTCCATCGAGTGCTTTTCTTCATCGACGACGATCGACTGGACAGCTGCCGGCGCGAGCGCGCCGATCACGAACTGGGCGGGATCCTCCGACCATAGCACGATGTCGATGTTTTCGCCACCGAGCTCGTTGCGCACGGCCTGCACGCGGGAGCCCCGGATGCCGACGCAGGTGCCGATCGGATCGATCCGCTTGTCGTACGCGATGACGCCGATCTTCGCGCGCACGCCCGGGTCGCGGGCAGCCGCCTTGATCTCGAGCAGGCCCTGCTCGATTTCCGGCACTTCCATCTCGAACAGCTTCATCAGGAACTCGGGCGCCGTACGCGACAGCTCGATCTGCGGGCCGCGCGCGGTGCGATCGACCTTCGCGATGTACGCGCGCACGCGGTCGCCCACGCGCAGGTTTTCCTTCGGGATCAGCTGATCGCGGCGCAGCAGCGCCTCGACACGGCCCGATTCGACGATGAAGTTGCCCTTATCCAGGCGCTTCACCGTACCCGTCATGATCTTTTCGCCGCGCTCGAGGTAATCGTTCAGGATCTGCTCGCGCTCTGCGTCGCGCACCTTCTGCAGGATCACCTGCTTGGCGGCCTGCGCGCCGATTCGACCGAATTCGATCGACGGAACGGGTTCCTCGACATATTCGCCGACTTCGACGTCGGCCTTCTGCTCACGCGCCTCGAACAGCAGGATCTCGCGATCCGGCTCCTGCAAGCCTGCCTCGTCGGGCACGACGAGCCAGCGACGGAAGGTTTCGTGCTCGCCGCTTTCGCGATCGATATGGACGCGGATTTCGGCGCCTTCGTCGAACAGCTTCTTGGAAGCGGACGCGAGCGCAGCCTCGAGGGCGCCCAGCACCACATCCTTGTCGACGTTTTTCTCGCGCGCCAGCGCATCCACCAGCATCAACACTTCGCGACTCATTATTTGCGGCTCCTAAAGTCAACTTGCGGAATCAGGCGGGCTTTGTCGATATCGGCCAGCGTGAAATCCAGCATGGCCGCCTCGCCCTTCTTCCTCTCAAATTCCAAACCGATCGTTTCGCCATTCGGCGCGTGCAGAATGCCCCGGTACGTCTTGCGCCCGTCCAGCGGCTTTTTCAAGGTCACGGAAACTTCGCTGCCGGCGAAACGTTCGAAGTCGGCCAGCTTCTTCAACGGGCGGTCGAGCCCCGGGGACGAGACTTCGAGCCGTTCGTAATCGATGTTTTCGACCGTCAAGACGTGCTGGAGCTGACGCGTGACCTTTTCGCAATCTTCGAGCGAGATGCCGGCAGGCTGATCGATATAGATGCAAAGCATGCCGCGCCCGGTGCGCTCGAGATCCACCAGCTCGTAGCCGAGCCCGGTGACCGTGGTTTCTATCAGTTCCGTCAGTTGCACTGTGTCCTCTCAGGTGTTCGCGCCCGCCGCTCGCGATTCACCCGCGGGCGCGCGCCTTAGCCGGCGCAGGAAGCGCTACCCGAGATGCCTAACCGTTTCAGCAAAAAAAAATGGGCGGAA
This sequence comes from Burkholderia sp. MSh2, assembly GCF_000731655.1. NCBI lineage: Bacteria > Pseudomonadati > Pseudomonadota > Betaproteobacteria > Burkholderiales > Burkholderiaceae > Burkholderia > Burkholderia sp. MSh2. The sequence continues at coordinate 39,120 of NZ_JPGM01000054.1, read as the reverse complement.
CGCCCATCTTCTTACTGGTGGTCGCACCTGAGCCGCACATTGAATCCGTACGCCCAGCGACTCCGCGATTATAGCGATTTTTGGCGCAAACGCCAAGCCAGCCGGTAAAAGCAGCGTGTCGCATGCCTTTACGGGCCCAAAATGCGGAATCGGCCGACCGATTGCCGGCGCCATCGTGGCGCGCCGCAGATCGGTCATGCCGGCGGCCAAGCAGCGCCGCGCGAAATATATACAGTCAGAAGCAATGTGCGCAATGCGTGACGCCGGCAAAACCGGCCGGCAGCACTGCGCCGCAGGCCCGAACGCTCAACGGCCGCGCGTTCGGCTGCGCTGCTGACGCTGGCCGCCGCGCGCAGCGCCGCCGCCATTGCCGGCGCCCTCGGCGCGGTTGCCGTTCGGGTTCCGGTTGCCGCCGCCGCCCTTGCCGCCGCCACGCTTGCCGCCCGCACCCTCACGCTTGGGACCCGCGCCATACGACGCGCGGTTGCCATCGACATCACGGCTGCCGCCCGCGCGATTGCCGTCGCGGCCGCCTCCGGCTCGGTTGCCGTAACCCGACGGCGCAACCGGCAGGCTGCCGTAGCCGCTCAGGCCTGGCAGCCCCGGCCCGCCGCGCCGGCCGCCGCCGCGACGCGGCTGGTCGAGCTGGCCGTGTGCGGTCAGCACCGGTTCGCGGCTGATGAAACCCATCGACGTCTGCATCGGATCGGGCTGACGGCGCTCGGCCGTGCCGGCGCTGCTGCGCTTGCCCTTCTCCTCCGACGGAGCCTTCAGGCCGACGGTCGCCATCAGCTTGCGCACTTGCGCGTCGTCGAGCTCCTCCCAGCGGCCGCGCTTCAGACCGCGCGGCAACGGGATCGGACCGTGACGCGTACGGATCAGCCGGCTGACCAGCAGGCCGACCGCCTCGAACATCCGGCGCACTTCGCGATTGCGGCCTTCGGCCAGCGCGACGTGATACCAGTGGTTCGTGCCCTCGCCGCCGCCATCGCGGATGCGCAGGAAATTCGCCGGGCCGTCGTCGAGCTCGACACCGTGCAGCAGCTTTTGCCGCGCACCCTCGGCCAGCTCACCGACCACGCGGACCGCATATTCGCGCTCGACGCTGTAGCGCGGATGCATGAAGCGGTTCGCGAGGTCGCCCGAAGTCGTCAGCATCAGCAGACCTTCGGTATTGAAGTCGAGGCGACCCACCGCGAGCCATTTCGCCGTCTTCATCGGCGGCAGGCGGTCGAACACCGACGGGCGGCCTTCAGGATCGGCGTGACTGACGATCTCGCCGGTCGGCTTGTGGTACAGCAGCACGCGCGGCGGCTTGTTCGGCAGCTTGCGCTTGACCGGCTTGCCGTTGATCCGCACCTGATCGGTCGGCATGATGCGCTGACCGATGTGCGCGGGTTCGCCGTTCACCGACACACGGCCGGCGACGATCAGTTCTTCCATTTCGCGGCGCGAGCCCATGCCCGCTTCCGCCAGCACCTTGTGAAGCTTCGGCGCATCGTCGTCCGGCGACAGCACGCGCTTGTTTGCCGGCTGGCTGCGGCCGCGGCGCAACATCGGCGCACGCACGCCGCTACCGCCCGCGGAGTTGTCCGCATCGAATGCCGGCGACGTCACATAGGCGAACAGTTCGTCCTGCGACTGCGACGCCTCGCCCTCCGCCTTCGCCGGGCCACCTTCGGCCTTCGGCGCGCCGCCGCGTCGACCCTGGCCGCCCTGGGCCGCCTTGGGTGCGCCTTCACGCTTGCCGGCCGGTTTGCGACCGCTCTTGGCCGCACCTTCCTTGCGCGGCGCACGCGGCGCCGGCTGCACCTCCGCGGCTTCCGCCGGCTGGGCCTCAACGCCTTCGCCGCCCTGCGGCTCGCCATCGGCGCCCTTCGACTTGGCCGCCGCGCGACGCCGTGCGATCAGGCTGCGCGGGCCGCGTCGCAGGCCGCGGCGGGGACGCTCGTCGCCACCCTCGGCCGAAGCGCCCTGCTCCGGTGCATCGTCGGCACGCGCTGCCTGAACGGCAGGTGCGGACGATTCAATATCGTGGATATCTGTCAAAACAACCTCAAAATGTCAGGTCTCGCGCCCGGCGCGGGCGCGGCAAGAAGTTGGCCGCGATCAGGCGCGACGCTGTTCAGGTTCTGCTTCGTCGTCCGGCAGCGCGTCGGCACCGATGGGCGCACTTGCGCTTCGTACGGCATCGGCAAGACTGTCGGACGTGTCGTCCAGCATCTCGCCGTCCGCAGGACGGGAACGGGAGGCATCGGCCTGGCCAGCCTCACCGGGCATGTCGCCGGCCGCTTCCGCTCCGCCTCCGGCAACCGCTTCGGCAGCCGGCTTGCGATCTTCCTCGCTCCAATCCGCGCGCAGCGACTCGGGCTGCACACCGGCTGGCGCTACTTCGGCACCAACCTGTTCCGTTTGTTCCGCTTGTTCCGTTTGCCCACGATCGCCGTCGAGCGCATCGGGGCTCTGGATTTCCTGCATAGAGACGACATCGTCCAGCACGCCGGCCGATGCCTCAAGCACCCGATCCTGCTGCGCGTCGCCGGTAACCGGCACATCGCCGTCGAAGTCCATCGCCTGCTGTGCAAGCAACGCCGCCTCGATGTTCGCGGCCGGCTCCTCGAGCGCAGGCAGATCGTCGAGCGCCTTCAGACCGAGATCGTCGAGGAACTGCTTGGTCGTCGCGTACAACGCCGGACGCCCCGGCACGTCACGATGGCCGATCACCTCGATCCAGCCGCGATCCTCGAGCTGCTTGACCACCTGCGTATTGACGGTCACGCCGCGAATCTCCTCGATGTCGCCGCGCGTAACGGGCTGCCGGTACGCGATGATCGCGAGCGTTTCGAGCACCGCACGCGAATATTTCGGCGGCTTCTCCGGATGCAGGCGATCCAGATAATGACGCATTGCCGGCTTGCTCTGAAAGCGCCATCCGGTTGCCAGCGCCACCAGTTCGACGCCGCGGCCGGACCAATCCTGTTTCAGATCTTCGAGCAACGTGCGGACCGTGTCAGCCGACACGCCGTCGGCAAAGAGCTTGCGCAAATCGCCGAGCTTCAGCGGTTCCTGCGCGCAGATCAAAGCAGTCTCGAGGACGATCTTCGCCTCTTGGGTATTCATGCAGCTAGGCCAGACCCTGTGGTCAAACGAACCGGATCAACAAACAGACGAAAGGAACGGAAGACGCGCTCGCCCGATTCTGATCGGTCATATTGATGGGAGCACGAACCGGGGGCGGCGAATTAATTCAGGCCAGTCCCAAACCGGACGGAACAGCACGGCTCAACGACGGAACCGCGTGACTGAGCGCCATATTACGCAAAATCGCCCGATGCGTAAAGATGAGCCGAACGAAGCGCCGTCAGCGTACCGCACCCGTTCCGGCCCCGTTTCAGCGGGCGGCTGCGGCGCTCGCGAGGAACCGACGCAGCCGTTCGACACCCGCGTCGAGCCGCGCCGGATCGCATGCGTAGCACCAGCGCACGAACCCTTCGCCCTCCGGGCCGAATGCGCGCCCGGGCGCCAGACCGAGCCCTGCGTCCCGCACCAGCCTCTTGCAGAACGCGAGGCTGTCGGCTGCGCCGGGCAGGCGCAGGAACAGGTACATCGCACCCGGCGGCGGCGGCACCTCGACGCCCGGCAGCGTCCGCAGGGCGGCGACCAGGTGATCGCGCGCGTCACGCAGCGACGCGACAAACGACCGCACGAACGGCTCGCCGTCGCGCAACGCGACTTCGCCCGCGGCCTGCACAAAGCCCGGCGCGCATGACGTGTTGTATTCGACGAGCTTCGACAGATCGCCCATCACCGCCGCCGGCGCGATGAGCCAGCCCAGGCGCCAGCCCGTCATCGCCCACGCCTTCGAAAACGAATTCACGACGACGACCTGCTCGTCGCGCGACGCGATATCGAGAAACGACGGCGCGCCGGCCGCGCCGAACGCGAGCCGTTCGTACACTTCATCGGCAATCAGCCAGATGCCGTGACGGCGGCAATGGGCCAGCACGGCCTGCTGATCATCGCGCGACATCGTCCAGCCGGTCGGGTTATTCGGCGAATTGACCAGCAGCACCCGCGTATCGGGCGTCAACGCCGCAAGCAACCGCCCGACATCGAGTTGCCAGCCCGCATCGCCGTACGCAAGCGGCACGCATTCGACCCGCGCGCCGAGGATCTTCGGAATCTCGACGAGATTCGGCCACAGCGGCGTGACCGCGACCACGCGCTCGCCCGGGCCGACCAGCAACTGCGCGGCCAGCATCAGCGCGCTCACACCCGAACTCGTCACGGCTACCGTATCGGGCGGCCGTCGCGCCGTGACGGGCGCTGACGTAGGTCGCGATCGCGTCGCGCAGCGGCTCGGCACCGAGGTTGTGCGTGTAGAAGGTCGCTCCATCGCGCAGCGACGCCGCCGCTGCGTCGCGAATGAAATCCGGCGTCACGCGATCGGATTCGCCGAACCAGAACGGCAACAGGTCCGGCACGCCGAAGCCCGCGTTCGCCACTTCACGGATCAGCGACGGACGCAACGCGCGCACCGTCTCGCGCGCCGCCGGCGCTCCGGTCATCGCGTATGAAGCTGCGGAATGCGTCATCGAGAGCCACCTTCGGGGAACACGATTCACGCAGTGTACCGGCACGTCATTCGAACCGTCGTGCGTCGGTGCCCGTCAGTCGAGATCCTCCGCCCTCGCCGGCATTTGCCGCACGAGTTCCCAGATCGCCTGCGCGGCGGGCGACAACGACCGGTCGCGGCGGCGCACGAGTTCGACCGTGCGCTCGGTGCGCGGCGTGAGCGGCCGTGCGACGAGCGTCGAGCCGGCCGGCAGCGGCAGCGACAACCACGGCTGCACGCTCACGCCGACCCCGGCCTCGACGAGCCCGAACACCGTCGCCGAATGCCCGAGCTCCTGCATCACCGTCGCGCTGACGTGATGGGCGGCCAGCGCGGCATCAATCAGCGGCCGGCTCCCCGACGCATGATCGAGGAGCACGAGGCGCTCGCCGTCCAACGCCGTCCACGGCACTTCGGCCCGTGCGGCGAGCGGATGGTCGGCGCGTGCGACAAGACAGAACGAATCGGTCATGAGCGGCTCGCAGACCAGATCGGCAACCGTGAGCGGCCCGATCACGACCCCGAAATCCACCTCGCTCGACTTCACCTTGCGCAACACATCGCTCTGCACGTCGTCACGCAACCCCAGGGTCACGAACGGGAACTGGCGCTCGCACGACGCCACCACGCGCGGCATCAGCCGGCATGCGATCGTCGGGCTCGCCGCGACGATCACGCGGCCGCGACGCTGCTCGCCGATTTCGCGGATCTCGCGCAGCGTGTCGTCGAGATCGTCGAGCAGGCGCGACACACTCGCGATCAAATTCGCGCCGACGTCCGTCAGCTGCACGTCGCGCGTCGTGCGGTCGATCAGTTTCAGCCCGAGCTCGGCCTCGAGTTCGCGCACGCAGCGACTGACCGCGGACTGCGTGAGCCCGATCTCGTCGCCCGCGCGACTGAAGCTCTTGAGCCGCGCTACCTCGATGAATACGCGAAGCTGGCGCAGCGTGACGTTCATCTCCTGACCTCATCAATCGTCGATATCGATGCGCGATTTTAATGCGCGTATCCGCCTGCGATGCGTGAATTCGGCACCCGTCGCTCATGTTTCGCTGCGGTGCAATATGCACGCGAACGCACGCGGGTCGGGCGAACTGCACAAGATTGGTGATTGTCCCGATTTGCTGGCGGGTTATTTTGGCGTCTTATACGCCCCTAGCTGACTTAGCCGTTAGCTCGCTGCCAAGCGGCTCTCGAGGGATTTACCTCCGACATGGCACGCTTCGTGCATTACCTGGCGCACAGGGCACAGGTTTCGTCGGACGGAAGAGCAAAAGCACCGCTGCCGGCCAACCGGACGCCCCCACCCGGCACTCGACAATCGAGTGCTTGAAGAGTGCGCGGCGCAGGGCAGCGCACCGGAGTTAGCTTCGCTGAGGTGAGGACATGATGCTGTTCGACGATTTGAGAGATAACGAGTGGGCGCTGGTCGAGGGTCTGTTTTGCTCGGAACCCGCACGGAGTGAGCGGCGCGGCCGCCCCCGCGTGGAGGCCCGCTCGGTGGTGAACGCCGTGCTGTGGGTGCTGTCGACGGGCGAAGGCTGGTCGAAACTGCCGGGTCGCTATCCTTCGCCGCCGACTTGCCGCCGTCGCTTCGACGAATGGCAGGCGGACGGCACGCTCGCCGAAATCGTGAAGCGACTCGGCACGAGCGGCCGGCAAATCTCGCTGCGCGGGCGCATCGGCGCAAGCGCCGCCAAACCGCCGGCACCGCCGAGCCGCGACCGCCTGCGCGGCGCCTTCTGGACCAATCCGGAATCCTGGCGCGCGCCCGTGAAGATGGCGTGACGAATGCTCGATCGGGCGGCTTCGGCCGCCCGGTTTCTTTCCGCGACGCAACCCCATCGCCGTGCGTGCGTTGCAATCGATTACCGCCGTCGTCCCGCGATACATCTATTTACCAATATTTACAGCAAGCCTGCACTCCCGCGCTTACCTTAGCGACATAGCAACAGGCCGCGTCGACGGCTTGAAGGGAGCCCCGCCATGAAACCAATGTCACTGCTCGTTGCATGCGGCATTGTCATTTCCGTGGCCCTATCCGCCGCAGCGCACGCCGACGATCGCACGAAACCGCCCCATCGCCAGCAGGATCACCGCAACACCCTCCGGCAGCCCTCGCCCGCCAACCCGCCCGCTCGGCAAACCGTGCCGAGGGGCGACCTGCGCGGCGACATCGCCAGCAACGCGCGCGCACGCAACGGCTCGCAGCCGTCCGACGCACCGCGTCATCCGTAGTCCTGCCGATCTCAGGGATTCGCCAAAGAAAATGCCCGCCGTCGGGAACTGCGCTGCATGCAACGAGTCACATCATTGCCATGAGCACAGCGTGGCAACAGCAAAAGTATCCGGTACGCCCGTATCCTCGCGATACGGGCTTTTTTTTGGCGGCGCATCGCCTTCCCGGGCAGCGATGCGCGGCAGGATGATCCGCCGCTACAGGCGGCTTTCGAGAATCGCCACGGCACCCGCTTCGCTCAATGCGTAGTCGTCCATGCGGCGATCGGTCCAGGATAGTAATTTCTCGGCGCGCTCGAGGCGCGAGAATTCGGCGCGACCGCTGTCGGTCAGCACGGCGATGTCGACCGGGGCATGAAAACCCGGTGCGGGAGCGACGGTTTTCTGCCTGACCGTGCCCATCAACCCGAGTGAACGGAGATACTCGAACACGCCCGGGCGGCGCGCCCACGGTACCTGGCGGTACTGCACTCGTCTCAATGCGTCGAGCACCGCTTCGTTGGAATACGTGGCCATCTCGATTCTTTCTTAAAGTGCAGCGACAATGCGAAGCGGCGCGCCGGGCGGGGGCTCCGCCCGCCGATACCGCCACCGATTCTGGAAGCCGACATTCGGCGTCGCGTCAGGGCCGGATCGTCAGCCGTCCATAAAAAGATACCTTACCCCAATCAAATTGATTCTGTTCGATTCATTTGTACTTCTCTTCATCTGTTTCATGCTCTGCCGCAAGCTGCGACGAGGGATCTCGATCGCCGCCGCCGCGCTGTTCTGGCTGCTCGCGACCGGCTGGCTGGCCGCACCGCTGGTCGCCTGGACCGAGGCGGGTGTCGTGCCGGTCGAGCATCCGGACATGCACGGGCACACCACCCTGATCCTCATCGGCGCCGGAACGCGCCGCACCGACACCGGACTGCGGCCGCCACCCGACGGAATCGCGCGCATCCACACGGTCGCGGCGCTCTATCGCACGTGCCGACAGCAGGCAGAGCGCTGCACCGTGGTGATGTCGGGCGGCGACCCGCAGCACCACGGCGAAACCGAGGCCGCCGTGTACGGGCGCCAGCTCGTCGCAGAAGGCGTCGCCCCCGCGGACCTCGTGCTCGAGCCGGACAGCCGTACAACCTACGAAAACGCGAAATTCACTGCGTCTATACTACGCTCACAGTATGACGACGCGCGCATTCTCGTCACGTCGTCGTACCAGATGCGCCGCGCGCTGCTCGATTTCCGCCGCTTCGGCATCGATCCGCAGCCCGTTTATGCGAATCGCCGCCGCGCGCAGACAGGCTGGCTGCCGCGCTGGCGTAATGTGGCCACCGCCGAGCAGGCGCTGCACGAACTGGTCGGCATCGCGCAATTCCACGTCTACCGCCGGCTTGGATGGTTCTGACGGCCGCGCGGCAACCGTTGCGGAAATGACGGTGACGCCCAGGATGGCAGACGCATGACGAAGTGCCCGAAGTGTTGCGCGACTTCAACGGGGCCTTGCATCGTGCTGCGATCCGATTCACATTGATCCGTCACTTTTGTTACACTCGACACGCACTCGTTTGCAGTCGCCAGACAAATCGGCAACATTCGGGTTCATCACCACTTAGCGGAGGTAAAGCAATGAAGAAGACGTCCCTGGCTATCCTGGTAGCGATGTCGGCGCTGACTGGCGCAGCGTATGCGCAAGAGAGCACGGAAATCAAGACGATCACCGATCCGGCCCAGATCTCCGAAATCGAGCAGCGCGCAGCAGCGCTGCAGCAGCAGCAAGCGGCCGAGGCCGCTCAGCCGGCGATGCACGAAGAGCATCACCACGGCAAGAAGGCTGCGCATCACAAGGCAGCAGCAAAGAAGGCCGGCAAGAAGGCTGCCAAGGCCGAAGACGCTGCCAGCCAGTAAGTTCGGCGGCACCGTACAAGCAAAAAGCCGAATCCGGGTAACCGGGTTCGGCTTTTTTGGTTGCGGTGCCCGTGCGCTGTGCTAAAGTCGCGCACCGAAATTTTCCACCCGTGCGCACCCCGGTGCGGAGGACAGCATGAGCAACATTCAACTCGACATCGAGTGGACCGAAGCCGCCACTCGCCAGATCAAGCAACTGATGCCTCGCGGCTCGGCCGACGCGTTCCTCGCGCTGCCGCCGATCGAGTGCCTGCCGATGGAAGGCGACGTGCTTTTCCTCGGCCCGCAAGGCAAGCAGCAACCGTTCATCGTCGCCGAGCGCCAGTATCATCACGACGGCGACGCCGACTGGACGATCATCCTGATCCTCGACGTACCCAACACGTCGCACTGACGCACCGGCGACCGGATACGTCCGGTCGCCGCAGCCGGCTCAGACGAGCTTCGACAGCACGCGGACTTCGGAACGCTCGATCCAGTCCGCGGCCGCTTCCCGATAAGCGAGAATGTGCGCGGAACGCGCATGGGCGGCAAGCGCCTCCTCGCTCTCCCAGCGCTCGACGAAGACGAACCTCGCGGGCTCCTTCAGGTCCCGGTGCAGGTCGTACTGCAATGCTCCAGCCTCGCCCCGGGTCGGCTCGACGATCGCTTCGAGCCGGGCACGCAACTTCTCCTCGGCACCCGGCTTCGCCACGATCAGCGCCACGACTGCAATTTCCGCCACTCCCGCCCCCTTCATCTCAAAACGTCCAAGAATACGCGAATCGGGTATCGGCCGCGCCAACGTGTTCCAACTCGTACCCCAAAAAAAATAGCCCGCGCTTCGAAGAAGCGCGGGCGAAACCGTCGCCCTACGAGGATAGGCGACGGGGCCATCGAGATCCGCACACCGGCGCGGATCGTCATCAGTTGCGCCGGCGCCTGTCGCACCGGCATTTGAAGGCGTCGATACCGTTGATCGGGCGCTCGAAGCGCACCCCCGATATCTGACGCCATCCTCCCTGTTCCAACTATTCGATCATATAAAGCAGATTGCGTGCCAGACATGAGCGGGCAGGCATTCCATTGATTTATAAGGATATTTTCTCGAACGCCGGCAATATGACAGGCGTTCTGCCGCCGTAACGCGTGGATGTTACGTAACGTCGCAAGGAGGGGCGGAACCCTTCGCCCGCCTGTGCGCGGACGAGCGGCAAAGAAAAAGCCCGCCGAATGGCGGGCTTTTCACTGGCACGGAGAACCGACGGGATCAGCGGAGCTGATTCACGAGCAGCCCCATGATCTGGCGAGCAGCCGACGACGTGTCGAGCGCGCCCGCGTCATCGACGACCGCGACGCGCGTCTGGTCAGCCGTCAGCGCCTTCACGTTGACGCGATACTGCTTCGCCTGCTTTTCCTTCTTGCCATGGAACAGCTGGCTCCAGAAGCCCTGCTCGGCCGAAGTCAAATCCTTCGGGTCGACATAGCGCACGAAATACAGGCCCTTCGAACGATCGCGATCGTCGACCGTGAAGTTCGCGCGATCGAGCGCGAGGCCGACGTGCAGCCACGAGCGGTCGTACGGCTCGCCCAGCGTGACTTCGGACGGTACGGCCGCGGCGGCCGCATCGTTGCCCTGCGCCGACGTGCGCGTGACGTTCTGCGCGGCAATCGCGGCCTTCGACGACGCATCAGCATCGGCGTCGGCCTTCTTCTCCTTCGGGACCGTGTTGTCCTTGATGTTCGCGATCGGCGGCTCGCCGTTCCTCGCACGCTGCTCGTTCTGTGCGAGCACGGCCATCAGCCGCTTCAGATATTCGGTCTCGAGCGCCGGATCGTTCGGCTTCGGCTCCCACTTGCTCGAATCGTTGTTTGCGCCCGTGATCGCCTCGCGCATCCCCTTCTGGCTGATGAACACGTAGGTGCCGCCGTTGGGCGCCGTATCGAGACGCGTGCGGTACTTGTTGCGCTCGGCCGTCACGTACGAGTTGCCCATCGCCTTCGAGATCACGCCGCGGATCAGGCCGTCGTTGATCTGCGGATGGGTTTCGTTCCAGTCGGTCTCCATCACGCCCTTGTCGCGCTGGTCGACGACGAGCAGGAAGCCCTGCTCCTGCCAGAAACGGCGGACCTGCGGCCAGATGTCGGCCGGCTGCTTGCCGTCGATCACGAGCCAGCTCTCCGTGCCGTCACGCTGGATGTGCATGCCGGACACGGCCGGAGCGACGGTGTCCAGGGCCGGTGCGACCTGCTGGACCTGCTGGAGCGCAGACAGGGAAGTCGCGCCGCCCTGCGGCGGCAGCGAACGCTGATCGGCCGTCTCGTCCAGCATGTTGGGCGGCACTGCGAGCGACGCTTCCTTCGATTTCGAATCGCTCTTGTAGTCCACTTTCGTGGGCGACGACGTACCGCAACCGGCGACGAGCGCGCCGGCGGCGAGCACTGCAGCGAACCGCATGGTAAGACGAAGATCAGTCATGTTCGGGGAATCCTCTTCCGCTAAATCACGGCGCTTTCCGTGGGTCAACCGTGCATTTTACCGGGGCTGCGCCACGATGTGCAAAAAAGCGACCGGCAAGAAAAAACCCGCGCCAGCCTGTGCTGACGCGGGTTCTTTGTCTGGTCGGGGCGAGAGGATTTGAACCTCTTCGAACCCACGATGGAACAAGGCTTTCCGGGCAGTGTGTCGGTCAAAACTGCCATGCCGATTGACACAGTTCGAAGCATTGTAGTTCGCGCGAGCGCAGAAGCCCGGGATAGCAGTCTGGCAAGTCTCTTACAAGGAGCGTTCGCCCTCTCAAGCGCGGGGCGCTTGGCTCCTCCCCAAGCGTAGACAATGTCAAGCAAGAAACAGGGACCCTACGCGTGCGAACCAAATTGAAGGCAGTCAATCGTTCGGCGCAGGCTGCGCAATCAGGACCGCACCACAAGTTGTTTTATGCCCCTCCAACGCCATCGGCTGCCCAAAATCCTCACACTCGTCCACCCCTTCGGCAATTTCAAACAGATGCGGCGCACAGAGCGGGCAGGTCACTTGATCCCCCTTGCGGGCAATAGGAATCTTCGCCGTGCCCCATGTCGAAGATGGACTACCCGAAATCACCTTGCCGCCGTGGCTTGTTGCATCACCAACCACAATCTGCGCCCGTCCGTGCAAATTTGCTCGCTGCATCAATTGCCCCTCCAGATCAATGAGCGGCACCCGCCCTGGCCGAAAAGTCCGGAGCCTCGAACGGCGGAGCCTGATACGTCGTGTCGATCGTGTAGCCGGAAGCTTTCAGTTCAGCCTCTTTCTTTGATCGCTCGCCCCCTGCCGGTATCAACTCGTTAGATATGAGTTTCTTCCAGTTTCTTCTGCGTTCAACACTATCTGTAAAGTATGGAGTGTAATGATCAGATGCGGTACTAACTTGAATGTCGGTCAAATAGTATCCCATTCCAGGGGATCCGGATGGTTGATGAGATAGCGACAAAGTAAGAAACACTCCATCAGCATAGAAAATCCATCGCGGCTCAACGGCAATCAAGCTCCTCCATTCTTCCATCGTCGGCATATAGGTGGAATCCAATGAGTAAAGAGTCCCGGATTCTGAGGTGGCATACTTCACAGCCTCTCTGCCAATGAGGCGAGGGGATGCGGCATATATATACCTTTTCCATCCGGCGGCTCGCAGTTTGCCAAGCAGGGACATGACTTTTTCGCGCCCCTCTTCATCCGAAATTGTTTTTGATGAAGAGATATTAAAATTGACATCCCAATTATCAACGCCATCCTCGGGGCTGTCTTTGTCGCCCAAGCCAGTTACAATCATGGCGTTGTCGATATCAAAGGAATATGGCCCTTGAATATATTTTACCGATCCAAGTTTCGTTGCGCCATCCCAGTGCATTTGGTATGCATACACGCCAGATGGATGATTCATTACTGAAAAACCTTGATTCTGGGCATTGGATTTTCCGTCGGCCCCGAACTTTATCGTGACAACTTGAGGGGTCATTGGCCCGTCCTTTTTCTCTTGAATGTTCATCAATGCAATAATTGCGAAGCATGCGGAAAGGGCCGCTAAAGCGCATGCAAACATTTTCATCGGCTTTCGCATGAATGACTCGAATAATAGTTCGCGATCAGTAAGCCAATTATGTCAAGCCACCCATTGCGGCAATTGCCTTTAGTTCGCTCAGCATGTAATTGCGCTGCTTTTGCATGAGAAAGTGAAATAATTTTCCGGTATCCTTAATCCACGCCATTCGTTGCTTGTAATCTTCAAGGATTAGATCCTTCGGGGCGTTGGAGCGATACTTCATGTCGGACGTTTCATCTTGAGCCGTGAAGCTCAGTTGCAAAGGTGGAATTAACGCGTGGAACGCACGCGCCGGCGCAGCCCACCATTTTTCCGAGCTGGTCGCTTGATCCATAGTTCGCTGAAATTTAAGCTTACCAATGAATTTCGCGTCATTATATATCAGCCCTTGCAACACTTCGCCCTGCTCATGCTGTGCCATTACCCAAAGATGATTGAAGGCAAAGTTGTTTTTAAAGGTGCTGTCGGTCGTTTCTTCCCATTGCTTGACCAAATTGAAGCCGATGGATACTCGTGGAGTCCATTTGAAATATCCCGGATTCTCCGAATTGGAGCCAAGGAATTTACCTGATCCTGCATCGTCCATTGAGGCGCTGGCTTCATTGATCACCGGGCACTTTGGAACCACGTCGCCCGCCCACTGCTGTCGCATCAGGTTCTTCTGCACGGTGGGATGGTATTGCCGACTGTCACGTTGCTTGGCGCAATCCTGGAACGCCGCTGGGTCCGCCGCATATCCGTAGCACCAGACGAGAAGATCGTTATAAATCCACAGATTACCTTTTCCCAATCCTTCGTGAACGATACCCATGCCGGGCATCTTGTCTACCTGCCAGCCTTCCAAATTAGCTGAAACCTGTTTGGCCGCAAACGCACCTAGACCAGTCCAATAAAACCGGCCAAGCTTGTCCTTTTCTCCGAGATGAAAATCCTCAAGAAACATGCGTGCGTAGCTTGATGCCACCCGACGGGCTCTTGCCCCATAGTTTTTTCCGACAAACGATGCATCACCGGGTTCAATCTTGGTTTCTGAAATGGAATGCGAACTGAATCGATAATCGGGCGTTCCATCCTTCAGGACGGGAGTGCGCGTATCCAGTTGGGCCATCGCATATTGATGGGCGAGCGACCAGATGATTTTGCAATCGCAACTCGCGTCAATGCACGTATTACTCTTCGGGTTGGTAGTATCTTCTGCAAGATTGGCCATTTTTTAACCTTTACTTATCTGCGTCCGTGAAGAGTTCGTCCCAGTGAATGCCAAATTTAACATTTTCTTCCTGAGCTGTATTCAAGGTTGCCGATCGGCCGAGATTATTGGTCTGAAAAACATGCTCTCCGGAGTCGGATGTCATTCGATAGGCAACACCCGGCAGAGATCGCCCTGAGGGGGTGAGCATTCTGAAAGTTTGGTCGTTCGCCTCGACGGCGGGTGTACCGTTCGACGCAACCCCCATCGGCTTGGGCGGCATGTTGCTTACTTGAGCGTTAACCTCATAAACGCCACCACCCACCGTAATCTTGCCGCTTTTCAGGCTGATATAGCTGTCGCCACCGTGCAACATCACCTCGTCAGTTGCCCTGATCGTGATGCGGCTCGCCGTCTGCGTGATTTCGAGCTTCGCCAGCAGATTAAGGTTTTTCTGCAGCGCCTTGAGATCAATGTCTCCAGCGTATGACACCATTCGAATGCCAAGCTTGTACGCAAAGAAGCGAATCGCGTTGCGGGCAGTAGCCAGCAGATTGCTGCCGCTGCTGACACTGACATGTGCGCCACTCGTGAACGCCATATGTTCACTGCTTGCAAGATGGGTACTGCCTGCTGTCGTCGCCTCAATTCCGGCCGGTGATGCGAAGACCAGATGGGGCTTCGACAATTCCGGAAACGCGTCGCCCCCTTTCCCACCACCCGCCCCTCTAATCTCGTCGCTCTGTTTCCGAAGTGCCTTGGCAACCTCGGGCTGGTCCTGCGCATCCTGCGCTTGCGCTTGGACGGCCGCATTGGCAAGCGTATCGTGCAAGTCTCTCGCTTGTACCAAACGCTGCACCGTCTCGCCCATGTCCTTCACTGCGGACGCCGCACCCGAGCGAGCTTCGGTTGTCACCAACATCCCTTGGTTCGCCCGCAGCACGCCCCACGAGTCGGTTGCTAGTTCCCAACCGATTCCGCGTGCTTCACCACGCCCTTCATTGCCTTCAATGCGCGTGTTGTACCCGACCACTAGGCGAGACCGCTCGTGATCGCTCGCGACTTGCACTTGAAGTTTGCCCGGCGTGTCGTCGGCAACGATATGGTTCGCCATCGTACTGGCCAAATCTCGCGAACGTAGGCCAGACAAGGCTTGGTTATCCGGGAGCTTCCATTGGACAAAATTGACGCCGTTCGGCACGCGGCCCGTGATAAGAGGGCGATCGGGGCATCCGTCCAAGAACGACACGACGACTTCATCGCCGATACGTGGGACATGGATCATTCCGAATCCCTGACCCGCCCACGGATGGCTCACACGCACCCAGCACGAACTCCGCGTATCGCGTTGCCCGATTCGATCCCAGTGGAATTGGATCTTGGTTCGACCCAACTCATCGGTATATATATTCTGCTCTCGCGGACCAACCACCGTCGCAGTCTGCATTTGCATGACGGGCTTGCGGTGCTCGAACGGGCTTCGGAAAGGCACGGATTTACGCTGCGCCTCTAACTCAACCAGAAAAAAGCCCTCGGAGCCATCATGATGGAGTACGCGGGATGGCCGTGCTCCGTCCTGATTCGCCGACGCCTCCGCCAATTGGCGTTGCAAACTGCCTGGGAGATTTGCGTGATGGTTTGAAACTGGGAGATTGTTCTCGATCAGCCAAACCACTTCGATAATGGCGAACTCGTTACGCTCGGCGGATTCAAGATCGTGTTGTGGATGCCCGACAAGTGTAAATGACCGTCCCGCATCAGCGCTGCGCAGTCCGCCAGTGCCGTAAAACCGCTTGGCACGAGACTCCCACTCTTCCATGCGAATTTTAGAAAGGTGATCCCCACGCTCCTGCTCAAGATACGTGTACGGGCCGGTGTATTCGTACATCTCCAACTGTTCCGGTAGTTCATGGGACATCGTCGGGATGTTGGTACCCTTCGGATTCGCGAGCGGTGAGGGACTCTTGTAGTCGAACGTGCGAGTGGTCAGCGCGGCGCTATGGAGGGTGCGCAGGCCGGACCAGTGGATCAACCCATCGACCTCGCTATTCACGCCGTCGCGCGAGAACTGCACTGAACTTGCGACAAGCGGCTCACACGAATCCAGGCGATCCGTGATGGTCAAGGTATGCGATTTACCGTCGCTGGCCTGCTTCCAGATGCTGAACAACCCCTCCTCTTCCATCAACCGATGAACGAAATTCCAATCGCCCTCGTACTGTGTGCAATATGATCTCGGCGGAAGCGGCTTCGAGAGTGCAAAATCGAATCTGCCTCTCGCCTGCGAATAAGCGTTGAATACGTCCCGGAGGATTTCATCCACCGGTTTGTCCTGCCAGATACGCTGATCGCGGCGAAATTTCAGGAAATGCATCCACGAGGCGAAGCTGATTTGGAAGCTGGTTAGTCCGCCTTCCGATCCCAGCCGCCTTACTGCGTAAACGTAACCGTGACGCGGGAGGTAGGAGTGGTCGGCCTGCTGGAGCCATAGAGTAATGGGCTGGCCAATCAGCCTCGTCAGCTTGAGATCGCTGCGCGTCGACGCCACATCGAGCGTGAAATCGTAATGTCGTCCAATTTTGGACCGGCCTACAGTACGCGTAGGCAGTAACACATTGTCCCCAAGCGGGGTGTCGAGTTTCAGCAAACGATCCTGTTGGATCGGCCCGCCTTGAATCGCCCTCATGATGTCTTGCACACTCATCCCGATCTCTTATATTACTTTTAGCCTACTTGTCACCAAGATAGCCCAGGTTCTCTCGCGGGGTATTCTACAGCCTAACAGCTAGTGCTTTCCCTTACTCGCGCCTCGCTGTCCGTCAATCAATGCAAAACCCATGAAAGGTTTTCGATAGCATCAGCACTGCCATCACCGATGCGTGCCTCTATGTCACTCCCGGCAGTTCCGTCTGCCCCTTAGAACCTCTCTCGGACTATTGGACGGGGGGACACGCCCATCCCGCAACGGAATGGCGGAAGGTGCCGAGGTCGAGGGGTCAAAGGCGATAGTCCCGCTGGCGCGGCAAACGCCAGCCATCAGCATTCCGAGGCCAACGCAAACCGCATTGGTCCGCAGTGACGGCTCTCGTCGGGATCTGTATTACCGTAACCCCGTTACGGCTCTGGAAATCCTCTTTCCGTAGTTGCGCAATCTCGCCAATGCGAGCCCCAGTGGGCAGGAGCAACAGCAGCAAGGCGCGACCATCAGACGGCTCCACGTCCTGCCAATGGGGAACCTCGGCCATACGGCCGGAGAACAGCAAATGACCGAACATTCGCCGCAGTTCATCGTCAGTCCAAGGCTCACGGGACTTCGCCCCGATTGTCTTGTCCAATGTGAGGTCGAGCGGATTTCGCTCCAGTAGATCAACCTTTACGGCTACGTTTGCAAGGGACGCGACACATGCAGCATGGTTTGCCGCCGCCTTACGGGACCATCCTCGCGCCAGATCCAATAAGAACTCAACAAATGCGGCCCCTTTGGCCTTCGTCAGTTCCGTAAGCGGCACGCTGCCGACGGCCTGCTCGAACAACGTCAGCGCCCTCTCCATGCGCTCAACGGCGTTGTTCTTAGGGGCATTGCGGCGATCCAGGACGGCACGACATCGCGCAGTGTGTTGGGCGGCTCGGCGGGTTCGGGCGACTCCATCTGCGCCAGGGGCAGCACCGGCGCAACCGGGGTATCAATTGGTTCGCCTTGCTTCCGCTTGCTCACGTCTTGCCAAGCCGTCACTGCTTCCCGTGCGATGCGGATCAGGCATTGGGTTCCTTCTGGCGTCACCTAGCCGATCCGAATCCGCCACGTCTCGGCAGTACGCTCCGCGCGGGCCTTTGCCGCCCGCAGATCGCTACGCTTCAGCGCCCCGTTACTATCTTCGGGCCCCGATAGTCTGGGCACGAAGATAGTAACGGGGGGTAAGCATCACGACCGGAGCCGGCTTGTCCCTGGACCTGAGGGCCTCAAAATCGCCGTTGCCATTCCGCGATGATCTCGTGCGCCCTTGTGCCGGCCTCGGCGCGATTGCCTGTCCTGAGACTCGCCCGGAACGCATCGACCTTCGGCTTGCCGGTCTTGGGATTGCGGAAGTGCTGTTGCAGGTCTTTGGGCACGCCGATCCGGCGGTGGAACACGGACGAGCCAGGGCGCAAATAGACCCCAGTAGGAAGAGTCGCCAAGCCAGTCATCTCCGCACTCTTGTATGGCGGGAGTGACACACCCGGAAAAAGGAAAGGCCTGGAAAGCTAAGCCGGAAAAGGAAACCCTTTACCAACAAGCCTTCCAGGCCTTGATTCCTGGTCGGGGCGAGAGGATTTGAACCTCCGACCACCTGCACCCCATGCAGGTACGCTACCAGGCTGCGCTACGCCCCGAAGCAAAAAATTATAACAGACAGTTTTCCAATTTAGAACGGGTCAAATGCATTTTGTCGAAATTCTTGTGAAATTTTTTGACGCAACGGCACCGTTGCAAGCGGCGGCATGCGTACCGCCCCGCGCTCACCGCTTGCGCGCGACACAGATGATCGTCAGGCCTGCGGCGCGGTTGAACCGGAACATCGGCAGTTCGACCCGACAGATCGTCTTGAGCAAACCGTTGACGAACGGATGGTGCCGCCGCAATTGCGACACCGGCTCGCGCGGATGCCGGCGAGCCCGTTCACCCAGCCGCAATGCAGCCGCAAGCGGAAACGTGAGGCCGAAGTAATAGGCGCCGCGTTCGACGTCGAGCCCTGCGCGGCGAACCACCGCCTCGAGACCGCCGAGCGTATATCGGCGCTTGTGCTCGAGAAAATCGTCATGGCCGCTCCAGAGAAACTGGAACGCGGGCACCGTGATCAGAAACCGGCTGCCCGAAGGCGCGCCCGCCACATACTGCGCCAGCAGCCCGACGTCGTCGTCGACGTGCTCGAGCACGTCCATCAGCAACACGAGATCGGCGTCGAACCGTTCAACGGAACGCCGGAAATGGATCGGCTTGCCCGCCGCCTCGCCATCGGTATCGTCGGCGTAGCTCGTATCGACGCACCACGCTTCCGACGCCCGCGTGCGCTCGAGCAAATGTTTCGAAAAGAAGCCCGAGCCCGCACCGACGTCGAGTATGCGGCTCGCACCCGCCGCGCCCAGGAACCGGCGAATCGCGCTCGCCTTCGACGCGTAGTACCAGTGATCGCCTACCCCCGCACCCAATACGTCGACTTCCTTCAGATCCATGACGCTTCCCCGTGATGGCGATTCTGCTTTGATCGGGACAGCCACCTGTACCGATCTTACCGCGCCGCCGCCGCTCCTACTCATCGGCCATGCGCCGCCGGCACCGGCAACCCGCATTCCGCCCTGATCGAAAGGGACGATGGCCGCATTGCCGCAAATCGCTACCGTGCGGGTACCCGGCCCGAGAACGACGCGTCCGGGCGAACCGTTCGACTGAACGTCGACCGATGGAGCGCCCCGGCCTTGCCGCATCGCGCATGACACCGAGGGGGGGTTCGGTCGCTACCGCAGTCGCGACATCTTGCAGCCGTCTCCGGCGAAGGGCATCGAATGCATCGGAAATATGAAATCTCCCGTCGACATTTTCTCCGGCCGGGCGCCGGAACGATAGGCGCGGCGCTGGGAAGCGTGCCGCTTCTGTCGGCGTGCGGAGGCGACACGATCGCGGTCGCACCGGTCACGACACCGCGGCTGAACTCGGCATCGAACTTTCGCGACACGGCCGGACCCGACGGAACCGGCTATACGATGACCGGCAGCGCGAGGATGAGGAAAAGCGTGCTCTATCGGTCGTCGGCGCTCGCGCTGTCGGCCGACGATTTCGCCGCCGTCGGCACGCTCGGCATCAAGCAGGTCTGCGACCTGCGCACACCCGCCGAAATCAAGACCCAGCCGGACACACCGCTGCCCGGCGCGACCTGGCAAAACCTCAACGTGCTCGGCGCCGCCAGTATCGATCCGATCCCGACCACCGGCCCGACCGCAACCGCGTTCATGCTGAACATGTACCGCGCGTTCGTCGCATCGGACAACGCGTGTGCCGGCTATCACGCACGCCTCACCGGCTTCGCCGCCTCGGACGGAAACCTGGTTTTCCACTGTACGGCCGGCAAGGACCGCACCGGCTGGGCGACCGTCATTCTGCACACGATCCTCAGCCTCTCCCCGCAGACGATACTCGCCGACTACCTGCTGACCAACACCTATAGCTCAGCGACAATTGGCGCCTCGGTCGCCCAGGCGCAGAAAGCCGGCGGACAAAACGCCACAGACATGATGACCGCGCTGCAAGGCGCGCGTGCCGACTATCTGCAGGCGGCATTCGATCAGGTGACTGCATCGTACGGCTCGATGACGTCGTACATCGCGAACGGCCTGCAACTCGACCTCGCGACGCTGAACGTCATCCGGCAGCGAATGCTGGTCTGATCGGCGGCGGGCGGCCACGACGAGGCGGAAACGCCCCCGCCCCGGTTCGGGCCGGCCGCCGCGTCGCGAACCCGGCGAAACCCGCATCGGCCAAGCCCGGCAGCGCGCTTGTCCCGCCGCCGTAGAAGCCCTCCCCGCCCACCGCCCCCACGAACCAAACGACCGTTTGATCCGGCGGCCCGATCACCCCGAATCCGTTGCCCCGCAGCCCGCCGGCGCGTCCGGCCCGGGCGCTCGTTGTTTGGTAACGCGGCTCTAGCGCGCTATGACACACTGCTGCGCATCGACGCTCGCGCCGTGCCGCGGTGCGCGCCGCCGTCGATCACGACAAGACATGGAGACAGACGATGCGGAATGCGGTCCGGCGCGGCCATCGCTCGCCTTTGGCAATTCTCGACTGGATGTCCGGCCTGCGTCGCGCGGCCGCTCCGGTTTCGCACGGGACATCCCGCGCGCTCGGGTGCGGCGCGCTGGCACTCGCACTGCTCTGCACCGGTTGCGCGGAATCGTCGGCGCAGCGTGACGGCGGCACGTCGGCCGCATCGACGAAGATCGAGCGAACCAAAGCCGAACGCCTCGCCCGCGAGCAGCAGATCGCGCGCACCGTGCCGTCGCTCGCATCGATCAATCTCACGCAACCGCGCCCGTTCACGCTGCGCGACTCGGGCCAGAACGGCGCGATGACATTCCTGCGCGACGTCGATTTCCGCATCGTCAACAATCTCGGCTTCTTCATCCATCGATTGTCGGCGACGCTCGTGCCGTCGCAGGCCGGCGCGCCGATCGTGTTCGACGATCCGACGAGCTTCGAGATCGACGTGCATGAAGGCACGGTCACGCTCGACAACGCGAAGCTGACGGCCCTCTTCAATACCTACATCTTCGGCTACCGCAACGCCCCGCTGCGCAAGCTCGCCGTGTCGGCCGGCGACGGCGTGATTCACCTGCAGGGCGAGATGCAGCGCGACGGCTGGGTGCCGTTCTCGCTGACCGGCACCCTCGCGATCCGCGACGGCAGCCAGCTCGTGTTCCATCCGACCGGCGTGCGCGTATCGGGCATCAACGCACAGCCGGTGATGCGCGCGGCCAACGTGAAGATGGCCGACCTGCTGAAGGTGCAGACGCCGATCGCGCAGCTCGCCGGCGACGATCTCGTGATGGCGGTCGACAAGCTGATGCCGCCGCCGCGCCTGAAGCTCACGATCACCGCGCTGCGCGTGAGCCCGGCCGGCCTCGACCTGACGCTCGACGACGGGACGCATGCGGGCTTCGCGATGCCCGCGAACGCGCCGCAGCGAGCGATGTACATACGCGGCGGCGACGTGAAGTTCATGCGCTCGATGCCGATGAACGCGGACATCCTGATCGGCCCGGTCGATCCGGCGAAGCGCGACCAGACTTTCGTGTTCGACCTGTATCACTATCGCGACCAGGTGTCGGCCGGGTACTTCAATTTCGACGAAAACGGCGCGATGGCCATCCGGATGCCTTCGTATGCCGGCCCGGCCAGCGGCGCCCTGCTCGGCAACGCGGCCGCGCGCCTGAACGACAGCTTTCTTGCCGCGCAGCAGAGCACGCTGCGCGACGTGCGACAGCACTGGGAAGCCTACGCACTCGCAGCGGACACCGCGCGACCGGGCATGCAGAAGGTCGCGATGCGACGCTCGTCGACGACGCCGTTCAACGAACGGCACGTGTCGAACCGCAACCCGACGATCCACTTGCGCAACGTCGATTTCAACCTGTCGGGCGACATCGGCTTCCATGTCGAGGACCTCGACGTCGAACTCGTGTCCAGGCGGCCCGGCGAACCCGTCGATCTCGACGATCCGAACCAGTACGACATTCGCATCCTGGGCGGCACGGTCGTCGAATCGTGGAAGGCGATGTCCGCGCTCTTCAACAACTATCTGCTCGACTACTCGCCGCGTTCGCTGAACAACCTGCAACTGAGCGCGGACGGCACGGACCTGCGCGTCCAGGGCGGCATCAAGCTGTGGAACCACGTGCCCGGCGTCTGGCTGCCGACCGACATGAAGGGCTCGCTCTCCGTGCTCGACGACCGGCACCTCGCGTTCAAGCCTTCGCAGGTGTCGGTGCTCGGCGTTCCGCAGGCCAAGCTGCTGCGCTCGCTCGGCATCGAACTCGCTTCGCTGACGCCGTTGCAGCGTCGCGGCGCGGCGCTGCGCGGCGACACGCTCGTGCTCGACCAGTACACCGTGTTCCCGCCGCCGGTGCTGGACGGCAAGCTGGGACAGGCAACGGTCGAACGCGACGGGCTGCGCCTCACGTTCCGGCGTGTGGCCGGCGCACCCGCGCCACAGCGGCCGCAGATCGATGCGTCGAGCTACATGTGGATGGAAGGCGGCGACATGAAGATGTTCAACGTGCTCGAACTGAACGTACGCGCGCTGATCCGGAATTCGGCCGAAGCCGGCCCGATGCGTTTCGACCTGTACGGCTACCGGAGCCAGGTCGCGCAAGGCTCGGTGCGGATGCTGCCGGACGGCACGCTGGTCGTCGACATGGGGCAGAAGAATCCGCTCGCCTCGCGTTGACGACGTGTGCCCCCCATGAAAAAAGCCCGGTGACGTGTCGCCAACCGGGCTTGTCCTTTCATCCTTCTCGCTCAATCGTGCTTCAATCCGTCGATCACGTCGAGCAGCGCCTGCCGCAATGCAATGACGTCGACGGTTGCGCCCGGCTTGACCGGCGCCCGCGCGTCGGCGGCGTGCACCTCCGGTTCGGCGGGCGCCACCGGAGCCCGCTCGCCGCCCGGCGAATCGAGCCGGTTGCGTGCACCGTTGATCGTGAAGCCCTGCTCGTACAGCAATTCGCGAATCCGCCGGATCAGCAGCACTTCGTGATGCTGGTAATACCGGCGATTGCCGCGCCGCTTCACCGGCCGCAACTGGGTAAATTCCTGTTCCCAATAACGCAGCACATGCGGCTTGACCCCGCACAGTTCGCTGACTTCACCGATCGTGAAGTAGCGCTTCGCGGGAATCGGAGGCAAGACGACTTTCTCAACCGTGGTGGTCATCGTCGGTTAACCGTCGGTAAAGGGTGCGCGGCGGCCGCGCGGGACGTCAGTGCGCGGCGATTTACTCCGCGCCGTTTTCGACCAGCGCCTTCAGCTTCTGGCTCGCGTGGAAGGTTACCACCCGGCGAGCCGCGATCGGAATCGCCTCGCCCGTCTTCGGATTGCGGCCCGGACGCTGCGGCTTGTCGCGCAACTGGAAATTGCCGAATCCCGACAACTTGACGCTTTCGCCGTTCTCGAGCGCGTCGCGGATCACTTCGAAAAATGCCTCGACCATGTCCTTCGCTTCACGCTTGTTCAGCCCGACGCTGTCGAACAGCAGCTCCGCCAGCTCCGCCTTCGTGAGCGTGGGCGTCTCGGTGGACGCCGGCGCCGAAGCGTCGCGGTTCATGGCGCTGCGTTGCGCCGTCAGGAGGGCTTCGAATTCACTCGAGGTCATGTCGTTCATATCTGCCATACAGCGCGTTAAATCAAAACTTACGATCGGAGCAAGCCGCCCGCGTGCGGGCGGCCCCTCTCCTTAGCCGCGCAGGCGCGCACCGGCACGAGCCATCCGCTCGACCAGCGTCTGGATCGCCTGATCGACGACCTCGTCCTGTAACGTGCCAGCCGCGTCCTGCAGCGTCACGCGGAAGGCAAGGCTCTTCTCGTGCGCGGCAAGACCACCGGAAGTATTTGATTTTGCACGAAATTCGTCGAAGAGTACAACCTTCTGAACGAATCGGCAGGCCTCTTCGGCAAGCGCCTTCTTCATTTCGTCGAAAAGTGCCTGAACCTCGACCGCCTGATCGACGACAACGGCGATATCGCGACGGACCGGCGGGAATTTCGACACGTCGGACGGCGCGGGCAGCGCACGGGCCATCAACGCGTCCGTGTCGATTTCGAACATCACGGGCGCATGCGGCAGCTCGTACTTCTGCATCAGGCGCGGGTGCAGTTCGCCGATCCAGCCGACCGCGCGGCCGTCGACCTCGATGCGCGCGCTGCGGCCCGGATGAAGGGCCGGATGTTCCGCCTTCACGAAGCGTGCGGACGCAGGGGCAAGCAGCGCCTCGAGATCGCCCTTCACGTCGAAGAAATCGACCGGACGGGTCGCCACGCCCCATTGCTCATCGACCGCGGGGCCGTACGCCAGCGCGCCGACACGCTTCGGCTGCGCATGACCTTCGACCGCCAGTTCGCCGGCCTTAACCGACGGATCGGCGAGGAACACGCGGCCCGATTCGAACACGCGAACACGATCGGCGCGGCGATTCAGGTTATGGCGCAGCACGGCAACCAGGCTCCCGAACAGCGTCGTACGCATGACCGAAAGCTGGCTCGCGATCGGGTTCAACAGCCGGATCGGGTTGTCGTTGCCCGCGAAATCGCGCTCCCACTCCGCATCGACGAAGCTGAAGTTGACGGTTTCCGCGTAGTCGCGCGCGGCGAGCGCATGACGGATGTCGTGGATCGAGCGCCGCGTCTCGTCGGTCGCACGCATTTCGCTCGTCGCGACCGGCGGGCGGGCCGGAATCTTCTCGAAACCGTAAATCCGCGCCACTTCCTCGATCAGGTCTTCCTCGATCTCGATATCGAAGCGGTGCGACGGCGGCGTGACGAGGAACGCATCGTCCTCACGCTCGAACGGCAGGCCGAGGCGCGTGAAGATGCTGGCGATCTCGTCGGCGCCGATCTGCACGCCGATGATGCGGTTCGCGCGCGACACGCGCATCTTCACCGGCGCCCGCTGCGGCAGGTTCACGGACTGATCGTCGACCGGGCCGGCCTTGCCGCCGCAAATCTCGAGAATCAGTTGCGTGATGCGCTCGACGTGCTCGACGGTCGTCGCGTAATCGACGCCGCGCTCGAAGCGGTGCGCCGCATCGGTCGAGAAGTTGTACTTGCGCGCACGGCCGCGGATGCTGTCCGGCCACCAGAACGCGGCTTCGAGGTAGATATGGGTCGTGTCGAGCGTGACGGCGGTGCTGTCGCCGCCCATGATGCCGGCCAGGCTTTCGACCTGCGCGTCGTCCGAAATCACGCCGACCGTTTCGTCGAGCTCGACCGTGTTGCCGTTGAGCAGCTTCAGCGATTCGCCACGCTTGCCCCAGCGCACCTCGATACCGCCGTGGATCTTGTCGAGATCGAACACGTGCGACGGGCGGCCGAGTTCGAACATCACGTAGTTCGAGATATCGACGAGTGCCGACACGCTGCGCTGGCCCGAACGCTCGAGGCGCTCGACCATCCACTGCGGGGTCTTCGCACGCGCGTTCACGCCGCGGATCACACGGCCCGAGAAACGGCCGCACAGATCGGGCGCCGCGATGCGCACCGGCAGCGTTTCCTCGAGCTCGACGCGCACCGGGCGGATGTCGACCGGCGTCAGCGGCGCGCCGGTGATCGCGGCCGTCTCGCGCGCGATGCCGAATACGGACAGGCAGTCGGCCTTGTTCGGCGTCAGCTTGACTTCGAAGATCGTGTCGTCGAGATTGAGCGTCTCGCGAATATCCTGGCCGACCGGCGTGTCGTCCGGCAGGATCAGCAGGCCGCTGTGGTCTTCCGACAGCTTCAGCTCGCGCGCCGAGCACAGCATCCCCTGGCTCTCGACGCCGCGCAGCTTCGACAGCTTGATCGCGAACGGCTTGCCGCCTTCTTCCGCCGGCGGCAACTCCGCGCCGACCAGCGCGACCGGCACCTTGATGCCGGGCGCGACGTTCGGTGCGCCGCAGACGATATTCAACGTCGCGCCGGTGCCGGCGTCGACCTGGCAGACATTGAGCTTGTCCGCATCCGGATGCTTGACGACTTCGAGCACGCGGCCGACGACGATCTTCGACGTCGGCGGCGCAGCCTTGCTCAGCGATTCGACTTCGAGCCCCGCCATCGTCAGCGCATGCGACAGTTCGTCGGTCGTCAGCTGCGGGTCGACAAAGGTTCTCAACCAGGATTCAGGGAATTGCATGGATGTCTACGTTCGAAACAGGTTAGATCGACGCCCGGGCCCCATCGGATCGTCCGTCAGGGCATGCGCGGGCACAGGTCGGCGCGGCGGCGGCGTTATGCGAACTGGCGCAGGAACCGCAGGTCGTTCTCGAAGAACAGCCGGAGATCCTGGACGCCGTAGCGCAGCATCGTCAGGCGCTCGAGGCCGCTGCCGAACGCGAAGCCGATATAGCGTTCGGGATCGAGGCCCATGTTGCGAATCACGGTCGGATGCACCTGCCCCGAACCGGAGATCTCGAGCCACTTGCCGGCGTTCTTGCCTTGCTCGAACATCATGTCGATCTCGGCCGACGGTTCCGTGAACGGGAAATACGACGGACGGAAGCGCACGAGGATATCGTCGCGCTCGAAGAATTTTTTCAGGAAGTCGGTATAGACGCCCTTGAGGTCGGCAAAGCTGATGTTCTCGTCGATCCACAGCCCCTCGACCTGATTGAACATCGGCGAGTGGGTTGCATCGCTGTCGACGCGATACGTGCGGCCCGGCGCGATCACCTTGATCGGCGGGCGGTTCATGCGCGCGTAACGCACCTGCATCGGGCTCGTGTGCGTGCGCAGCAGCAGCTGGCGGCCGTCGGCGTCCTTGCCTTCAACGTAGAAGGTGTCCTGCATCGAACGCGCCGGATGGTTCTCCGGGCTGTTCAGCGACGTGAAGTTGTACCAGTCGGTCTCGATTTCGGGACCGTCGGCCACGTCGAAGCCGATCGAGCGGAAAATCTGTTCGACGCGCTCCCACGTGCGCATCACGGGGTGCAGGCTGCCTGCACCGGCACCGCGGCCCGGCAGCGTCACGTCGATCGCCTCGGCGGCGAGGCGCTGGTTCAGCAGCGCATCGGCCAGTGCCTGGCGACGCGCGGTCAGCGCGGCTTCAACCTGCTGCTTCGCGACGTTGATGCGTGCGCCTTCGGTCTTGCGTGCTTCGGGATCGAGCTTGCCGAGGCCCTTGAGCAACTCGGTCAGCGCACCCGACTTGCCGAGAAATCGTGCTTTCTCGTTTTCGAGCGTGGTGATGTCGGCAGCCTGTTCGAAGGACTGCTGCGCGTCGGCGACAATCTGGTCCAGATCCATAGATCCCATCATTTCCAACGTCATTCGGTCTTGGCGAGCGAAACTACCTCACCAAACAAAAAAGGGGCTCGGAAGAGCCCCGTTTTCGCTGCAGCGGCCGAAACTACCGGAACGTCGCTGCAACTCACCACGCAGTGCTAATTTCTCAATTAGCCTGCAACGGCGGCTTTCACCTGCTTGACGATCGCAGCAAAAGCAGCCTTGTCGAACACCGCCATGTCGGCCAGCACCTTACGGTCGAGTTCGATCGACGCCTTCTTCAGGCCGTTGATGAACACGCTGTAGGTCATGTCGTGCTGGCGAACTGCCGCGTTGATACGCGTGATCCACAGTGCGCGGAACACACGCTTCTTGTTGCGGCGATCGCGGTACGCGTACTGACCAGCGCGCATCACCGCCTGCTTGGCGATGCGGTAGACGTTATTGCGGCGGCCGCGATAACCCTTGGCCAGGTTGATGATCTTCTTGTGGCGGGCCCGTGCGGTTACCCCACGTTTGACTCGAGGCATGTTTCTCTCCTTGGAGTATCGATTGAGGGGTTACGCGAACGGGAGCATCGCGCGGACGGAGTTCAGATCGGAATCATGAACTGCCGTGGCGCCGCGCAGATGGCGCTTGTTCTTCGTGGTTTTCTTGGTCAGGATGTGACGCTTGAAGGCTTGACCGCGCTTGACGGTACCGCCCGGACGCACCACGAAGCGCTTTGCAGCGCTCTTCTTGGTCTTCATCTTAGGCATGACGAACAACTCCAGTTTATTAGATGGCGATGGGTGTGCGGTTGGCTTGCGCCCTTGACCCGCCCTTCGAAACCCAGTCCACTTGTGTACGGCGAACCGCTTGCGCAGCCGCCGTTGCTGGCGCGCCGCCCTGACCGGGCAACGCGCCGAACCACTGCCAAACCCGCGCGCACGGCGCGCCGGCCCGGTTTACTTCTTTTTCTTCGGCGAGAGCACCATGATCATCTGGCGCCCTTCCATCTTCGGCATCTGCTCGACCTGGCCGACTTCCTCGAGATCCGTGCGCAGACGCTCGAGCATCCGCATACCGATTTCCTGGTGAGCCATTTCGCGGCCGCGGAAACGCAACGTGATCTTCGTCTTGTCGCCCTCTTCGAGGAAGCGCACGAGATTGCGGAGCTTGACGTTGTAATCCCCGTCATCGGTACCCGGGCGGAACTTGACTTCCTTGACCTGGATGACCTTCTGCTTCAGCTTCGCTTCGTGCTGCTTCTTCGATTCCTGGTACTTGAACTTGCCGTAATCCATCAGACGGCAAACCGGGGGAACCGCTTGCGGCGCGATTTCCACCAGGTCAACATCCAGTTCTTCCGATTTACGGAAAGCATCAGCGAGTTTTACGATACCGAGCGGTTCGTTCTCGATCCCGACCAGACGCACTTCCGGCGCAGTGATTTCACCGTTGATGCGATGCGACGACTTATCAGTAGCGATGTTACGTTTCCTCTAAAAATTAAAAAAACGAGCCGCGCTGCCAGGGCGGTTACTTGAACGAGCGCAGGTCTTCCTGCAGACGCTCAACGAAGGCTTCGACCGGCATCACGCCAAGATCGACGCCGCCACGGGCACGCACGGCTACCGTTTGCGCATCACGCTCCTTATCGCCCACGACGAGGAGATAAGGCACCTTTTCCAGCGTGTGCTCGCGTATTTTATAGCTAATCTTCTCGTTGCGCAAATCTGCCTCCACCCTAACCCCTTGTTTTTGCAACGATTGGGCCAGAGATTGCGCATATTCGGCCTGACTTTCGGCAATATTGAGCACAACTGCCTGGAACGGCGCGAGCCAGGCGGGCATTGCACCAGCGTGGTGCTCGATCAAAATGCCGAGGAAACGCTCCATCGAACCGACGATCGCACGGTGCAACATCACCGGCCGGCGGCGGCTGCTGTCGTCCGCCACATACTCGGCGCCGAGGCGCTCCGGCAGCACCATGTCGAGCTGCAGCGTGCCGCACTGCCACGAACGGCCGAGCGCATCCTTGATGTGGTACTCGATCTTCGGGCCGTAGAACGCGCCCTCACCCGGCAATTCTTCCCACGTCAGGCCGCAGGCGGTCAGCGCGTCGCGCAGGCCCTGCTCGGCGCGATCCCACGTCTCGTCCGTGCCCGCACGCTGCTCCGGGCGCAGCGACAACTTGATGTCGATGTGATCGAAACCGAAGTCCTTGTACACGCTCATGGCCAGCGTGTTGAACGCGATCGATTCCGAGATGAACTGATCTTCCGTACAGAAGATGTGCGCATCGTCCTGCACGAAGCCGCGCACGCGCATCAGGCCATGCAGCGCACCCGACGCCTCGTTGCGGTGGCACGAGCCGAATTCCGCGTAACGCAGCGGCAGGTCGCGATACGAGCGCAGGCCGTGCTTGAACACCTGGACGTGACCCGGGCAGTTCATCGGCTTGATCGCGTAGTCGCGCTTTTCCGACTCCGTCGTGAACATGTTCTCGCGATAGTTCTGCCAGTGGCCCGACGCCTCCCACAGCGAGCGGTCCATGATCATCGGCGTCTTGATCTCGAGGTAGCCGGCTTCGTTCACGCGGCGGCGCATGTACTGCTCGACCTGCTGCCACAACGCCCAGCCCTTCGGATGCCAGAACACCATGCCCGGCGACTCTTCCTGCATGTGGAACAGGTCGAGCTGCTTGCCGAGCTTGCGGTGGTCGCGCTTTTCCGCTTCCTCGAGCATGTGCAGGTACTGATCCTGGTCTTCCTTCTTCGTCCAGGCCGTGCCGTAGATGCGCTGCAGCTGCTCGTTCTTCGAATCGCCGCGCCAGTACGCGCCCGCGACCTTCATCAACTTGAAAACCTTCAGCTTGCCCGTCGACGGGACGTGCGGGCCGCGGCACAGATCGGTGAAGCCGCCGTGCGAATACAGCTTGATTTCGTCGCTTTGCGGAATCGACTCGATGATCTCGGCCTTGTACTTCTCGCCGATGCTACGGAAGTAACCGGCCGCCTCGTCGCGCGACACGACACGGCGCGTC
This sequence comes from Burkholderia sp. MSh2, assembly GCF_000731655.1. NCBI lineage: Bacteria > Pseudomonadati > Pseudomonadota > Betaproteobacteria > Burkholderiales > Burkholderiaceae > Burkholderia > Burkholderia sp. MSh2. The sequence goes on along the minus strand of NZ_JPGM01000054.1, from coordinate 8,598 downwards.
ACGGGCTCGTCCTTCTTCACGAGCTCCTGCATACGCTTTTCGATCTTTTCCAGATCTTCCGGCGTAAACGGCCGGTTGTACGAGAAGTCGTAATAGAAGCCGTTGTCGATCACCGGGCCGATCGTCACCTGCGCATCCGGATACAGTTCCTTCACCGCGTACGCGAGCAAGTGCGCCGTCGAATGGCGGATGATGTCGAGGCCGTCGGCGTCCTTGTCGGTGACGATCGCGAGCGACGCGTCGCGGTCGATCACGGCCGAGGTATCGACGAGCTCGCCATCGAGCTTGCCGCCAAGCGCAGCCTTCGCAAGGCCGGGACCGATCGAGGCCGCAACCTCGGCAACTGTCACCGGATGCTCGTATTGTCGAACTGAGCCGTCAGGCAAGCGTATCGAAACCATAGCAATCTCCGTGATGCCGACAGTGGGCGGCAGACCAGATACGCGACGAAAACCATCGCGCGAAATTTTGGAACAAAAAAAATGCGGCCCCGCTTTCGAGGGGCCGCATTCGATACTTCACTCAAACTGAAAGGGCGAAAGGGTTCCTCGACTAGCGTCGCTCCGAAAAAGTTTCGGTCAACGTTCGCGGTGTCATAACCGTATTCGCCTTGTTCGCGTTGAGTTATTTACTGCATCGAACACCCGGAGACCGGGCATTCTCAATTCGTTGGTAGGCTCGATTGGACTCGAACCAACGACCCCCACCATGTCAAGGTGGTGCTCTAACCAGCTGAGCTACGAGCCTAGAGAAGCTGAAATTATATGGAGCGATTACCCGTTTGGCAAGCGTTTTTATGCGGTCGCAGCAAAAAAGCTGGAATTCGACCCCATCACGCCTTCCGCCCGGCCCGCACGACGCCCTGCACCTCGCCGAGCAGCGCGCATGCGCGCTGCACCTGCGCCGAATTCGACACCTCGACGGTAAACTGCATGAACGCCGCATTGCGTCGGCTCTGCGTCTTCACCCCCACCACATTCATCTTCTCGCGCGCGAACACTTCCGAGATGTCGCGCAGCAACCCTTGCCGGTCGCTGGCCTCGATCATCAGGTCGACCGGATAGACGGACGCGCCACGGCCGCCCAGCACATCGGCCGACCAGGTCGTCTGCAGCACGCGCTCCGGCGCGCGCTCGACCATCCGGCGAAACGTCGGGCAATCGGTGCGGTGGATCGACATCCCCTTGCCGCGCGTGACGAAACCGCTGATCGGATCGGGCGGCGCCGGGCGGCAGCAGCGCGCGAGCTGGGTCAGCAGCGCGTCGACACCCACCACCAGCACGCCGGTCGACGCGCCGTGCGCGACGCTCGCGCCGCTGCTGCGCTTCTCGAAATCGGCGGGCGCCTCGGGCGCCGGCTCGGGCGGCGGCGCATCGGACAGCGCGTGCTCGACATTGCGCAGGCTGAATTCTTCCTTGCCGACCACCGAGAACAACTCCTCGGGCGACTTGAAGCCGAGCTTCGCAGCGAGGTTGTCGAGACTGACCGACGTCTTGCCTTCGCGCTGCAGCGTCTTTTCGACGAGCGCGCGGCCGTGCGCGATGTTCTCTTCCTGCTCGATCCCGTTGAACCACGCCCGCACTTTCTGCCGCGCGCGCGGGCTTTTCATGTAGCCGAGCTGCAGGTTCAGCCAGTCGCGCGACGGCCCGCCCTCCTTCACCGCGACGATCTCGACCGTCTGGCCGTTTGCGAGCGGCGTATTGAGCGGCACCATCGCGCCGTCGACACGCGCGCCGCGGCAGCGGTGGCCCAACTCGCTGTGCAGGTGGTACGCGAAATCGACCGGCGTCGCGCCCTGCGGCAACGCGATCACGCGCGCCTGCGGCGTCAGCACATAGATGTGGTCGTCGTCGAGCGACGTCTCGCGTAGTTGCGCCCACGCCTTGTCGCCCGACTTTTCCGCGCCGTCCTCGATGTCGTCCTTCCACGCCAGCAACTGACGGAGCCACGCGATCTTCTCGTCGTACTTGTCGCTCGCCGAGAACTGGCCGCCGTAGCCGCGCGCGCCGGCCTCCTTGTAGCGCCAGTGCGCCGCAACGCCGTATTCGGCGAAACGATGCATCTCCTGCGTGCGGATCTGCACCTCGAACGCGCGGCCGTCGTCGCCGATCACGACCGTGTGCAGCGACTTGTAGCCGTTCGGCTTGGGGCGCGAGATGTAGTCGTCGAATTCCTTCGGCACCGGCTGCCACAGGTGATGCACGATGCCGAGCACCGCGTAGCAATCCTTGATGTCCGGCACGATCACGCGAAACGCACGCACGTCGTACAGCTCGGAGAAGTCGAGCTCCTTGCCGCGCATCTTGCGCCAGATGCTGTAGATGTGCTTCGGCCGGCCGCTCACGTCGGCCTGGATGTTCGCCTCCGCCAGCTCGCGCTGCAGCCGCTCGATCGCCTGCGTGACATACGCCTCGCGCTCGATGCGCTTCTCGTCGAGCAGCTTCGCGATCCGTTTGTAGGTGACCGGATCCTCGAAGCGGAACGCGAGATCCTCGAGCTCCCATTTCAGTTGCCAGATACCGAGACGGTTCGCGAGCGGCGCGTAGATGTCGAGCGTCTCGCGCGCGACGTCGGGCGGCGGATCGATCTTCGCGGCCGCGTAGTAGCGCAGCGATTGCAGACGCGACGCGAGCCGGATCAGCACTACGCGGATGTCCTGCGCGAACGCGAGCAGCATCTTGCGCAGCGCCTCGATCTGCGTACGCCGCTCTTCCGCCGCGTCGCGCCCCGCTTCGGGCACCGCGCTCGCGACACGCAGGCTGACGGTGCCGAGCCGCAACAGCTTGCGCACGTCCGACACGAGCCGCGCCACTTCGTCGCCGAAACGCTCGGTGAGCTCGCGCTCCGGGTCGCTCAGATGCGGCGTCAGCACGAACAGCGCGGCCGCCTGCATCGCGGACGGATCGACGTTCAGCGTGCGCATGATCGACGCCGTGCCCGCCGAGTGATCGGCAAGCAATTCGCCCGACGACAGGCGCGCGTCACCCGCCCGTTCGCGCACGAACGCGAGCACGTCGTCGAACGACGGCGCCGCGACGGGGGAAGCGGAAACGGATTCGGTCATGGCTAGGCCTGGCGAAATGCGGTCATCTTCGGATTACGCCCGGTTCAGCTCCGCTGCGCGGCAACGACCACGATCTCGACGAGCAACGCGGGATCCGCGAGCTTCGCCTCGACGGTGGCGCGCGGCGGCGTGTTGCCCTGCGCGACCCATGCGTCCCACTCCGCATTCATGCCTTCGAAGTTCGCCAGATCCGAGATGTAGATCTGCACCGACAGCAGATGCGCCTTGTCGCTGTTCGCTTCGGCGAGCAGGCGGTCGATGTGGCCGAGCACTTCGCGCGTCTGGCCCTTGATGTCCTGCGTGGTGTCTTCGGCGATCTGGCCGGCCAGATACACGGTACCGTTGTGGATCGCGGTTTCGGAGAGACGCGCCCCGACGTGGTGACGAATGACTGCCATGGAATGTTCCGGTCGTGAGTGGGTAGGAATCGGGCGGCGACGCGGCCCGCGTGCCGCCGAACCGCATATTATGACGCGTTTATGCGCTGCCTTCGACGAAAAACCGCCGCGCGAGCGCAATCTGGCTGGCGTCGACGAATGCCGGCGCATGGCCCACTCCCGGAATCTCGGCCTCTGCCACATGCCGGCCGCGACGCATCATGTCGGCCACCGTTTCGCGCGACAGCAGGTCGGATATCTCGCCGCGCACGACGAGCAGCGACGCGTCCGTCGTCTCGACGGCGCGCCACAGCGCGGCCTCGCCGAGCGCGGCCAGCTCGGGCGTCGTCGCCTTGAACGGCTCGGCGATGCGCGGATCGTAGCGCATCGTCCAGCCGCCGTCGGGCAGTTCGCGCAGCAGCGGCCCGTTGATCTCGCGCCACTCGTCGCCGGTCAGCGCGCCGAACGGCAGCGACAGCGACGTCAGGTAGTCGATCCCCTCCTGCTCGGTCGCAAAGCGCGGCTGCACGCCGAGATATTCGCCGATACGCGTCAGCGAATCGGGTTCGATGCGCGGACCGACGTCGTTGACGATCATCCGGCGCAGCGGCGAACCCGGCAGCCCCGCGAACGCCATGCCGATCAGGCCGCCCATCGACGTGCCGAACCAGTCGACCGACTCGACGTCGAGCCGCGCGATCAGCGTCACGATGTCGGCCACGTATTGCGGAATCGCGTAGAGCCGCGGATCGGCCAGCCAGTCCGACCGGCCGCGCCCGACGACATCGGGGCACACGACGCGATACGTATCGGACAGCGCGGCGGCGAGCCGGTCGAAATCGCGCCCGGAACGGGTCAGGCCATGCACGCACACTAGGACGCGCGAATTGGCTGGATCGCCCCATTCGGTATACGCCATGTTGTGAAGACCGACGGCGCTGGCACATTGCACATGCCGCTGGCGGGGAGTCGGGGAATTCAGGGAAGAAGTGGGCATCGGAGGCATCCTGTCGACGGTACTGTGCGGCGCGATGGCATGCGTGGGCCCGGCCCGCCAGAGCCAAGCAGCCGGGGGATGCGATCGATTGTAAACCCGTTCCGGATCACGGGTCGCTTTGCCGCCGTCGCTGGCTATCGCTCGTGCGCGCATCCGCCCGAGATCGCGCGCCCTGTCGGAGCCGGTGCCGCATTCGGACGGCCAGCGGTCCGGGCAGCGCCCGGATCGACCGCACGCCGCGCGCGGCGAACGCACCGGCCAGGACAGCCGGGGGTTCCGCCATGCACGTACGACCGGGGCAACGTATACGCAAACGCCCCGCATGCCGGCAGGCATGCGGGGCGAACCGGAACGCAAAAACTCAGGCGACCGCGCTGACGTCGAGCGGCGCGCCGGTCTTCGTCTGGATCTCGTCGACGCTCACGCCGTCGGCGAGTTCGAGAACCTTCAGGCCGGACGACGTCACTTCGATTACGCCGAGATCGGTAATGATCAGGTCGACCACGCCGACTCCCGTCAGCGGCAGATTGCACTCGTCGAGGATCTTGTGCTGATCGCCCTTCGCGACGTGCTCCATCAGCACGACGACGCGCTTCACGCCGGCGACGAGGTCCATCGCGCCGCCCATGCCCTTGATCATCTTGCCCGGGATCATCCAGTTCGCGAGGTCGCCCTGCTTGCTGACCTGCATCGCGCCGAGGATCGCGAGGTTGATGTGGCCGCCGCGGATCATCGCGAACGAATCGGCCGACGAGAAGATCGACGAACCCGGCAGCGTCGTGACGGTCTGCTTGCCGGCGTTGATGAGATCGGCGTCGACTTCGTCTTCGGTCGGCGACGGGCCGATGCCGAGCAGGCCGTTCTCCGACTGCAGCCACACCTCGACGCCTTCCGGCACGTGGTTCGCGACGAGCGTCGGCAGGCCGATGCCGAGGTTCACGTAGAAGCCGTCCTGCAGTTCCTTCGCCGCGCGCGCGGCCATCTGGTCACGATTCCAGGCCATGTCAGTCTCCTTTCGCGCGTACGACGCGTTGTTCGATGCGTTTTTCGGGCGTCGCATTCAGCACGATGCGCTGCACGAAGATTCCCGGCGTATGGATGTGGTCCGGATCGAGCTCGCCGTTCTCGACGATCTCCTCGACCTCCGCGACGGTGATCTTGCCGGCCATCGCGCACATCGGGTTGAAGTTGCGCGCCGTGCGGCGATAGATCAGGTTGCCCGACTTGTCGGCCTTCCAGGCCTTCACGAGTGCGACGTCGGCCGTCAGCGACGGCTCGAGCACGTAGTGCCGGTCGCCGAACTGGCGCGTTTCCTTGCCTTCCGCGATCACGGTGCCGTAGCCCGTGTTCGTGAAGAACGCGGGGATGCCCGCGCCGCCCGCGCGCAGCTTTTCGGCCAGCGTGCCCTGCGGCGTGAATTCGAGCTCGAGTTCGCCGGCCAGGTACTGGCGCTCGAACTCCTTGTTCTCGCCGACGTACGACGAGATCATCTTCTTGATCTGGCGCGTTTCCAGCAGCAGGCCGAGGCCGAAGCCGTCGACGCCCGCATTGTTGCTGATGCAGGTGAGGCCCTTGACCGCCGAATCGCGCAACGCCGCGATCAGCGCTTCGGGAATCCCGCACAGGCCGAAGCCGCCCACCGCGAAGGTCTGCCCGTCGCGGACGATCCCTTCCAGCGCGGCAGCCGCGCCGGGATAGACTTTGTTCATCAGTTGTCCCTTCCTCTATGGAAACCAGCAAAACCGGTTCACGCGCCCGTGTGGCCCGCAAGCCCGCCGCATCATTCTATGCATGCGCGGCAATGCCTGCGTCGAGGCGCGCTTTTTTATGTCGCGGCACATCGCCGCGAGATGCCTGAAAGGGTACGATGCAGCGCCGATACGGCACAATACGCAAAAATACATAAGCGTTTGCCACTGCCTGCCCGCGCCATGCCCGCTCTCGACTACCAGACTGCCTTCCATCTCGCGCCGCTCGGCCTCGTCATGTCGCGCGACCGCGTGATCGAGGATTGCAACGACGCGCTCGCATCGATCTTCCGGTGCGCGCGGGCCGACCTGATCGGACAGTCGTACGCGGTGCTCTACCCGTCGACGGACGAATTCCAGCGCATCGGCGAGCGCATCTCGCGCGTGATGGCGGCGAACGGCGTCTACTCGGATGACAGGATCATGAAGCGGGCGGACGGCGAGCTGTTCTGGTGCCATGTGACGGGCCGCGCGCTCGACCGCAACGCCCCGCTCTCGGCCGGCGTGTGGACCTTCGAGGATTTGAGCGCGACGCGCCGGGTTGCCGTCGAGCTGACCCCGCGCGAGCGCGAGATCGCCGCCCAGCTCGCGACCGGCAAGACCAGCAAGCAGATCGGCCGTGTGCTGGACATCAGCTCCCGCACGGTCGACATCTACCGCGCGCGACTGATGCGCAAATACGGGACGAACAATACGCCGGAGCTGCTGCAACGCCTGCTCGGGCAGTGAACGGGCCGCCCGCGGCGGCCCCCTATGACGATCGGCCGCGCGAGGCGGCCGATTCGGGCGGCGACGGGCATCGCGGCCTCGACGTTCAGCCGATCCTGGTCGCGAGCGCGCGCTCGATCGTGTCGCGCAGCAACTGCGGCATTTCCACCGACTTGCCGAGCGCATAGTCGACCCACACGCAGCGCGCCTTGCCGCGCGCATAGACGTGCTGCGGATCGTCCGCGCGCGTGAGCTCGAAACCGGTGTCGAAGCTGCTCCGGCCGGGCTTGGCAGCCGACATCCTCGCGATCACGTCGCCCGGATAGTGCAGTTGCTTGAGGAATTCCATCGATGCCGTGACGATGACGGGCCCCTGCCCTTCGCCGTTGCCGCCGGCGATGCCGAGTTCCTCGAACCACGAGATCCGCGCCTGTTCCATGTAGCGGAAATAGACCGTGTTGTTCACGTGGCCGAATGCGTCCATGTCACCCCAGCGGATGGGCATCGACATCTCGAATACGAGGGAGTAATCGCTTGTTGCGCTCATTGCAGTCTTCTTCGTTGCTGAATGTCATCCACTCAGGCGAGGCCGAAGCCGTCGTCGGCGGAGATAATCGAGCCGTTGATGAACTGCGACTCGTCGGCCGCGAGCAGCAACAACAGCCCGTCGAGATCCTGCGGCTTGCCGACGCGCCGGCGCGGCAGCATCGACTGCAGCTTCTGGCCCTGCTCGGTTTCCCACAGGTAATGGTTGATTTCGGTATCGATATACCCCGGACAGATCGCGTTGACGTTGATCCCGTGGCGCCCCCACTCCAGCGCCATCGCACGCGTCATCTGCACGACCGCCGCCTTGCTCATCGCGTACAGGCCGATCTGCGGAAACACCCGCAGCCCCGCCACCGACGCGATGTTGATGATCCGGCACGGCGGCTTGCCGCTGCCGCTTCCGTTCGCGCGCATGATCATCCGCTTCGCGACTTCCTGGGCGACGAAAAATGCGCCGCGCGTATTGGTGTCGAACACGAACTCGAAATCGGCCGGCGTGACATCGACCAGCTTCTGCATCGTCGAAACGCCCGAATTGTTCACGAGGATGTCGATCGTGCCGGCTTCCGTCTCCGCATGCGCAACCGCCGCCTTGATGCTCTGGACGTCGGTGACGTCGAGCGATACGACGTGCGCGGCGCCGCCCGCCGCCTCGATCTCCGCGCGCAGCTCCTTCAGGCGCTCGACGCGGCGGCTGGCGAGCACGACCTTCGCACCGGCCTGCGACAGCACCTGCGCAAAACGCTGCCCGAGGCCGCTCGACGCGCCCGTGACCAACGCAACCTTGCCTTCCAGATTGATCGACCGACCCATTTGTCCTTCCCCTTTCAATGTCGTTTCGCCGCCACGGGCAGCATGACCCGAGCGGCACTACCCTAGCACATAAATAGAACGATCGTGCTAATCTGCCCGCGTGCTGTTGCGGCAAGCGTTTCGTTTCGCAGACAATACGCTCCCGAATAAAAGCATTCTAACGGTTAGAGGAACGCCAATGACCCCCGCAAACCTCATCGAGCAATACGGCCCGCGCGAATCGATGGAATACGACGTCGTGATCGTCGGCGGCGGCCCAGCCGGGCTGTCGGCGGCGATCCGGCTCAAGCAGCTGGCCGCCGAGAAAGGCGCCGAGATCGGCGTGTGCGTGCTCGAGAAGGG
>NZ_JPGM01000053.1:0-74498 GCF_000731655.1 Burkholderia sp. MSh2 | reverse complement strand
GGGCGGGATCGACGATCCCGACGAGCTCGACGAGCAGCTGATCGCCTGGCTGAGGTATGCGCACCGGCGTGCGCGTGTCGTCAGGGGCAGCAGCGGCGGCCGGAAGTTGCTCACGCAGATGCACCTGCCGCAGAAGGAGGTGGAGAAGGCCTCGCCCGACATGGATGGCGGCAGGGCTCTGCAGGTCGGACCCGACGCCGCCGACTATGCCGGCGACGAGGACGACGGGCCTTTCTCGGATGCGCTGTCGATCGTCCGGGTGGACATGGGCTACGAAGTCGCGCAGGAAATCGTGGCGTGCATGGTGTCCGGCGCGAACCGGAGGTTGACCGACGTGTTGTTCGGCGCGCGCGTCGCGCGGGCCAGCACGCTGATCCGGATGGCGGCGCATCACCTGCGCGTGAACAGCGAGAATCGCATCTCGATTGCGGAAGCGGCGCAGGCGGCGGCGATGAGCGAGCGCAATTTCCTGCGGCGCTTCAAGAACGAAATCGGCGTCACGCCCACCGAGTTCGTGCTGAGAATCCGCCTCGAAAAAGCCTGCCGCATGCTGATCGAGACGGATCTCCCCGCGGACAAGGTCGCGAGGCGCACCGGCCTGGGCAGCGGCGACCGGATGGCCAAGCTGTTTCGCCAGCACCTGCAGACCTCGCCGACCGAATACCGGACCGCCGCGCGAAAGGGCGGCGATGCGTCGGCGGAGATGCTGTACGCGTCGGATCTGAGCGACTGGATGAGCGGCACGACCTCCTAGGGCGCGTGGCGCGCCGACCGGTATCGATCCGCCGGATTCGATACCGTGCAAGCCGTTTCATGACGGATATTCGTGTTCAAGTCGAATTGCGAAGCCGTCATTCCGGAATAAAAACCGGATATCGGTCAATCAAAATGCGACGAAGTCGGATTCAGCCACAATCGTGGCGCGGTCCGACATGGCGCGTCAAAAGCACCCTTCCGCCGGATTAACTTATCGACTGGACTTTCGAGGAGGCGGCACCCCGGCACTCCTCGGAATTTTGCCTGCCGTGCTGCCGTGAGCGCACTGCGCAGGCCTTTTTATTCGTCGAGCCAGCATTCGCGCCGATCGCGTCCGGCCGGTGCTTGCCCGCATGTTCCGGGCGGCGAGCGAAGGATTCGGTCGCTGCCCGATGCGCCTGAAACGACCGGCGCGGTCCATCGAAATTCAATAACCGTTCGTCAATCGCTTCAGCGCGCGCTTGCCATTCGCGTGCGGAATTTCATTGCGCAATCGATGAAATGAATTGAATGAATTCGCGCGGAAATCGGCCTTGATTTGTTCCGCCATCAACAAGGCGAATTCGGACGCAAGCGGTAAAAGCGCGAATGGCGACGCATATGATGCGCTGCGGAAACATTGAAGCAACGACGTCGCGACGATCGCGCCGCGTTGAATGTGCATCGTGCCGGGCCGGAGCGGCCAGGGGGATGCGCATCGCATGCAGTGAAGACGTGAGGCGCCGACGCGCCGCGCGAACGGGTGTTGGACGATGAATTAGGAGTTCACATCAATGAATTCGTTGATCAATCGAGCGACCGATATCGGGCTGATCGTGCTGGGCGCGTTCATTCCCGCGTCGATCGGTGCGGCCGGCGGTGCGCGAGGGGCCCTGTTCGACGGTGCGCTGGTGGCGTTCGCCGCCGCGCTGGCGTTGACGGTATTTCCGGCGTGCGGCATCTACGAGCCGGCGCGCAAGCGATCGCCGTTGCGCGTGCTCGGCCGCACCGTGCTCGCCTGGAGCGTCGTGCAGGGCATGAGCACCGCACTCCTGTACGTGCTGCATCGCGCACACGTGCTGTCGAGCGAATGGTTCGTGTACTGGACGCTCGCGAGCGGCATCGGCCTGATCGCCTTTCGCGCGCTGACGCTCGCGATCTTCGGCGCGATCGAGCGGGCGGGCGGCCAGGTTCGCGCGGCGGGCATCGCGCACGCCGACCGGTTCGGCCAGCAGGAATCCGGCCACGCGGCGGCAGGGCGAATCGGGCGGATGGTCAAGCGAAGCTTCGACCTGGCCGGCGCGTCGCTGTTGCTGGTCATGCTGGCGCCGGTCCTGTCGGGCATCGCCTGGACCGTGCGGCGCGACGGCGGCCCGGCGATCTTCGGTCACGAGCGGGTCGGCCGCAACGGCCGGCGGTTCAAATGCCTGAAATTCCGTTCGATGGTGACGAACGCCGATGCGGCGCTCAAGGCGCTGCTGGAGCGCGATCCCGACGCCCGCGCGGAATGGGATCGCGAGTTCAAGCTGAAGAACGACGTCCGCATCACGCCGGTCGGCCGGTTCCTGCGCAAGACGAGTCTCGACGAGCTGCCGCAACTGATCAACGTGCTGAGGGGCGACATGAGCCTGGTCGGGCCGCGCCCGATCGTCGAGGCCGAGCTCGAGCGCTACGGCACGGACGCGCGCTACTACCTGATGGCGAAGCCCGGCATGACCGGCCTCTGGCAGGTCAGCGGCAGGAACGACACCGACTATTCGACGCGCGTGTCGCTCGACGTGTCCTACGTGCGCGAATGGTCGCTGCGCCGCGATATCGGGATTCTGTTCCGGACGATCAACGTGGTGCTGCGCGGTTCGGGCGCGTACTAGCCGCGACGGGCCCGCGCGCCGGCAGGGGCGCGGGCGATCGCGGAAGGTGGCAGCAGGCAGCAAGTCCGATCTAGACAGGGGTGCTGTACACGCGTCGATGCGGCGCGTGGCGATCGGAGCAATTTCAAATTAGAACAGGTGAGAGGTTGTCATGCAGAGGTTGCGTCTCATGGTCGCGGCGCGTTGGTCCGCGCCGCGACGGCCGGCGCGTGCCGGTTCGCTTGCGGCGATCCTGCCGCTGTGCGCATTGCTGGGTGCGTGCGGTATCGCGCCGGGCATGCGCATGCAGCAGCCCGCGTCGATTCCGCTGCAAAGCGGCGCCACGCCGGCCGACAGCGCCGCGCTGCCGGTTCCGGTCACGAACATCGACCTGTCGCTGATCCGGCGGCTGCGCGATGCGGAGCACGGCGCGCGCGGCGACGCGCGCGACATCGTCGCCGCGCCGGGCGTCTACACGATCGGGCGCGGCGACGTGCTGCAGATCACGGTATGGGATCACCCGGAACTGGCGGCGGCGCTCGGTGCGCCCGCGCAGGCCGCGCCGCGCGCGGCGGATGCGGCGCCGGGTTTCGTCGTCGACCAGGACGGCACGCTGCAGTTTCCGTATGCGGGCCGGCTGCCGGTCGCGGGGCTCACGGCCGAACAGGTGCAGACGCAATTGACGCACCGTCTCGACAAGACCTTCAGGAATCCGCAGGTCACGGTGCGCATCGCGTCGTTTCGCGCGAAGCAGGTGTATATCGAGGGCGAGGTGCACACGCCGGGCACGCAGCCGCTCAACGACATCCCGATGACGCTGTACGACGCGATCGGGCGGGCCGGCGGCTTTGCGGCGTCGGCCGACCAGAGCCGGATCGTCCTTGTGCGCGACGGCGTCGAGCGCCGGATCGACCTGACCGAGATGGCCGAACAAGGACGCAATCCGTCGAAGATCGTGCTGAGGAACGGCGACCTGGTGCGCGTGCTGCCTCGCGACGAGAGCGGCGTGTTCGTGATGGGCGAGGTCAACAAGCCGGTCACGGCGATGCCGATGCGCAACGGCCGCCTGACGCTGAGCGAAGCGATTTCGCAGGCCGGCAGCCTCAATGCGAACACGGCCGACGCCGCGCAACTGTACGTGGTGCGCGGCATGCAGGACGAGCAGCCGCAGGTCTATCACCTCGATGCGCGCTCGCCGGTCGCGATGGTGCTGGCGAACCAGTTCCAGCTGAAGCCGAAGGACGTCGTGTATGTCGACGGCAACGGGCTCGTCCGGTTCAGCCGCGTGCTGAGCCTGTTGATGCCGGCCATCAACGCCGGCCTGACCGCGGCGATTGCGACCAAATGATCGAATCCATCCTGATCGTTTGCGAGGGCAACATCTGCCGCAGCCCGATGGCCGAAGCGATGCTGCGCCGGGCAATGCCCGGGCGCCGCGTCGTGTCCGCCGGCCTGAACGCGCTGGTCGGCATGCCGGCCGCGCCGTATGCGCAGGACGTCATGCGCCTGCGCGGATTCGACGTGTCGACGCACCGCGCGCAGCAGATCGGCTTGTCGCTGTGCACCGAAGCCGACCTGATCCTCGTGATGGACCGGCGGCAGCGTGCGTCGCTCGAAAGCCAGTTCCCGTTCGTGCGCGGCCGCGTGTTCCGTATCGGCGAATACACGGATTTCGACGTGCACGACCCTTACCGCCAGCCCAGGTTCGTATTCGAACGCTGCGCGCGACTGATCGAGCTCGGCGTGTCCGAGTGGTCGAAGCGCCTGCGCATCGTCTGAACGCCCCACCGGAACACATTCGCCTCCTATCGTTGCCATGACCCAACCCTCCGCCCCGCCGCAGCACGCCGCCGAAGAAGGCGGCGAGACCGATTTCGTCGCGGTGCTCGACATCCTGCTGGAAAGCCGCTGGCTGATCGCGGCCGTCACGTGCGTATTCCTCGTCGCGGGCCTCGCATATGCGGTGCTCGGCAAGCCGGTGTTCGAAGCGAACATCATGGTCCAGGTCGAGGACAGCCCCGATACCTCCGCCGCCAAGTCGCTGCTGGGCGACGTGTCCGCGCTGTTCGACGTCAAGTCGTCGGCGGCCGCCGAACAGCAGATCCTCGCGTCGAGGCTGGTGGTCGAACGCGCGGTGGACAGGCTGCATCTGTTCATCGACGCATCGCCCAAGCGCTTTCCGCTGATCGGCGACTGGATCGCGCGCCACGGCGACGGGCTGTCCGATCCCGGCCTGGCCGGAGTTGGCGGCTACGCATGGGGGCGCGAGCGCATCGACGTGTCGACGTTCGACGTGCCGCGCAAGAACGAAGGCGACAAGTTCGTGCTGACGAACCTGGGCGGCAAGCGCTATCGGCTCGAAGGCGGCGATTTCGACGCCGCGGTCGAGGGCACGGTCGGCACGCTGGAGCGATTCCGCTCGCCACGCGGCCCGGTCGCGCTGCGCGTCGACGCGATCGACGCGAAACCCGGCGCCGCGTTCGTGCTGGTTCGCAACTCGCGGCTGAAGACGATCGAGGATATCCGCGACCGCCTCAACGTGCAGGAGCGCGTGAAGCAATCGGACGTCGTCGTCGCCAGCCTGCAGGACACCGATCCGAAGTGGGTGAGCGACACGATGAACGAGATCGGCCGCCAGTACGTCCGGCAGAACATCGAGCGCAAATCGGCCGAGGCCGCGCAGTCGCTCGAATTCCTCAACGCCCAATTGCCGCAGCTCAAGGCGCAGTTGACCGATTCCGAGGCGCGCCTCACCCGCGTGCGCAACGAGCACGGGACGGTCGATCTCACCGAGGAAGCGAAGCTCGCGCTGGCGCAGAGCGCGGACGCGAAGACGCGCCTGCTCGAACTGCAGCAGAAGCGGCAGGAACTGATGTCCCGCTTCACCGAACGGCATCCGAGCGTGGCCGCGATCGACGAGCAGATCGCGGCGCTGGGCGGCTACCGGAACGCCGCCGAGCTCCAGATCCGGCGCCTGCCGGATCTTCAGCAGGAAACCGTGCGCCTGATGCTCGACGTGAAGGTCAACACCGATCTCTACACGGCGTTGCTGAACAACATGCAGCAGCTGCAGCTCGTGCAGGCCGGCAAGGTCGGCAACGTGCGCCTCGTCGACACGGCGGCGGTGCCGGAGGTCGCGGTGCGGCCGAAGAAGGCGCTCGTCGCGCTGGCGTCGCTGCTGCTCGGGCTGCTCGCCGGCTGCGGCGCCGCGATCGTCCGCTCGATGCTGTTCCACGGCATCTCGGACCACAACGAGATCGAGCGCCGGCTCGGCCTCGCGGTCTACACGACCGTGCCGATCAGCGACCACCAGCGCGAGCTGGCCGAAGAGGCCGCACGCAAGCGCGGCCACAAGTCGGTCCTGTCGGTCGACTACCCGAACGAGCCGGCGGTGGAGTGCCTGAGAAGCCTGCGCACGGCGCTGCAGTTCGCGATGCTCGAGGCGAAGAACAACATCGTGCTGATCGCCGGCCCGGCGCCGGGCGTGGGCAAGACGTTCATCTCGTCGAACCTGGCGGTGGTGATGGCCAGCGCGGGCAAGCGCGTGCTGCTGATCGACGGCGACATCCGCAAGGGGCGGCTGCACGACTATCTCGGCTTGCCGCGCGGGCGCGGCTTCACCGAGCTGATCGCCGGCAGCGCCAACGTGGACGACGTGATGCATCGCGAGATCGTCGACGGCCTCGATTTCATCTCGACCGGGACGATACCGAAGCACCCGGCCGAACTGCTGCTGAACCGGAACCTCGCGCCGCTGGTCGACGCGCTGTCGTCGCGTTACGACATCGTCATCGTCGACTCGGCGCCCGTGCTCGCGGTGCCCGATGCCGGCATTCTCGGCGCGATCGCCGGCACGTCGCTGCTGGTCACGATGGCCGGCAAGACGAAGCTCGGCGAGATCGGCGAAGCGGCGAAGCGGTTCGCGCAAAACGGCATCCGCCTGAACGGCATCATCTTCAACGGCGTCAATCCGCGGCTCGGCCAGTACGGATACGGATCGAAGTACGGCGGATACCGGTACGTCTCCTATGAATACGGGATGCACGATGCGTGACGCGCGCACGATCGTCGACGGCGCACCGCACGGGCGCAGCGGGGGCGGGCGATGATCAATCCACGGGATTCGATCGTTTCGCTGGCCGGCGTCGTGGTCGGGCAGATCGCGCTGTTCGCCTGCATCTTCGTGATCGGGCGACGGTTCGGCCCGGCGTCGCTCGGCCACTTCAACTACCTGCTCGCGCTGGCGACCTTCGCCGGCACGTTGCTGGCGTTCCGCTACGAGCTTGCGTGCGTCGACGACGATCCGCGCGAGTCGTTCAATGCGTTCGTCAACGTGACGGCGCTGGGCCTGACCGTCGTGGCCGTGGCGGCGACGGCGATCGGCATCGCCGGCCGCACCGACCTGCTGGTCGTCGCGGTCTATGCGCTGGCGTCGTTCGTGCAGCTGGCCGCGGCGTCGTACCTGAACAGCCTGCGGCGGTACGGATGGATCGCGGTGTCGCGCGTGGTCGTCAACGGCGCGTTTCTCGCCGGCCTCGTGCTGGCGCCGGCGTGCCGCGCATGTGCGGGCGGCGACGTATTCGACCTGTACGCGTGGGTGAGCGCGGCGGTCTCGCTCGCGATCGCCGCCGCGATCCTGCTGACCGGCTACCGGGCCGGCCATTCGTTCCGGCTGTCGCGCGGCTTCTTTGCCCGCAACCGCCGTTTCGCGCTGTACATCCTGCCGTCGACGTTGTGCGCATCGGTGCTGACGTATGCGCTGTCGATCGCGATACCGCACTGGTTCGACGCGCAGAGCGCCGGCTACTTCGCCGCTGCCTACCGGCTCGGGTTCTTTCCGGTCTCGCTGATCGCGCAGAGCGTGGGCGGCGTGTTCCGGCGCGACGCGATCGGCGCGATGGCGCGGCCGGACGCCGCCGCGACGGTGCCTCGGGTGTATCGCACCTACGCGCGTGCGCTCACGGTGCTCGCGGCCGTCTACATGGCGGGCGGGCTGCTGCTGTTCGGGCCGCTGGTCGACCTGTTCTTCGGCGACAGCTGGCGGGGTTCGGTCGGCTTCTATCGCAGCCTGATGCCGCTCTTCGGGCTTCAACTGATCTATGTGCCGCTGTCGCAGATATTCCTCGCCACGCGCGCGCAGCGCACCGATTTCCTGTTCCAGCTGGCGTGCGGCACCAGTCTCGTCGGCGCGCTGGGGGTGGCGAGACTGACGGACCTGTCGGCCGCCGCCAGCGTGCAGCTGTTTTCGCTGACGGGCGCGGCGCTGATGGCGGCCGGCATCGCGCTGACGTACCGGGTACTCGACGCGAACCTGAACCGATCCCGTGCGCCCGCATGACGGCGCCGCCACGACGAACGAGCACACCATGATCCTGATAGTCATCGATTCCCTCCAGCGGTACGCCTTCGTCACCCGCCTGGTGAACGAGGTCCGGCACGAGTACGAGTTCGTGTTCCTGACGAGCGAACCCGTCGCGCATCTCGGCCTGCTGCGGCGCGGCTACCGGTCGGTGTACCTGAACCGCTTCCTGCCGGCCGACGAGCCGGACGCGCAGGCCGCCGACCGGACGCCGTACCGGTTGTCGATCGAGGTGTTGAACGGCCAGATGACGGAGGCGCGCGCGCGGCGCGAGTCGGCGGCGATCTTCCGGATCGCGTCGGAGCAGCTGCGCAGCCGGCGGGTCGACCTGTGCGTGATGTGGAACGGGCAGCAGCTCGTGTGCCGCGCGGTCAGGCAGGCGTGCACGGTGCACGACGTGGCGACCCGGTTCATCGAGATCTCGAATCTGCCGGGCAAGCTGTTCGCCGATTCGCTGGGCGTCAATGCGCTGTCGACCATCAGCCGGAACCCCGACGTCATCGATCGCCTGCCGCTGCCGGACGAGGAGACGCATGCGCGATGGCTGTCGCGCTACGAGCACGACAAGCGGATGCCGCTGCCGCAGGCGCGGACGTCGCTGGCGCGCAAGGCGATGTCCACGGCCAACTACGTGCTGAAGGTCGTGAGCCGCGGGGTCGCCCGCAAGCGCCTCGCCAGCGTGCGCGCGCGCAACGGGATGCCGGCGCCGCGCCAGGCGGTGCACCTGCCGACCGAGACGCTGTCGAGCTGCCGCTACGTGTTCCTGCCGCTCCAGGTGTCCGGCGACACGCAGATCAGGCTGCACTCGGAGGTCGGCAATCTCGACGCGATCCGCCAGGCGTTCGAGTTCGCGGCGAACGAGAGCGCCGACCTGTTCGTGAAGCTGCATCCGGCCGAGACCGATGCGGCCGAGATCGACGCGATCCTGCGCCTGCAGGAGACCTATCACTTCGAGATCGTCACGTCGCCGACCACGGACCTGCTCAGGCATGCGTACGCGGTCGTCACGATCAATTCGACGGTCGGGCTGGAGGCGATGCTGTACGGCAAGCGCGTGGTGTCGCTCGGGCGGTGCTTCTACAAGGAGTTCGACCGCGACCGCCTGCTGAAGTACATCCACTCGTTCCTGATCGACGGCATCGACTACTTCGGCACCGCGCGCATTCCGGCCGACGCGGCCCGGCGCGTATTCGCGGAGGCGAACTGACATGGCCGTCACCTTGCGCAACACCGTCGAGGCGATCGCCGAGGACTGCCGCTGCAACGCGTTCTTCAAGACGCGCTGCGTCGTGATCTTCTACCGGATCGTGCATTACCTCGCCTGCCGGAGCGCGTTCACGCTGGTGGCCGGCGCGCCGCTCATCGTGCTGTACATCGTGCTGTGCGACTGGCTGATGGGCATCGAGATCCCGGTGAAGACGAAGATCGGCAAGGGGCTCGCGCTTTATCACGGCACGGGCCTCGTGATCAACGGGTACACGGTGATCGGCGACTACTGCACGCTGCGGCACGGCGTGACCATCGGCAACACCATCCGCAAGGACGGCACGATCGGCGGCGTGCCGACGATCGGCGATCACGTGGAGTTCGGCGCGCACAGCGTCGTGCTCGGCGAGATCAGCGTCGGTCATCGCGCGCGCATCGGCGCCGGGGCCGTGGTGCTGAGCGACGTGCCCGACGGCTACGTCGCCGTCGGCGTCCCCGCGCGCATTCTCGACAACGGAAAGGAGCCGAAATGAGCGTCTTCATCCTGCATCCCGGCAAGGCGAACTATCCCGAGATCGCCGCCTACGGGCGTTGCCTGAGGGCCTACGGCTACGAGGTGTTCGACGGCGATCTCGACGCCTACGCGCGCTTTCCGGACCGGGACGCATGCATCCTGTGGTGCATCATGGGCTTCTATCGCGCGTTGCCGCCGGCCAGGTACGTGATTCACGACTATCGCTCGCTGTCGGTCGGCCGGCTCGCCGCGATGAAGGATCGCGTGAAGCGCGTGCTCAACGTCCGCCCCGACCTGCGGATCTTCCAGAATGCGCGCATGCGCGACGCGATGGCGTTCCGCGACGACGTGCGGACGCTGCTGCTGCCGATGGGCGTGCCGGACTGGATCTTCGATCCGGCCGCCAATGCCGCCGGCCCGGTGCACGCGGCCGCGGGCCGGTTCTGCTACATCGGCGAAATGAGCCGCGAGCGCGGTTTTCACAAGGTGCTGGCCGCCTACCGCGACGCGCGGCGCGACGCGGCCGACACGCTCGTGCTGGTCGGCCAGCCGGAGCCCGAAATCCAGGCGGCGTTCGGCGCGACGCCGGGCATCCGGTTCGTCGGCCGCGTGCCGCAGCCGGATGCGCTGCGCATCGTGCGCGACAGCGACTACGCGGTGTGCTTCTTTCCGTATCACCGCCCGCATTGCTTCCAGACCCCGACGAAGCTGCTCGAATACGCGTCGCTCGGCAAGAAGATCGTCTGCAACGACGCGCCGTCTAACGTGCGCACCGCGCACGAACTCGGCATCCAGTGCCACGTGACCGGCGCGGCGATCTTCGACGAATTGTTTCCGCTGTCGCGGATCCGCGCGCACCGCACCGACCCGGCCGCGATGAAGTCGCTCGAATGGGGGCGCGTCATCGAGCGCTCGGGCGTGCTGGCCCATATCGGCGCGGCGGCGCGTCGTTCATGAGGACGGCGCCGATGAAGATCGTCCACATCGTCGAATCCAGCGCCACGGGCACGTTGTCGATGGTGTGCCTGATCGCCAATCGTCTCGCGCGCGAAGGCCATGACGTGCACGTCGTCTACTCGGTGCGGCCGGATACGCCGCCCGGGCTCGCCGCGATGTTCGATGCGCGCGTGACGTTGCATCACGTCCAGATGCAGGGGGCGAGCCTGTTGCGGAACGCGTTCCGGCTGCGCGCGATGCTGACGGCGCTCGGGCCGGACGTCGTGCATCTGCATTCGTCGATCGCGGGCTTCCTCGGGCGCCTGTCGACGCTGTTCGCGCTGCCGGGAACGGCGTTCTTCTACAGCCCGCACTGCATTTCGTTCATGCGCCGCGACATCTCGCAGTTGAAGCGCCTGGCATTCATCGCGCTGGAGAGGCTCGCGTGTGCGCGGAAGTGTCTTTACGTGGCCTGTTCGGAAAGCGAGGGGCGTGCGATCCGCGCATGGCTGCGCCAGCCGGCGGTGGTGATCGAGAACGCGGTCGGCGACGGCGCGCCGCGCGCCGCTTCGGACGACACGCCGCCGGCGGCGGACGGGCCCGTGTGCGTGACGACCGTCGGCGGCGTGCGCACGCAAAAGGATCCCGCGCTGTTCGCGCGGATCGCGCACGGCATGCGCGGGCGCGGCATGCGGTTCGTCTGGATCGGCGACGGCGACGACGCGCTGAAGGCGCAGCTCGCGGATGCCGGCGTCGAGGTGACCGGGTGGCTGCCGCGCGACGAAGTGGCGCGCCGGCTCGAACGGGCGGACGTGTACCTGTCGACGTCGTCGTGGGAAGGCATGCCGGTGTCGGTCATCGAGGCGATGCTGGCCGGCCGGCCCGTCGTCGTGTCCGACTGCGCCGGCAACGTGGATGTCGTGCGCCATCTGCAGACCGGGGTGCTCTACGCGACGGCGGACGATGCGCTCGCGTGGCTGGAGCGCCTCGCCGGCGACCGCGCATTGCGCGGGGAGCTGGGCCGGCGCGCCGGCCGGGAAGCGCGCCGGCGTTTCGGCGAGGAACGCCTGTATGGCGAGCTCGCGTCGCTTTATGCTGCATGGGCGGCGCGCTGACAGTCGGCCCGGCCGCCCGGTCGCGCGGCATCCGCCGGCCTGCGACGCGAACGACGCCGATTCAATTTCATGGAGAACTGTATGAATGTATCGATCACGCCGGACATCACGGTGGGCAACGACCTGCCGTTCGTGCTGTTCGGCGGCCTCAACGTGCTCGAGAGCGTCGAGTTCACGCTCTACGTCTGCAGCCGGTACGTGGAAGTCACGCGCCGGCTCGGTATTCCGCTGGTGTTCAAGGCGTCCTTCGACAAGGCCAACCGCTCGTCGATCCACTCGTATCGCGGCGTGGGGTTCGACGAGGGCCTGCGGATCTTCGAGGAGATCAAGCTGCGGTTCGGCGTACCCGTGATCACGGACGTGCACGAGGTGTGGCAGGCCGAGCCGGCGTCGCAGGTCGTCGACGTGCTGCAGGTGCCGGCGTTCCTCGCGCGCCAGACGGATCTCGTCGTCGCGGTCGCGCGGACCGGCAACGTCGTCAACATCAAGAAGCCGCAGTACATGAGCCCGACGCAGATCGAGCACGTGGTGTCGAAGTGTCGCGAAGCCGGCAACGACCGCGTGATCGTGTGCGAACGCGGCACGTCCTTCGGTTACGACAATCTCGTCGTCGACATGCTGGGGTTCCGCCAGATGCGCGACGTGACGGGCGACTGCCCGGTGATCTTCGACGTCACGCACAGCCTGCAGATGCGCGATCCGGGCGGCGCCGCCTCGGGCGGCCGGCGGCGCCAGGTGCTCGATCTCGCGCGGGCCGGGATGGCGGTCGGGCTGGCCGGGCTGTTCCTCGAGGCGCACCCGGAGCCCGACCAGGCGCGCTGCGACGGCCCGAGCGCGCTGCCCCTCTCGCAGCTCGACGCGTTCCTGCAGCAGGTCAAGGCGGTGGACGACCTGGTCAAGCGGTTCCCGCCGCTCGATATCCGGTGAGCGGCGCGACGTATCGCGGGGCCGTGCGGCTGGTGCTGTTCGACGTCGACGGCGTCCTGACCGACGGCCTGCTGCACGTGACGGCCGAAGGCGAGGTCATGAAGCGCTTTCACGCGCACGACGGCGTGGCGATCGCGCTGCTGCGCGCGCACGGCATCCGCAGCGGCATCCTGTCGGGCAAGCACAGCGGCGCGCTGACCTGGCGGGCGCACGAGCTCGGCATGGACGTGCTCGTGACCGGCTGCAAGGACAAGGCGGCCTGCTATGCGGGCATCAAGGCGCGGCGGCAGATCGACGATCGCGAGATCGCCTACGTCGGCGACGACGTGAACGATCTCGCGGTCATCGAGCGCGTCGGCGTGTCGTATGCGCCGGCCGATGCGCATCACCTGGTCCGGACGCGCGTCGATCATGTCACGCGCGCGGCCGGCGGCCGCGGCGTGGCGCGCGAGGTGGCCGAGCATGTGCTGCTCGGCGCCGGCCTGTCGCTCGACGACGCCTACCGGCCCTTACTCGAACAATGGAGCGGACGTGACGTCACTCAATAACGGGCGGCCGGTGCATGTCGTGATTCCGGCCCGATACGGCTCGACGCGCCTGCCGGGCAAGCCGCTCGTCGACCTCGGCGGCGAACCGATGATCGTCCGCGTGCATGCGCGCGTGAGCGGCGCGCTGCCCGGCGCGGACATCGTCGTCGCGATCGACGACGCGCGCATCGCGGAGGTGCTCGACGCGCGCGGCATCCGTTTCGCGATGACCGGCGCGCATCACGCGTCCGGCACCGACCGCGCGGCGGAAGTCGCGCGTGCGGCCGGCTGGCCCGCCGGCGACGCGGTGCTCAACGTGCAGGGCGACGAACCGCTCGTGCCCGGCGCGCTGCTGAAGGCCTTCGCGGCCTTTTGCGCCGCGCAGCCGGACCTCGGCGTCGCGACGGCGGCGTGCCCGGTCGACGAGGCCGCGCAGCTCGACGATCCGGGCATCGTCAAGCTCGTCGTCGATCGGCGCGGCCGCGCGCTGTACTTCTCGCGCGCGGTGATCCCGTTCTGTCGCGACGGCCGGCCGGCGGCCGCGGACGGCGGCGGGTTCCTGCGGCACATCGGTCTCTACGGTTATTCGAATAAGGCGTTGCAGGCGCTCGCGGGCACGGCGCAGTGCGAGCTGGAGCAGCTTGAAAAGCTGGAGCAGTTGCGCGCGCTGTGGCTCGGCATGCCGATCGACGTGATGCGCTGGCCCGATGCGCCGCCGGCCGGTGTCGATACGCCCGACGACGTCGCGCGCGTCGTCTCCTTCCTCAAACGACATACCCATGATGCGACATAACCATATTGAATCCGCCCGGCAGGTCTTCGAGATCGAGTCGCGGGCATTGGCCGGCGTCGCCGCGCGTCTCGACGCGAATTTCGACGCGGCGGTCGAGACCATCCTCGGCTCGCGCGGCCGCGTCGTCGTGTGCGGCATGGGCAAGTCCGGCATCGTCGGCCGGAAGATCGCCGCGACGCTGTCGAGCACGGGTACGCCCGCTTTCTTCATGCATCCGGGCGAGGCCTATCACGGCGATCTCGGCATGGTGACGCCGGACGACGCGTTTCTCGCGATCTCGAATTCGGGAGAAACGGACGAGGTGATCAAGCTGATTCCGTTCCTGCGCAACAACGGCAACGACCTGATCGCGCTGACCGGCAATCCGTCGTCGACGCTCGCGTGCGCCGCGCGGATCCATCTCGACATCGGCGTCGAGCGCGAGGCCTGTCCGCTGCAACTGGCGCCGACCGCGTCGACCACGGCGACG
The DNA here is from genome assembly GCF_000731655.1 of Burkholderia sp. MSh2. NCBI lineage: Bacteria > Pseudomonadati > Pseudomonadota > Betaproteobacteria > Burkholderiales > Burkholderiaceae > Burkholderia > Burkholderia sp. MSh2. Next base: position 60,067 of record NZ_JPGM01000053.1, on the reverse strand, counting down.
CTCGCGATGGGCGATGCGCTGGCCGTGACGCTGATGCGCGCGCGCGGTTTCCAGCCCGAGCACTTCGCGCGCTTCCACCCGGGCGGCTCGCTCGGCCGCCGGCTGCTGTCCACGGTCGACGACGAAATGGCGTGCGGGGATCTGCCGTTCGTGACGGAGGAGACGTCGGCGCTCGACGTGCTGGATGCGATGACACGCGGGCGGCTGGGCCTCGCGATCGTGAAGCGCGAGGCCGGCTGGGGCATCGTGACCGACGGCGACGTGCGCCGCGCGATCGAGCGGCACGGCGACGCCGTGCTGCGGCGCACGGCGGCCGACATGATGTCGGTCGAGCCGTCCACGGTGCCGCCCGGCACGCGGGTGGAGGACGCATTGCTGCTGATGCAGCAGCAGCGCATCGGCGCGCTGCTCGTCTCCGACGGCGCGCACATCGTCGGCGTCTTCAAGAAGTAGGCGCGGCGGCGGCCGCGCTACTGCAGGCTCTGCGTCAGCGCCCTCGGCGCGGCGTCCTGGCGGAAGCGCGGCACGCGCAGGAACGTGATGAAATTCGAGTCGTGCTGGCTTGCCGCGCCGCCTTCCGGATCGTCGAACGCCACGCGGAGCACCGCGATCAGGTCGTCGCCGTCGAATTGCCAGTCGACGTACTGGAAACCGTGCCGCTTCACGTCGGCGTGTTGCAGCACGACCCGCCGGGCGGTCCACTGCCTGAGATCGGGCGAGGACAGCAGCACCAGCGTGTTGCGCACGCGCTCGAGGTTCGCCCGCCCGACGCTCTTCGGCACCGCGTTCGTGATCGTCCAGTACTGCTTCGAGCGCGGGTCGAAGCGGATCGTGAATTTCTTGCCGGCGCCGGGCAGGTCGACGAAATCGCGCGCCGGGTCGAACGACAGCGTCCGGCCGTCCTCGCCCGTCGCGACCAGCGCGGCCTTCTCCGGGCCGTTGTCGGTGTTCACGCGCAGCATGACGGCCGGCGCCGCGCCGGGCCTGCCGACGACGTTGCCTTCCTCCCACGACTCGAAGCGGCCGTCGAGCCAGCGCCGGTCCGACGGCAGATGGACGGACGCACGCCAGTTGCGCGCGTCGAGCAGATCGCGGTCGGCGGGCGCGGACATCACCAGCGCGCGCAGGTCGCCGTCCTCGACGCTTTCGTACGCGCGCCAGACCCGCCCGCGATCGACGAGAACCGGCACCGGCCCGGTGATATAGCGGCCCGCATACGGCAGCAGCCCGGTGGCGGCGTCGACCGGCGTGGTCCAGGTCGCGCCGCCGTCGTCGGAGCGGCGAATCGACGGCGTGCCCATCGAGCGGTTGGTGCCCATCAGGTACAGCGCGCCGCGCAGCACGAACAGCGACGACCAGTACTGGTCCGGCACGTCGTCGAGCTTCGACCAGGTCGCGCCCTTGTCGTGCGACGTGAAGACGGACACGCGGTTTTGCGCGGCGGCGGGGCCGAACGTGTCGCAGGTCGCGACGTAGTCGCCGTTCGGCAGCACGGCCAGCGACGGCGAGCCGAGATAGACGCGCGTGGCCGCCCGGCTGTGCGCGACGATCTGGCCCGGCGGCGCGGGTGCCGGCGCGGGCGCGGCGTTCGAGGCCGTCGCCGTGCAGTACGCGCACAGCGCCGCGAGGATCGGCCGTTTCATCGCGGCCAGCTTCGGCAGGTACGGAAATGTGGTCATGTCATGTTTGCCAGCGGTTTGCCGCCGAATGCGCCCGGGTGCGGGCGCGCGGCGGCGCGCCTGCGTGGCGCGTCCTGGTCGGCCAGCACGACGAACAGCAGGATGGTGAGCCAGAGCATGCCATAGAGGACGTGATACTTGAACAGCAGGATCGGCAGCAGATACAACAGGTATTTCCGCCTGCCCCGGCGGCGAAACAGCACGAACAGCGTGCCGATGAACGCGACGGACCCGGCGGCGCCCGCCGCGAACACGAGGTAGATGTAGAACGAGCTGTCCCGCACCTGGTAGCCGCGCAGATGGGTTTTCCCGACGTTGTTGCGTTCGTCCCAGAACAGGCCGCCGCCGAACACGCCGGCGACGACGTCGCGCTCGGTCAGCTCGGTCAGCACGAGCGTGCGGCTGCCCACCGCGTCGTAGTCGACGGACTGGTTGACGCGCTGGTCGTACACGCCGTAGAGCCACGGGACGCACGCCAGCGCGACGGCGACGACGGCGATCCGGGCCCCGATCCGCCCGCGCCCGGCGAGGACGTGCAGCCCGCACAGCGCCGCGCACACGACCATCGAGGCGATCGAGAAGCTCAGCAGCGCGGTGGCGAACGCGACCACCGGCGCGAGCGTGACGCGCCGCTGCGACAGCAGCAGGATCACCGCGCTCGGGACGACGGTCATCGCATAGAAGGACGGCTCGGAATACAGGCCCAGCGCACGGATCGAAATCAGGCTGTCGCTGAGTGCCTTGGTCGCGTAGAGCGCTTCGGAATCGGATTCGCGGACATAGCTGTCGAAGTCGATGAAGTGGCCCGTCGCGAGGTAGAAGACGAGCTGAAACGTGAAGAACGCGGCGTGGACGTAGATGAGCGTCCGGCACGCCGTGTCGAGCGAATGCCGCGTGAGCACGCCGCCGGCGAACATCCAGTAGCTCAGTGCGATATACGTCTGGATCAGCACGAACTTGATGTAGAAGTTCAGGTAGAAATCGCCGAACGCGGACAGGATGAACGCGACGCAGGTGCTGATCAGCCAGTACGTGCACACCGGAAACAGGTGCCGCTGGCGCGTCGTCAGGGTCGGCGCCCGGAGAAAGGCGAGCGCGCACAGCAGGAAATACGCGGCGAAGGTTGCCCGTACGCTGAACGCATTGAGGGAGAAGAACAATACGCTGGCTGAAAATAGCAAGGTCGACATGCATGCGCCCGATCGGAGAGTGCGGATGCGCCGCGTGACGGCCGTTGCGGCGCCGCGCGGCGAGGTGCCGTGCGACGCGGGCGGCATGGCTGCCGGGCAGCGCCGGCTCGCCGGTTCGCACGCGGAACGCGCGCGTCGTTCGGCACGAAGCGGTTCCGGCGATCAAGCATAGACGGCCGGGCGGCGGGGCGAACGCGGCCGTCCGATCGCGGCGGGGTTCTGTCGGTTTCCGGCAGGGTCCGTCCCGCGGAGGGCGCGGGTGCGGGTGCGGGTGCGGGTGCGCTCCGGCGGGCCGGGCGGGCGCCGCGCGGCGCGGCCGCCCGGGGCCGTCCGGGGCCGCGACCGTCAAGGCGGCATCGCGTAGCGTCCGCACAGAAACGGCGAGTACAGTTCGATCGCCGCCTGGATCGGCGCGTGATGTCCATACGCGACGGCCGACACGGCAAGCAGCGACGCGGCGGCGAGCAGCCGATACCGGGGCGCGATGCGCGGCGCGCCATGCCGCCGCACGAACGACAGCGCGACCGCCGAGCCGACGATCCAGCCGGCGACGACTTCCGACGGCGTATGCGCGTCGTCGATCACGCGCGCGACGCCGATCAGCGCGCCGAGCGCCAGCCCGAGCGCGAGCGACGCGCCGGGCCGCAACCGCGCGCAGCCGGCCAGCGCGAGCGCGCAGGTCATCGGCCATACCGCCGCCGCCAGCATCGTGTGTCCGCTGATCACGCGGAAGTCGATCGCGCGGATCTGGATGCCGCAGCCGGCGTACAGCGTCTTGGTGGCGCCGACCAGCGCCATGCCCGCGGCAAGCATCAGCGTCCACGCGGCCGCCCCATGCCGCCCGGCGTTCGACCGCGTCAGCCAGCCGATGCACGCGACGGCAAGCGGCAGCGTCACCGCCGCATCGCCGAGATCGCTGACGGCCACCCACATGAACGGGCTCCCGGCGGCTATGCGCTCAGGCGGCCAGCAGCGCCGACATGCGCGTGGCCAGGAAGCTTTCGAAATCCGCGGCCACTTCCGGGTGGCGCAGCGCGAATTCGACCGTCGCCTTCAGATAGCCGAGCTTGCTGCCGCAATCGAAGCGCGTGCCGTCGTAGCGATGCGCGAGCACCTGTTCGTCGGTCAGCAGCGACTGGATCGCGTCCGTCAGCTGCAATTCGCCGCCGGCGCCCGGACGCAGCGCGCGCAGGTGTTCGAACACCTTCGGCTTGAGCACGTAGCGGCCGACGACGCCGAAATTCGACGGCGCCTTCGCGGGCTCCGGCTTCTCGACGATTCCGGACAGCTTGAACAGGTTGTCTTCCCAGCGCTTGCCGTCGATGACGCCGTACGACTTCGACGCCTCGGGCGCGATCTCTTCCACGCCGATCACCGACGCATGGTAGTGATCGAAGACGTCGATCATCTGGCGCAGCACGGGCGTCGGGCCGTCGAGCAGGTCGTCGGCGAGGATCACCGCGAACGGCTGGTCGCCGACCAGCTTTTCCGCGCACAACACCGCGTGGCCGAGCCCCAGCGCTTCGGCCTGGCGAACGTAGAAGCAGTCGACATGGCTCGGCTTGATGCTCCGCACGAGCGACAGCAGCTTTTCCTTGCCGCGCGCCTCGAGTTCGGCCTCGATCTCGTAGGACTTGTCGAAGTGGTCCTCGATCGCGCGCTTGCTGCGGCCGGTCACGAAGATCATTTCGGTGATGCCGGCGTCAATGGCTTCCTCGACCGCGTATTGAATGAGCGGCTTGTCCACGACAGGCAGCATCTCCTTCGGGCTGGCCTTGGTCGCAGGCAGAAATCGCGTGCCGAGACCGGCAACCGGAAATACGGCTTTCGTCACTTTCAACATGATTTTCGAATTCCATCCGTTCAGGGCTGTGAACAACAATGCGGGGCGCGGGCGGCGGCGCGGGAATTCCGTCGTCGCTCGCCGGCGCCGTGCCGCGCGTCAATGAATCCGCGCGCCGTCGGAAAATCGTAGGGACATTCCGGTTCGGGGGAGTGACCGAATCTAGGTCGATTCCGACAAAGGCGAATCGCGCGTTTCGAATACGCAATGGCGGCTTTACGGTGTGTCGGATGCCATCTAGGAATTGTCGGCATGACGCCGGCCGCGTGACATAGATTCAGGCATCTACTACTGGACGGGCCGGTCGCGGCGCCGCGCATCGCGGCCGCGGCACCGCCGTCGCGCGGGAGCGGCCATGACCGGACACGGCGATATCTTCGATGCAATCGCGGAATTCAACCGCGCCTATCTCGTGCTTGCGCAACGCATGTTGCGTACAGACTTCGAGCAGGGCAAGCGGCAATTGGGGATTCCGGACGACGTCGCCGCGTCCATCGCCGCATTGACGCAGCAGCAGATCGATGAAATTGCGGAAAGCGGCGAATTGTTCTGCGAATTCCGCAGTGAAAACGCGCCGGGCCGCGCGTGAATCGTTTTTTGTTTTTTTAATGGATGGCCGGCGGCGCTTTTCACGATGTTGCATCGCACATCGACGGCGGTCGTATTGCCGCGCTCGTCCGGTCCTTTTGAAACGCCATGAATCAATGGAGGAAGTGCATGTCCGGTTATCGCGAATTGAAGGCGCAAGCCGACGCTTTGATGAAGCGCGTCGAGGAGGCGCGGCTCGCCGAACTCGAGAACGTGATACAGGAGGTTCGCAACCGGGTCGCCGAATACGGGCTGACCGCCAGCCAGATATTCGGCCGCTCGGCCGGCGCCGGAACGAGGCGGGGCCGCAAGGCCGCCGCCGCGCCCAGGTATCGCGACCCGAAAACCGGCGCGACCTGGAACGGACGTGGCCGCGAGCCCGGCTGGATCAAGGGCGGCCGTCGCGAGCGCTTCCTGATCGAGCGCAGCGCGGGTTGAGCGCGCGGCGCGCGAGCCGCTTACGGATAGTCGGTGAAGCGCGACGTCGGCGCGGGCAGCGCCGGTGTCGCATACCCCGGCACGCTCGCGCGGAATTGCTGCAATAGCCCGTTGTCGATGCGGCTCAGCCCGTTGAGCTGCAACTGCACCAGCACGCGCGTCCCGGTGGTCGGCGACGTGGTGCTGTTGTAGTTGGTGTATTTCTGCAGCGCGAAGCTGACGGCCCAGCAGTCGGCCGCATACTGGAAACCGAGCAGCCCGCTCACCAGCCGGTGCGCGGCGAGGTCGTAGTCGACCGAGCCGACGCCCGACAGCGCATGCGTGAGCGGCCATTGCGCGGACAGCAGCACCTGGTTCTCGGGCTCGTCGTCGAGCGTCGCGTTCGCGCGCGCATACAGGTAGGCGAGATTGATCACCTTGCCGTCGGCCGGCTTCCAGTCGATGCCGGCCATGGCCTGGGTCAGCTCGTTGCTCGACTGGTTGTATTCGGCCGCCTGCTGCAGTTCGAGGCCGGCGCCGATATGGAGCGCCGCGCCGCCGATCACGCTGGACGGCCCGACCGTCGGCGGCGTGTCGCCCGGCATCGTGACCTGCGACGTACGGAAGTCGTACGCCTGCGCGAGCACGAAGCGCGCCAGCTCGACGCCGCTGCCGGCATCGATGAAGCGCGTGGTGACGCCCGCCGTCAGCCGGTTCATGTCGCTCACGCGATCGCCGCCGACGAAGCGGTTGCTCGTGAAGATCTCCGCGAGACCGAAGTCGAGCGGCGCGGTGTCGAACACCGGTGCGAAGGTCTGGTTGCGGTACGGCGTATAGACGTAGTACAGCCTCGGTTCGAGCGTCTGGATCATGTCGACGCCGAACAGCCGCACCGCGCGCTCGAACGTGGCGCTCATGTCGAGGCTCGCGGTCGGCACGTTGACGGTGAAGTTCTTCGGCTGGCCGGCCGGCGCGTCGCTGCCGATCGACGTCAGGTCGTACGACGCCGCATGCCACTGCAGCTTCGGTATCACCGACCAGCCGGGCGACAGGATCGGGTAGCTGACGTAGGTGTCGAACGTCATCCGGTTGCCTTCGGTCGAATCGGCGGTCGGGATCGTGAAGCGCGTCGCGTCGACGTCGGCGCCGAAATCGAAGCCGCCGGCGTCGTAGCGCGTGTATTTCGCGTTGAGCTCCGGTTCGCGGTTGTAGGGCGGCGTGGTCGTGAACGACTGCCAGTTCTGCACGCGCGCGAGCACCGACCACGGGCCGTGGTTGTACGTGACGCCCGCCTCCTGCTGGAACAGCGTCTGCGAGCCGACGACGAGCGAGTTGGCGCTCGAGAAATCCGACGGGACCGACGCGTCGGACACGCGGTTGTAGTTCGCGTACGCGGCGAAGCCGTTGCCGAGGTCCTCGCGGTGCTGGAATGCGATCGAGTAGCGGTTGGTGTGCGTCGTCGCGTCGTCGGGCAGCACGCTGGCGGACAGCGAGCCGGAATAGGTCGAGCCCAGGTAGCGGTAGTCGGTCGTCAGCATCGCGCCGCGCTTGGTCATCAGCCGCGGCGTGACGGTCAGGTCGTAGTTGGGCGCCAGGTTGAAGTAGATCGGGACGGCGATGTCATAGCCGTTCGTCGAGCTGATCGCGAACGTGGGCGGCAGGATGCCGCTCTTGCGCGCGTCGTTCAGCGGAAACGACATCCACGGCGATGCGAACACCGGCACGCCCGCGAAGAAGAGGATGCCGTCGTGCGCGACGCCGATACCCGCCGCATTGTCGAGATCGAGCCGCGACGCCCGGAGATACCACGCCGGATCGTCCGAGCAATGGCACGTCGTGTACGTGCCGTCGTAGACCACTTCGCGCGTGTCGTCGAGCAGGTCGACCCGCGTGCCGGAGCCCGAGCCGCCCGTCAGGTTGAAGCGGTAGTGGGGCGCCGTCATCGTTCCCGCGAAGCTGTCGAGCTGCAGGTGCGCGTCGGGGCCGGCGAACGCGTTGCCGTCGTGAACCACGAGCACGTGGCCGTACGCGTCGGTCATGTCCGTGTCGGCGTCGTAGTGGATCGCGTCCGCCTTCACGACCGACGGGCCGCGCCGCAGTTCGGCGTTGCCGTGCAGCGACAGGTCCTGGTCGACGGTGCCGCTGGCGGCCGCGCCGATCCCGAACGTCGTCGCGGCCTGGCCCGGCGCGAGCGGATGCTCGACGAGCTGCGACGCGATGCGCAGCCCCCATGCGTCGCCGATCCGGTACGGCTCGGCGGCGGCGTTCTGCAACTGCGCGTCGGCATCGCGCGGGGTGCAGAGCGCGACCGACAGCGCGACGTCGACGAGCAACGCGACCGCGCCGGCGCGCAGGCGCGCGACGATGCCGCCGCGTGGAGCGGAGCGCGGGCCGCGCGCGGGTTCAGAACGACGTGCCAATCTGGAACTGGAACTTCTGGTACTGGTCGCCGCTGTGGTGAACGATCGGCAGCGCATAGTCGATCTTCAGCGGGCCGATCGGCGAGATCCATTCGAGCCCGAGGCCGTAGCTGTACCGCAGCCCGTTCGCGCCGACGCTGTTGCCTTCGGTGCCCCACACGTTGCCGCCGTCCACGAACGTGAAGACGCGCAGCGTGCGGTCGTAGCCGGTGCCCGGCAGCGGGACGGTCATCTCGATGTTGCCGACCACCATCCTCGAGCCGCCGATCGGGTCGCCCGTCGTCGCGTCGCGCGGGCCGAGCGAGTTGGGCTCGTAGCCGCGCACGGAGCCGATGCCGCCCGCGAAGTAGTTCTTGAAGATCGGGTAGGGCTCGCCGCCGAGGCCGTTGCCGTAGCCGGCCTGGAAGTTCATGCCGAGCACGAGGCCGCGCGCGAACGAGTGGTAGTACTGCGCCTGCACGTCGGTCTTGTAGTACGACACGGAGCCGATCGGCGTGCCGTATTCGGCGTTCGCCTGCAGGTAGTAGCCGTGCCCCGGAATCAGCACGCTGTCGCGCATGTCGCGCGACCAGCCGACCGTGAAGGGCGCGACGTTCGACACGCGGCCGAACGTCTTCACGTAGTCGAGATAGCTCTGCGGGGTCGTCGAATCGACGTCGAGGCGATCCTGTTCGAGCCCGAGTCCGAAGTACACCATGTCGGTCTCGGAGAACGGGATGCCGAACTTCGTGTCCGCCCCGTACGAGATGATCCGGAAGCTCGTGTCGCTCGTGCTCGAGTAGTAGAGCGGTTGCGTCGTCCGGTAGTACACGTCGGTGATGCGCTTGACGCCGTCGATCGTGAAGTACGGATCGGTCTGCGACAGGCTCAGGGTGCGCATCGTCGTCGCGGTGTTCGCGTTGACGGAGATCGTCTGGCCGCTGCCGAACACGTTGTCCTGCGACACGCCGGCCGAGATGATCGGGCCTTCGCCCGATCCGTAGCCGAGGCCGAGCGAGATCGTGCCGGTCGGCTTCTCGGTCACTTTCACCTGCACGTCGACCTGGTCGGCGGTGCCTTCCACCGGCACGGTCGTCACGTCCACGTCGGTGAAATAGCCGAGACGGTTGATGCGATCCTTCGACAGCTTGAGTCGCGACGAATCGAACCACGCATCCTCCATCTGGCGCATCTCGCGGCGGATCACCTCGTCGCGCGTGCGCGTGTTGCCCGAAATGTCGATGTGCCGCACGTAGACGCGCTTGCCCGGCGTGACCTGCAGCGTGAGGTCGACCGTGTGATGTTGCTGGTCGATCTGCGGCACGGTATTGATCGTCGCGAACGCGTAGCCGTATTCGCCGAGCTTGTCGATCAGCGCCTGCGTCGTGTCCTTGAGTTTCGCCGCGGAGAAGCGCTCGCCGGCGTGGATCGCGACGATGCGGTTCAGTTCGGCCTCGCGATCGAGCAGGTCGCCGGCCAGCCGGATGCCGGAGATCGTGTAGGGATCGCCCTCGTGCAGCGTGATGGTCAGGTCCATGTCCTTGCGGTCCGGCGACAGCGACACCTGGGTCGAGTCGATGTTGAACTCCAGGTAGCCGCGATCGAGGTAGTAGGCGCGCACGGCGTCGAGATCGGTCGCGAGCTTGTCCTTCGAGTACAGGTCGTCCTTCGTGTACCAGGAGAACCAGTTCGGCGTCGACATCTGCATTTCGTCGCGCAGCGTCGCATCGCTGAACACGTGATTGCCGATGAAGGCGACTTGCCGGATCTTCGCGCTCGGCCCTTCGATGACGGAAAACAGCAGCGCCACCCGGTTGCGGTCGATCGGGCTCACCGTCGTGGTCACTTCGGCCGCGTAGTAGCCGCGCGTCAGGTACTGGCGCTTGAGCTCCTGCTCGGCCTTGCTGACGAGCGACGGGTCGTACGCATGCCCGGACACCAGCCCGACCGACTTCATCGCCTTCTCGATCGCGTCCCGGTCGAACTCGTGCAGCCCGGCGAAGTCGATCGTGCCGATCACCGAGCGCTCGACGACGTTCACGATCACGACGTTGCCTTCCGTGCCGATCCGCACGTCGTTGAAGAAGCCGGTCGCGTAGAGCGCGCGAATCGCGGCCGACGCCTTGTCGTCGGTGAATGTGTCGCCGATCTTGAACGGCAGATACGAGAACACGGTGCCGGATTCGATGCGCGTCAGACCCTCGACACGGATGTCGTGGATCGCGAAGCCGCTCGACGCCGGCGCATCGGGCGCCGCTTGCGCAGCCGGTGCCGGTTGCGCGTGAACGGAAAATGCAGCCGGCGCGAGCCAGCAAAGCCGGGCAAGCCAGCCGAACCTCATCGAACGTGCTTTCACTGCCAGGCGATCCCTTCTTCGAATGTGTGGACGCGATGTGCGGCGTCGTTCTGCGAGTCACGCACGAGCAGGCGCGACACCGTGTCGACGTGTGACCGGGCCAGCAGATGCACGGCCGCATAGCCGTTGCCGCAGACGGCGTTCAGCGACAGCCCGGACGCGTAGCGGCCGTCGAGCCGGCAGCGGAAGATCGGGCGGGCGCCGAACGCGTGAACATCGCGGGTTCCGGCTGCTGCCGGCCGCGTGTCGGCCGGCAGCAGGTACCACGTGCAGGCGCCGAAATCGGACAGCGCATAGGTGGCGCGTTGCCGGGCGGGTGCGACGATCGGGGAAGGGATTCGCATGATGGCAGGTCCTTGTCGAAAAGGAACGGAAAGTCGCGATCCGGGGCAATGCGCCCCGCATCGTGTCGATGATTCGTATTGCGAAATAAATGGGGTTGGGTTAGACGATCCGGCGTGAATCCGGTCAGCGCCGGTCGCGCCTCAGTTCAGCATCGCGTGATTGATCGGCAGCGCCATTTCGGGCGGAGAGACGAGCGCCTCGACGAGGCTGTTCAGGTTGACGGCGGGCAGGGCGAACGCGATCCAGCCCATCCCGACATGACGGATCGACAGCACCGCGCCGTCGTAGTCGGCGAGCCGGTCGACGCGCCAGCACGGGTCGATCTGCAGCGGATACTGTCCTTCCGGCGGCTCGACCGGATGGGTCGGCTGCATCGCGGCTCGTGCGGTCGCGAGTTGCAGGATCATCTGGTCGATATCGTTGACGCCGAGGACGGAGGTCTGGCCGTCGATCGTGAAGCGGATCACTGGAAACCCGGATTCGGAGGAGACTTCCATGCGCATCGTGTGATACATGATCGGGCCTTTCACTTTCACTGTCGGGGAGAACTGCCGCCATCGGCGCGGCCGGTGTGCGGTGTGACGGAAGCATAGGTCACACGCTATCCGAATAAATTTCAGGATTGTTTCGTCATATTCAGGACTCCGGGATTCGCGCCTTGTAAGCGGAATGAATTGGAGATCGCGCAAGAGTGCGCGGTAATTATTGAGATATATGGCGACGCTGACATCGGTCGCTGTGCGCGATCGGTAACCGATGCCGCATGAGCGTGCGCGATCGACGGACATTGGGCGGAATTCCGCACCGGAAGTGCGTTTCGGCCTGTCTTGAGCCCGCAATATTTCAAATGATTGCGGTGAAACCTGGCGCTTCGACGCAAGGCATCGCGAAACGCCGGCCGTCGCGAACGGCGGCCGGCGCGTGTCGCGATCAGAACCGGTGACGAATGCCGAGGCTGACCATCTCCTGGCTGTCGGTGCCGGCGACGCCGTACGAGCCGATCGACGCTTCCGCGCCCGACACCGTGCCGTCCGCGTTCAGCTGCGTGCCGGTGGCCTTCTGCCATGCGCCGACGAGATACACGTCGGTGCGCTTCGACAGGCTGTAGTCGGCGCCGAGCGAGACCTGGTGATAGGACGCGCTGGCATCCCCGTTCGCATGCGTGTAGCTGTAGCCGAGACCGAGCAGCAGCGCCGGCGCGGCCTGGTAGTTGACGTAGGCCTGGCCGGTGTTGAACTTCTCGGTCGACGCGAACGCCGATTCCGCATCCGCCTTGTACGCCGAGTTGCTGTACGCGAGGCCGAGCGTATACGGGCCGGCGATGTAGCGCGCGGCGACGCGCGCGATATTGATCGACTTCGCGGTGGCGTAGCCCGAGTTGACCGGGCCGTCGAAGGTGCCGTCCGAAGTCGACGACCAGCCGGTGCGCGCGGCCGTCGCGTTCGAGTTGTCGGCCACGTAATAGCCCGCGGCCAGCGAGAACGGGCCGTTGTTGTACGAGGCCGCGACCGCCCAGGTCTGACCGGATCCGGTTTGCCCCGCGACGCCGCCGAGCGCGTACATCGTCTCGACCTGCAGCCCGCCGTAGCTCGGCGACAGGTACTTGATCGCGTTGTTGGTGCGCGAGCTGTTGTCGTAGTTGTCGACGTCGCCGGCGGTGGCGAACGTGCTGCCGAAGTAGTTGTCTTCGGTCAGCCCCTGGATCTGGTCGACGAGCGGATCGTACTGGCGGCCGAGCGTGAGCGTGCCGTACTGGGCGCTTTGCAGGCCGACGTAGGCCTGGCGGCCGAACAGCGACGTCGTGCCGTTGTAGGTGCCCATCTTGCCGTTGTTGACGTTGAAGCCGTTCTCGAGCTGGAAGATCGCCTTCAGCCCGCCGCCGAGATCCTCGCTGCCGGTCAGGCCCCAGCGGCTGCCGGACAGGTTGCCCGAGTAGAGGCCGACCTGGTTGCTGCCGGTGGGCGTGGCGTTGTGCGTGAACTGGAGCGACTCGTCGATGACGCCGTACAGCGTCACCGTGCTCTGCGCGTGCGCGGCCGAAAAGCCGGCCAGCAACGCGAGCGACAACAGCGATTTCCTCAAGATACCTTTCATCATGAACTCTCCTGGCATGTACCGGAACTGCTTTCCTTCCTGTCGAAGCGACCCGCCTTCGTCAGGAGCCGCCATTAGGTCATGACACAAATCCTGATCCGTTGGGATTCCACAACGACGGGTTTACCGCGGGTTTCCGCTTCGTTCATCCGTAATCTGATGGTTGTGTGCGCAACGTTTATCCGAGGCCGGATGAAGGGGCGGTCGGTGCGGCGCGAACCCCATCTAGCGGGGCCGCGCAGGCGTCGGCCGAATCCGTCGCGGTGCGCGGCGGCGCGCGATCGGGAATGCGTGCGTCAAATGCGGTAACGAAAACGCTCGCGAGTGAACGGCGGGATCCGGGCCGACAGGCAACCCGCGCGTTGCGCGGCAGCACGCGGCCGGTAAATGGCGGTAACGGGGCCGGTAAACCGGGTAATTCCACCGAAACCTACACTGGCCCGATGCGATGGACGAACTTCGACCCAACCTGACAGGAGCCACCATGAACTCGATGCAAGCTGTGTTTCTGCATTCCGGATACGGCGCGACCGACGGCTGGCTGTGGTCCTGCCTGCGCGATCTCGACGGCGTAACGGCCTACGACGAGCCGCTGCGCGCGATGGACGAGCCGGTCGACCGCGGGCAGTACGCGGGCGCCGGCCCGGGCGGCCCGCCGGACGCGGACGTGGCCGAGACGCTCAGGCGGGATGCGCTCGGCACGTCGCGCGCCGAAATGGCCTTTTCGGCGAACCAGTTCGAGGAAGCGACGCCGGAACATGCGGGCGAGATCGATCGCTTCCTGCGTACGCTGATGGCGCAGGCGTTCGATCGCGGCGACGTGCCGGTGTTCCGGTTCGGCGAATCGCTCGGCCGCCTCGCGTGGATGCGCCGCACGTTTCCGGACGTCGTTCACATCGTCGTCGCACGCAATCCGCTCGCGCAGTGGCAGTCGTGCTGCGACCGGCTCGTCGCGCAGCGCGACGGGGGCTGCATCGCGCTGCCGTTCCTGGCGCTCGCATGCGCCCGCAGCGTGCCGGCGGTCGAACGGGTGATCGTCGGCCTGCGCATCGATCTGCCCGACGACGTTCCGTGCGTCGGCGAGCGCCCGGCCGATCATTGCATCGAGTTCTTCAAGGCGCACGCGGCGTATGTCGGGCCGGCCGCCGCGTATCGCGCGTTTCTCGGCTACTGGCTGCTCGCGATGCGGCATGCGACGACGCATGCGGACGCGATCTTCGATTGCGACCTGGCGATCCGGTCGCATGCGTACCTGGGTGCGGCGCAAGCGTGGATCGGGAGCCTGACCGGATTGACGCCGTCGCTGCGCGCCGCGCACCGGAACCATGCGGTGCGCAGCCGGACGATGTCGTGCTCCGATGACGAGGATGTGCATCTCGCGGCGATGGAAATCGGCAGGATGCTGGTGCGCGACGGCTGCGCGCCGACCGACGCCCTCGCGCTGTGGGCGAGCAAGCTGGCCGAGGCGACGCTGGGCGCGCGCGCCGACGCCGATGCCACGACGGCGTACGGGCAGATGTGCGTCGATCAGGCGATGCGCATCGTCGATCTCGCGGCGGCCGGCAGTTTCGGCTCCGATACGGCGCTCGCGAGCGAACTCTCGATGATGAGGGCGGCGCTCGGCGGGTCGGCCGAGCAGGAGTCAAGCCGGCGCGCGGGGCCGTGGTCGCGGTTGACGAGCACCGCGCGCAGTTTCCTCGCGATGCGGCGGTAGCGGGCCGGATACGCCGGCGGGACGGCGGCGCGAACGGGGGCGGCGATCGTTTCGCCGCCCCCGTTCGCATCGCGCGGCCGTCAGCCCGGCGTGCGCGCCGCCTGCTTCGACGGCTGCGCGTCGAGCTGCGCATCCGACCACCCGCCGCCGAGATCGCCGAACAGCGTCGCCGTCGCCACCAGCCGCTCCTGCTGCACCGTCAGCGCATTTTCCTGCAGCCCGAGCAAGGTCGTCTGCGCGGTGGCGACCGTCGTGTAGTCCACGGTGCCGGCCTGATATTCGTTGAACGCGATGTCCGCGCCACGCCTGGCGTCGGCCACCGCGCGTTCCAGCACGGCCGCCTGCTCGGCCAGCACCCGCACGCTGACGAGATCGTCCTCGACATTCTGCAGCGCCCCGAGCACCGTGCCGCGATAGTTCGCGACCGCCGCGTCGTACGCGGCTTTCGCGGCCGCCACTTCGCCGCTGCGCTCGCCGCCGTCGAACAGCGTCTGCGACGCACTCGCCCCCAGCGACCACACGTAGTTCGCGACACTGAGCAGCCCCGCCAGCGGCGACGCGGAGAACCCGGCCGCCGCCGACAACGAGATCGTCGGGTAATAGGCGGCAATTGCCACTCCGATCGCCGCATTCGCCGACGCCATCTGCCGTTCGGCAACGGCGATGTCGGGCCGCCGCTGCAGCAGCGTCGACGGCACGGCGACCGGCACGTCGGGCAGCGCAGGCAACGCGGGGTGGTGCGGAACGTCGAGCGCTTCGGGGGTGCGTCCGACCAGCACCGCGATCGCATGCACGTACTTCGCGCGCGTCACGCCGAGCGCGATCAGGCTCGACTGTGCGCTTTCGAGCTGCGTCTGCGCGGCGACGAGATCGGACGGCGGGATCGTGCCGGCCTTGTCCTGGTCGGCGATCACGCGCAGGTACGCTTCGTCGGCCTTGACGGTCGCATCGAGCAGGTCGAGGTTCGCATCGGCGACGCGCAGGTCGATCACGGTGGTCGCGAGCGTCACCTGCTCGGACAGCGCCGCATTCGCGTAGGTGGCGGCGCTGGCCTGCGCGCTCGCCTTGCGTTCCTCGACCGTGCGGCGCACCTCGCCCCACAGGTCGGGCGACCAGCTCACGGTGCCTTCGAGCGCGCCCGCGTTCGCGACGGTCGGCGAGCCCGCGCCCGTCGTGCGCTGCCGGGTGGCCGACGTCGTCGCGGAAACGGTCGGAAACAGCCCGGAACGCGCTTCGCGCACCAGCGCGAGCGCCTGCTGGTAGTTGTAATAGTCCTGCCTGACCGTCTGGTTCGACACCGTGACGAGCGGCTCCAGTTCGTTCAGCAGCGGATCGTTGAACGCGGTCCACCAGTCGCCTTTCGGGCCGTCGGCGTCGGGCTTCGCCTGCGTCCAGCCGGGCAGCTCGCGCCAGGTCGCGGGCGTTGCCACGGCCGGGCGGCGATAGTCGGGGCCGACCGCGCAGCCGGCGACGGCCAGTGCGATCGCCGCACCGAGCGCGCAGGTTCGCAGCCGTCGCACGAACGGCGGCGCGGGTCGGGGAGAGAAGCGGGGGAAAGTCATGGGTCAGGGCCTCGATTCGGGCCGCTGTTGCCGCGGCCGCAGCCACGACCCGCGCGCGAGTCGCTCGCGCAGCCGGTCGAGATACAGATAGATCACGGGCGTCGTATAGAGCGTGAACACCTGGCTGATCAACAGCCCGCCCATCACCGTCACGCCGAGCGGCTGGCGCAGCGACGCGCCCTGGCCGATCGCGAACGCGAGCGGCAGCGCGCCGAGCACGGCCGCGGCCGTCGTCATCATGATCGGCCGCAGGCGCCGCACGGCCGCCTCGTGAATCGCGCGCCGCGCGTCGACGCCCTCGTCGCGCTGCAGCGCGATCGCGACGTCGACCATCATGATCCCGTTCTTCTTCACGATGCCGATCAGCAGGATGAAGCCGATCAGCGAGATCACCGAGAACGGCACGCCGAACACGAGCAGGGCCAGCGTCGCGCCGATGCCGGCCGACGGCAGCGTCGACAGGATCGTCAGCGGGTGGATCGTGTTTTCGTACAGCACGCCGAGCACGATGTAGACTACCACGAGCGCCGCGACGATCAGCAGCGGCACCGCACCCATCGAGTTCGTGAACGCCTGCGCGGCCCCTGCGAAGCCGCCGTGCACCGACGCGGGCATGCCGATCGACTGCTCGGCGTCGGCGATCGCGACGGCCGCGTCGCTCAGCGACCCGTTGGCCGGCAGGTTGAACGAGATCGTCGCCGCGACGAGGCCGCCCTGGTGGTTCACCTGCGTGGCGGTGTGGCTGTTCGCGAACATCGCGAGCGCGGCGAGCGGCACCATCGTTTCCGCCGACGTGCTGTCCGCGCTGCCGGTCGAGCTGCCGCCCTTGCTGTTCGCGATGCTGTTGGTGGATGCGTTCGCTTCCGCGTTCGCGTTCTGCGCATTGGTCGTGCCGCCCGCGCCCGCCGTCGCGACGCCGACCGCCGCGCCGGTCGCGAGCGTCGCGGCGGCGGCCGGGACGGTGGCCGACGGATACTGCGTCTGCGCGGTGCCGTTCGCGTTGCCCGCCGCGGTGCTCGCGAAGATCCGGCCGAGCGATGACGGGAACTGCCAGTACGGCGGCGCGACTTCCATCACGACGAAGTACTGGTTCAACTGGTTGTAGATCGTGGAAACGGTGCGCTGGCCGAACGCGTCGTACAGCACGTTGTCGATCTGGTTCGGGTCGAAGCCGAAGCGTTTCGCGGTCGCGCGGTCGATCGTCACCATCGTCTGCAGCCCGTGCTGCTGCAGGTCGGAGTTCACGTCGACGAGCTGGCCGCGCCGCCGGTTCAATTCGTCGACGAGCCGCGGCGTCCACGTATAGAGCGCCTGCGGATCGTCGCTCGTGAGCGTGTACTGGTATTCGGCGGCCGATTGCCGGCCGCCGATCCGCAGGTCCTGCTGCGCCTGCAGGAACAGGCGCGCGCCCGAGACGGCCGCGAGCTTCGGCCGCAGCCGGTTGACGACCTCGGTGGCCGACGCGTGGCGCTGCGCGAGCGGCTTCAGCGCGACGAACACGTTGGCCGTGTTCAACGCGCGCCCGCCGGTGAAGCCGGCGACCGCCGAGACGGCCGGGTCCTGCTGGACGATCGCCTGGAGCTGCGCGAGCTTGTGCCGCATCGCACCGAACGAGATGCTCTGGTCGGCGATGATCTGCCCCATCAGCGTGCCGTTGTCCTGCTCGGGGAAGAAGGTCGCGGGCAGCAGCCGGAACAGCAGCAGGTTGCCGGCGAGCAGCGCGATCAGCACGACGCCGACGAGCGGCGCGCGGTCGAGCACCGCGTCGAGCGAGCGGGCGTACGCGTCGCGCAGCCCGTCGAGCACGGCGGCGATACGGGCGCCGACGCGCGACGGCGCGGCGTGTGCGCTGCGCCGGCTCAGCACGTACGCGCACATCGTCGGCGTGACGGTCAGCGAGATCACCATCGACAGCAGGATCGCGATCGACAGCGTGACCGCGAACTCGTGGAACAGCAGGCCGACGATGCCGGGCATCAGCAGGATCGGCAGGAACACGGCGATCAGCGACAGGCTCATCGACACGACCGTGAACGCGACTTCCGCGCTGCCGCGCAGCGCCGCCTCCTTCGGCGCATGGCCGGCCTCGAGAAAGCGCGTGACGTTCTCGAGCACGACCACCGCGTCGTCGACGACGAAGCCGGTGCCGATCGTCAGCGCCATCAGCGACAGGTTGTCGATGCTGTAGCCGAGCAGGTACATCGGGCCGAACGTGCCGACGATCGACAGCGGCAGCGCGACGGCCGGGATCAGCGTCGCGCGCGGCGACAGCAGGAACACGAACACGACGCCCACGACCAGCAGCACCGCGATGCAGAGCGTGCGCTCGGTGTCGTCGACCGACGCGTTGATCGACTGCGAATGGTCGACCGCGATGCCGACGCGCACCGAGCCCGGCAACGCGGCCTCGATCACGGGCAGGCGCTCGCGGATCTGCTGCACGGTGTTCACGACGTTGCTGCCCGGCTCCGGAAACACGATCACGAGCACGGCCTGCTTGCCGTTGTAGAGCCCCGCGTTGCGCACGTTCTCGTTCGAATCGAGCACCTGCGCGACGTCGTGCAACTGCACGGCCGCGCCGTTGCGGTAGGCGACGACGAGGTCGCGGTACGGCGCGGCCGTGCCGATCTGGTCGTTGGACAGGATCTCGTAGCGATGGCCGTCCTGGTCGAGATGGCCTTTCGGGCTGTCCGCGTTCGCCGCGCCGAGCGACGCGCGCACGTCCTCGAGGCCGATGCCGTAGCTGTTCAGCTTGCCGGGGTTCAGCTCGACGCGCACCGACGGCAGCGCGCCGCCGCCGAGCGTGATCTGCCCGACCCCCTTGATCTGCGAGAGCTGCTGCTGGATCACCGAATCCGCGGAATCGTAGAGCTGCGCGGAGGTCAGCGTGTCGGAAGTCAGCGCGAGCACCATCACCGGCGCGTCGGCCGGGTTGTATTGCCGGTAGGTGGGGTTCGAGCGCAGCGTGGTGGGCAGGTCGGCGCGCGCGGCCTGGATCGCGGCCTGCACGTCGCGCGCGGCGCCGTTGATGTCGCGGTCGAGGCCGAACTCGATCACGATCATCGACGAGCCCGTGTAGCTCATCGACGTGAGTTCCTCCACGTCCGCGATCGTTTCGAGCCGGCGTTCGAGCGGCTCGGCCACCGTCGACGCCATCACGTCCGGGCTGGCGCCGGCCATGTTCGCCTGCACGACGATCACCGGATACGCGACGTTCGGCAGCGGCGCGACCGGCATCCGGAAGTACGCGAGCGCGCCGGACAGCAGGATCGCGATCGCCATCAGCGTCGTGGCGACCGGCCGGTTGATGAACAGGGCCGCCGGGTTCACGGCGCGCTCCCGCCGTCCGGCGCTGCGGCGCCGGCGCCCGCCGCGTCACGCCGGCGCCGCAGCGCCGCGGCCATCCGGTCGAACAGCAGGTACACCACCGGCGTGGTGAACAGCGTGAGGAGCTGGCTCAGCGCGAGCCCGCCGATGATCGCGAGGCCGAGCGGGCGGCGCAGCTCGGACCCCGTGCCGGTGCCGACCAGCATCGGCAGCGCGCCGAGCATCGCGGCGAAGGTCGTCATCAGGATCGGCCGGAAGCGCAGCAGCGACGCCTCGAAGATCGCGTCGGCCGGCGTCTTGCCGTGCTCGCGTTCCGCTTCGAGCGCGAAGTCGACGATCATGATCGCGTTCTTCTTCACGATGCCGATCAGCAGCACGATGCCGATGATGCCGATCACGTCGAGATCCGCGCCCGCGATCATCAGCGCGAGCAGCGCGCCGATCCCGGCGGACGGCAGCGTCGACAGGATCGTGACCGGATGGATGAAGCTCTCGTACAGCACGCCGAGCACGATGTAGACGGCGACGAGCGCGGCGATCAGCAGATAGACCTCGCTCGACAGCGAATCCTCGAACGCGGCCGCCGCGCCCTGGAACGACGACTGGATCGACGGCGGCAGCGCCGCGTCGCGCTCGACGCGCCGCACGTCGGCGACGGCCGCGCTCAGCGACGCGCCGTTCGCGAGATTGAACGACACCGTGACCGCCGGGAACTGCGCGAGATGGCGGATCGCGAGCGGCGTCTTCACGAGCCGTACGGTCGCGATCTGGCTGAGCGGCACCTGGCCGCTGCTGCTCGTCTGGCTCGGCAGGTAGAGGTTGCCGAGCGACGCGACGTTCGGCATCGTCTCGGGCTTCGCGACCAGGATCACGCGGTACTGGTTCGACTGCTCGAAGATCGTCGACACGATGCGCTGGCCGAGCGAATCGTACAGCGCGTTGTCGATGGTGGCCGGCGTGATCCCGTAGCGTGCGGCCGCCTGGCGGTCGACGTCCACCTGCACGCCGAGCCCGTCGACGTCGAGATCGCTCTGCACGTCGGTGATCGAGCGCACCTGCTTCAGCTTCGCGACCAGCGCGGGCACCACCTGCTGCAGCGCCTGCCGGCTCGGGCCGCGCAGCACGAAGCGGTACTGGTTCGGCGACAGCGTCGTGTCGAGCGTCAGGTCCTGCACCGGCTGCAGGTAGAGCCGCACGCCCGGTACGCCGGCCGTTTCCTGCTGCAGCCGCCGCGCGATCGCCGCCGCGCTCTCCGCGCGGTCGCCGTGCGGGCGCAGGTTGATCAGGAAGCGACCGTTGTTCAGCGTCGCGTTGACGCCGTCGATCCCGACGTACGACGTGAGCGACGCGACATCCGGGTCCTTCAGCAGCGCATCGGCCAGTTGCGACTGGCGCTCGACCATCGCCGCGTACGACACCGACGTGTCGGCCACGCTGATCCCCTGGATCGTGCCGACGTCCTGCACGGGGAACAGCCCCTTCGGGATCGCCACGTAGAGGATCAGCGTCAGCGCGAGCGTCCCGAGCGCCACGACGAGCGTCAGCGTCTGGTGCCGCAGCACCCAGGTCAGCGCGCGCGAATAGGCCGCGAGCGTGCGATCGAAGATCCGTTCGCTGAAGCGCTCGAAGCGGCTCGGCTGCGACTCCGACTGCGCATGCAGGATGCGCGCGCACAGCATCGGCACGACCGTCAGCGACACGACCGCGGAAATCAGGATCGTCACCGCGAGCGTGACCGCGAACTCGCTGAACAGGCGGCCGATCACGCCGCCCATGAACAGCAGCGGGATCAGCACAGCGATCAGCGACACCGTCAGCGACAGGATCGTGAAGCCGATCTGCCCGGCGCCCTCCAGCGCGGCGTCGAGCGGCCGCATGCCCTGCTCGATGTAGCGCACGATGTTCTCGATCATCACGATCGAATCGTCGACCACGAAGCCGGTCGCGATGATCAGCGCCATCAGCGACAGGTTGTCGATCGAGTAGTGCAGCTCGTACATCGCGGCCACCGTGCCGATCAGCGACACGGGCACCGCGATGCTCGGGATCAGCGTCGCCGGCAGGTTGCGCAGGAACACGAAGATCACCATCACGACCAGCGCGACGGCCAGCACGAGTTCGGTCGCGGCGTCGAACACCGACGCGCGGATCACGCCGGTGCCGTCGCCGACGATCTGCACGTGCATGCCGGCCGGCAGCGTCGCCTCGAGCGCGGGGAGCTGCCGCTTGATGCGGTCGACGGTCGCGATCACGTTTGCGCCCGGCTGGCGCTGCACGTTCAGCACGATCGCCGGCGTGCGGTTCAGCCACGCGCCGCGCTCGATGTCCTGCGGCGCCTGCGACACGCGCGCGACGTCGCCGAGGAACACCGGCGCGCCGTTCTGGTACGCGATCACCGTGCGCAGGTACGCGGCCGGATCGGTGATCTGGTCGTTGGAATTGATCGTGTAGTCGAGATCGGGGCCGTCGAAGTTGCCTTTCGGCTGGCTGACGTTCACGTTCGCGAGCAGCGTGCGCAGATCGTCGATGTTCAGCCCGTACGCGGCGAGCTTGTGCGGATCGGCTTCGACGCGCACGGCCGGCACGTGGCCGCCCGCCGTCGTGACGAGGCCGACGCCCGGCACTTCGGAAATCTTCGTCGCGAGCCGGTTGTTCGCGGTGTCCTGCAGCTGCGTGAGCGACATCGAGTTCGACGTGACCGCGAGCGTGAGCACGGGCTGGTCGGCCGGGTTCACCTTCGCGTAGGTCGGCGGCGCGGGCAGGCCGCTCGGCAGGTAGCTGTTCGATGCGTTGATCGCCTGCTGGACGTTCTGCTCGGCGACGTCGAGGCTGACCGACAGGTCGAACTGCAGCGTGATGACCGACGCGCCCTCCGAGCTGTACGAGATCATCTGCTGCAACCCGGGGATTTCGCCGAGCTGGACCTCGAGCGGCGCGGTGACGGTGGTTGCCATCACGTCGGGGCTCGCGCCGGGGTAGAAGGTCTGCACCTGGATCGTCGGGTAGTCGACGTCGGGCAGCGACGACACCGGCAGGAAGCGCACCGCGACCGCGCCGGCCAGCACGAGCGCGATCGTCAGCAGCAGCGTCGCGACCGGCCGCAGGATGAAAAGGCGGGAGAGGTTCATCGTATCGGGCGCCGCGGATCGTCAGGCGGCGCCGGACGCGCCGGGTGCGGCCGATGCCGCGCCTGCCGCGGCGGGCCGGTGGCCGGCATGATGCGACGCGGCCGCCGCCGGGGCGCCCGATGCCGCCTGGGCCCCGCCGGCCCGGTTCGACGCGATGCGGATCGCCGCGCCGTCGCTGAGCCGGTCGACGCCGTCGGTGACGACCTGCTGCCCCGCCGCGAGCCCGGCAACGATCGCGGTGGTGCGCCCGTCGCTGGGCCCGAGCGTGACCTTGTGCACCGAGACCGTCCGGTTCGCATTGACGAGATACACGTAGTCGCCCGGCGCGCCGTTCTGCACCGCGGCCGTCGGCACGAGCACCGCGTCGTGCAGCGTATCGACGCCGAGCCTGACGTTGACGAATTCGTTCGGGAACAGCGCTTCGTCGTCGTTCGCGAACGTCGCGCGCAACGTGACGGTGCCGGTGGCGGTCGCCATCTGGTTGCCGATCGCATACAGCGTACCGGTGGCGACCTGCTTGTCGTCGTCGCTCGAATAGACGGTCACCGGCAGTTTCGCGCCCGCGCCGACGCGCCGGATCACGGCCGACAGCGCGTTCTGCGGCACCGTGAACTGCACGGTCATCGGTTTCATCTGGGTGATCACGACGATGCCCGTCGTGCTCGACGACGTCACGTAGTTGCCCGGGTCGACGAGCCGCAACCCGACGCGGCCCGCCACCGGCGCGGTGATGTGGCAATAGGCGAGATCGAGGTCGTATTGGGCGATGTTCGCGCGATCGGCCTGGGTGGCCGCCTCGTCCTGCTGGACGGTGAACTGCGCGTCCTGATAGGTCTGCTCGGCGATCGACTTGTGCTCGGCGAGCTGCGCGTAGCGCGCGAGATCGGCGCGCGCCTGCGCCAGGCTCGCCTGGTCCTTCGCGAGCTGGGCCTGCGCCTGCTGCTTGCTGATCTGGTACTGGCGCGGATCGATCTGCGCGAGGAACTGGCCCTTGGCGACTTCCTCGCCTTCGTGATAGCCGACCTCGGTCAGGTAGCCGCTCAGTTGCGGCAGCACCGTCACGGTCGCGACCGGCGTGACCGTGCCGAGTTCGTTCAGCACGACCGGCATGTCGCCCGTCGTCGCGGTCGCGACGCTGACGACCTGGGCCGACGTCGAGCGAACCGGCTTCGACTGGCGCAGCAGGTGAAAGACGATCAGCGCGACCGGGACGGCCAGCGCGACGACGACGATCCAGCGGCGCGCACGGCGGCGCGGCGGCGGTGCGGAACCCGGTTCGCTCATGTCCGTCTCCGGAACGGGCGGCGCATTGCGCTACGAGCTGACATGGGGGCACTCCCGAGGGTGGCGATGGCTGATGCGGAAAGACCGGGCCGGCCGCGTTGCGGCCGGGTCGAGGCATGGACCGGCGCCGCGTGCGGGCGCACGCGGCGTACGGTTGCCGTCGATGTCGTGACGGGGAAAGCGGGGCGGGTGCGGCGGGCGGGTCGCCCGCCGCGTGACGCGGCTTACCAGCGGTGGTGCGCGGCCCAGTCGCGCCGGCCCCACCAGCGGCGGCCGTCCCAGTACCGGTCGCCATGCCAGCCGAGCGTGATGCCGATCGCGGGCACCATCACGGGCGCGGCCACGACAGGCGGGGCATAGACCACCGGGGGCGGCGGCGCGACGTACACGGGCGCCGGCGCGACATAGACCGGGGCGGGCGCGGCTATGCCGAAACCGATCGAAACGCCGGCCATCGCCGGCTGTGCGGAAAGGCATGCGACCAGCATGCCCGAGCCGACCAGGGCCCATTGTTTCGCGTTCATCGTTGCACCTCATTGCGCTGGGAACGCTTTTAATCTAGTGGAAGGCCGGGGCAATGGGAATTACAGGGGCGTAACGCTCGATTTCGAAAAATAGCGGGGCCGGGCGCGCGGCGTCCGGAGGCGGCTCCCGGGCCGGCCGGCCGATCGCCGGGTCGGCTCGTCGCGGTCGGCGCGCGTGCGCCCAAATGTTTGATGGAAAAAGGCTTTCGCGGCGCCCGGCGCGGGCGCCGCGAAAGTCGCCGGCAGGGGCCGGGCAGGCCCGACATCCGGCTGTCAGCCGGCTGTCGGTAATATGCCGAGATCAATTTCGGGCGGGAACGCGCGCCAGCCGGCCCGTGGCGGCCCGTTCCGGTGCGATCAGGCCGGCCCGGGCACGTCCGTTCCGGCATCGGGCGCCGCGGCCGCGATGCGCGCGCGCTTCAGCGCATCCGCCAGTTTCTCGATCGCCGGCAGATTCAGCGCGTCGAGGTGCTCGCGCACCTGCCGCACGAAGGCCGCGTAACCGTGCTCCTCCGAATATCGGCCGAGCCAGGCCTCGATATCCGTGAGCCGCCCGTGGCCGGCAAGCCGGACCAGCGTGTCCAGCGCATCGGCGGGCGGGCCGTCCATCGCGGGCGCGGCGCGCGCCGGGACGGCAGCGTCGTCGCCCGGGCCGAACCGCCGGAGCAGCTCTGCCGCCGGCACGATCGCATGCCCGACGGCCGGCGCGACGATCGCGAACGAGAACGCCGTGCCGACGCCCGGCTCGCTCGCCACGGCCAGCTCGCCGCCCATCGCGGCGACGATGCGCTGCGCGATGAACAGGCCGAGCCCGGTTCCGCCGTTGACGGCCTGGACCTGCTGGTACGCGCGGAAGATGTCGCGGTGCTCGTCGATGTCGATCCCGATGCCGGTATCGGCGACCTCGAACAGCAGGTGCCACGCATCGCCCGCGCGCGCCGCGTGAACCGACAGCGTGACCGTGCCGTCGCGCGTGAATTTCGATGCGTTCGACAGCAGGTTGAGCAGGACCTGCTGCAGCCGCGTCCCGTCGATCGACACCGTGCGCGGCAGCGGCGTGGCCGGCCGGTAGACGAACCGGTTGTCCTGCTGCGCGCCCAGCGCGACCGCGTAGTGGCCGATGTCGTCGAGCAGGCCGGGCAGGTCGGTCGTGTCCGGGGTGAGGCCGAGCGGCTGCAGTTCGGCCTTCGTGAACGCGAGCAGTTCGTCGATCAGCGCGAGCTGATAGCGGATGCTGCGGTCGATCGAACGGATCAGCCGCGCCTGGCCATGCGTCGCATCCTGCAGCAGCAGCTTCGCGTAGCCGTTGATCGTCGACAGCGGCGCGCGCAGGTCGTGGCTCACGTAGCCGAGCGTCTCGATCTTCTGCTGCATGTGGGTCGTCACCTGCTGCAGCGCATCGTTGAGCGCCACCGTGCGGCGCGCGACCTCGTCGCGCAGGCGCTCCTGCTCGGTGAGCTGCCAGTGTTCGAGCCGCTGCCTCGCCTCGGTGCGCTGGCGGCCCACGTGATGGATCCAGGCGGCCAGCACCAGCAGGTGCGTGGCGAGCCCGACGATCGTGATGACGGGGTTCGGGTAGATGTCGGACTTGAGCCACGCAAGCGCCGGCGGCAGCATGTTCATGCCGTCGAGCACGCGCATCAGCATGTTGAAGGTGGCGAACCCGATGGCGACCAGCATGACGCGGCCGGTTGGCGTCCGGCGGATCGCGAGCATCAGCGCGATGCTGATGTTGACGATCCCGAGCACCGCGTTCAGTCGCAGGCAGAACCATGTGAAGGTCAGCAGGTCGCCGCATGCGGCGCCGGCCATGCCGATGCATTCGAGCGCGAGGAACGCCGCGTAGACCGCGCGCATCGGCAGCCTCGCCTGCTCGCGCCGGGCGACCGTCAGGATGAAGACGATGAAGCATGCGACCGCCAGGTACGCGAAGATCACCTCGCCGCGCGCCGACCATTCCCGCAGCGCGGCAGGCAAGGCCATCGCCACGTAGCCGCGGTAGGCCGCTTCGAACAGCGTCGTGCCGAGCGCCAGCGCGGCCAGCACGTGAAACACGCCGCTGCGCGAAAAGAACCCGATCAGCAGCGCGCACCAGGCGAGCGCGAGCAGGCCGCCGAAGAAGCCGAACTCCCACATCGTCGCGCGTCGTTCCAGCGCGTCCCATGCCGCGCGGGTGAACGCGGCCGGCGCGAGCCGCATTTCCTTGCGCGACGTCACGCGGATCAGCACGGAGACGCTTTCGCCGGCGCGCAACGTGACGTCGAGCGCCGGGTAGCGCGACGGTTGTCGCGCCGCATCGCCGGCGGCGTCGGCCGGGAAGCGGCCGGCGAGCGTCCACCGGCCGTTCCGGTCGACAAGGAAGTCGGCCTGGTCGACGCGTGCGTCGCGAATCGCCAGCACCAGCGGATGCGCGACGCTGTCGCGGTTGGTCAGCATCGCGCGAATCCACCATGCGGACCGCGAGAACGCGACGTTGTACGACGCGGCGCCCGCGACGGGCGCGCCTTGCGCCGGATCGTCGAGCCGCGCGGCGACCTGA
This sequence comes from Burkholderia sp. MSh2, assembly GCF_000731655.1. Classification (NCBI taxonomy): domain Bacteria; kingdom Pseudomonadati; phylum Pseudomonadota; class Betaproteobacteria; order Burkholderiales; family Burkholderiaceae; genus Burkholderia; species Burkholderia sp. MSh2. Next base: position 33,078 of record NZ_JPGM01000053.1, on the reverse strand, counting down.
TCGGCCGACAGGGTCGTGGTCGCATCCTCGAATACCGCCACGTGTTCGAGTTGCGCGACGTCTGGCGCTGCGGCGGCGCGGGCCGTTGCGCAGCCAACCGCCATCGCGAACAGGAGCAGCCACATCGCGCCGCATCCGGCGGCCCATGCCGCGCAGCGCCTACGCATCGTGACGGTGCGTCCGGGGCGTGCCGGCCGCCTGGCGGTGGCGACGCAAGACGGATGGCGCGATGCGGGGGCGTTCGCGGAAGTCCGTCGGGAAATTGCCGGGTGTGGAAAGGGCGGTCTTTTCGGCGATGTCGCCGATCGCCGGCGGCACGTGGGTGTGGCGGCCGGCTGGCTGCCCGTCGAACGCGATGCGGATCGCGCGTCGCGTGGGCGGCGGGATGTCGGTCGGGAGCCGCAGGTCGGCCGGGCGATCGCCGACGACAGGCAGATGGACGTCGACGAAACCCGGCGTGATGCGGGGCAACGCCGGACTGAACGAGCGGGATGACATGGTGGCGGACGCGCTGGAAGGATGGCCGGTCAGGGAGAAAGCATCTCGGGCTGCTCAATGGTTGCGAAAAATTATATGCCGGTGATTGCGCCGGCTGCGAGGATTCCGTGCGGCTCGCGGGGGCTTGCACGATGAGGTGCTGCACGTTGGTGGCCGCAATGGGCGGCTGGAAAGAACCGACGTGGGAAAACATGCCGGATTTGTTTTATGAATCCGGTTTTTGTTGTCGGGTTCGTTGTGTTTGGCCCGGGTTTTGAGGGTAATGGGTGTGTTTTGCCGTGCATTGACGGGTTGATGCGGTCAATGTGAAGCGCGATGAAAAATCGTGCGGCTGGCTGGAATCTTGTTTTTGTTGTCCGGAGGTAATCGGATTTGTATCGGCATGCGTGAATGTAAAGGCCGTCTGTCCGGGAAAAGGTTTTTTCCGCTCGGGAAAATGTCGGCCCGGCCCGATGCGCAGGCACTCGTCTCCGTGCGGCTGGAGGCGATTCTTTCGAGGCCCGACGGGTGTTCGGACGACTGGCCGCAGTCGCGTCGCGCGGCATGCGATATCCATTCAACTTCGAACGACGAGATTCCCGGGATTCGGGGAGGCGGCAGTGCATGAAGAACCGGTACGCGGGTAATGAAAATTTCGGGCATTCGACGAATGCGTTGCCGGATGAAGTCATTCGACGGATCGTGAAAATTTCCCGGTGTGATGCACTGATCTGGATGACATGGTCAAGAAAAATGGCTCGATGAATGCGGTGCGGCGGCATTCGAAAATTCGTCGATTGTGTTCCGGAAAACGGGGAAATGCGGTCGATGGCCGGACGGGGAAGGTGAGTGGCTGCGCGTGAGTTGCCTGATGGTTCGAGTCGCCAGATTTGAGTTGTTTATTCAGTAATCCAATATGAATAAAGATATGTCGGAGACCGGGATGAGCATGGTCTATCCGGCCGGCAACCTGTGTCACGACGCAGTCGGGGCAGGCGTGGGGCATTGCGATGCTCCCGGAGAACAGCCACTGGATCTACGAGAAGGTCGTTTCGGCCAACACGCACGGCGCGTCCGGCACTGTGGTCAGCTCCGATCATCAGTGATGAACCGCAGACGCGCGCCGATGGATGCAAACGGAATCGGTGAGGCTTCGACCGCACGGGCACGAACGATACGAACGATACGAACGATACGAACGGATCGCCGGGCCGGAGCCGCCCGATTCATCAACGGACAAGCCGGCGCCCGGCCATCGGCGCCCCGTCAGTGCCTGATCACGCAGACGGCCACGATTTCGTATCCGGGATCGGCGTGTGCGTGCGCCGCTTTTTCCGCTTCTTCATACGAACGAAACGACGTGGCATCTTCGACTGCCGGCGCCATGCCGATATCGCCGTCTTCGGCGGTACAGAGGAACTGTTCGCCGGTCTTCACGACGTAGATGGACATCATGATTCCCTCCATGGTTTGCAGGGGGAAATTTCAGTCTAGCAGGCCGAAGGAGGGACGGACGGCTCACTGTGACCGGTTCGCGAGACGGGCGCCGGCGGCATTTCCGCAGCGTGTGTCTATGCGTCGTTCCGGCGACGGATCGGGATTCGCCCGCGCGCGCTGCGGCGCATACGCCTGGACGCTACGGCGAGCCGCCGACCCGGAGCGGTTTCCCGATCCGGCATCGCGCGAAGGTCCTGCTTCACGTTCTCCGACCGCCCCGGATCGGCCTGCTCGCAACGGGCGCGGAAAGCCGTGCACAATACCGCCATGCACGCCCCAGACCTTGAACATCTCGTTACCGTGACCATGCCCTTCGGAAAGTACAAGGGCCGACTCATTGCCGACCTGCCCGGCAACTACCTGAACTGGCTGGCCCGCGAAGGATTTCCGCGCGGCGAACTCGGCCGGCAGCTCGCGCTGATGCACGAAATCGATCACAACGGCCTGAGAGACCTGCTGGAGCCGCTGCGCAAACGCGGATAGCGTCGTCAGTCGGCCGCGATCGGTGCCGCGAGCCATTCGGCGCGAATCAAACCGGCCGTTCTTGCCGGCGGTAGTTGCGGTTGCTGCGACGACAGCGCGCCCCGCAGATACCCGCGTCGTCCGTTCCAGGCGACCGCATCGGCTTCATCGCCGTAAACCAGAAGATTCCGGGCGCATGGTAGCGGTTCCCGTCTGCCGGCTGGATCGAGGAATCCACGCCCGGCGTTGCGCATGCCGGCTGCACGGAACACCGGATCGCATGACCGGCCACGCGGTACGCTCGCCGCCACGAGCCACGAGCCACGAGCCACGAGCCACGAGCCACGAGCCACGAGCCAAGAGCCAAGAGCCAAGAGCCAAGAGCCAAGAGTCGCGCAGGCTGCGCCAAGGATCATCCATGTGCGATCACCGCATGGCTGCGGGTGACATAAAATAGAAAACGCTCCCGCGTGAGGGAGCGGATGGCAGAAAAGGGGTGCCAACATGAGACGCCTTTATTTCCTCGTGCCCGATACGCTGATGGCGAAGGCGATCGTCGACGATTTGCTGCGCGCACGTATCATCTGGCGCCATATCCACGTTCTCGCCGACCACAGCGTCACACTCGATCAGTTGCCCGAAGCATCGTTGCTGCAAAGCAGCGATGTCGTTCATGCGCTCGAGCGCGGCGTGGCGCTCGGCGGCGCGACGGGTGCGCTCATCGGCCTGGTCGCGCTGGTGTTCCCGCCCGCGGAACTCGTGATCGCGGGCGGCGCCGTCGTCGCCCTGACGCTGGCGGGCGCGGGCTTCGGGGCGTGGACGGCCGCGATGATCGGCATCGCCGAGCCGAACGGCCGGCTCCAGCGGTTTCGCGAAGCCATCCGGGAAGGCCAGATCCTGATCATGGCCGACGTCCCGGCGTTGCGGGAGCAGGAAATCGAGCAGATGGTCGCCCAGCATTTTCCGAAGGCGGACCTCGAAGGCGCCGAGCCGACGACCCCGATCTTCCCCTGACGCGCGAAGGCCGGCCTTTCCGGCCCCGGGCGCGCCGTCGCCCAGTCGCAATCGCGGACGGCGTGCCGATGCGTCCCGATGCGTTCGGCCCCGGCGTTGCCGCACGGTTCGCGCAGCCGCCGTCCGGCGAGGCGGGCCGTATTCGTCAGCGCGCACCGGTCGTGCGCGTCGCCCGATGAGCGAACCGGACAACGCCGCGCCGCGTTGCCAGCCGACACGCCGATGCAGAGCCGCGAGCGGAACGCCGCGGTGCCGCGCAACGTGCGGGCCGGTTCGCCGGCTGCGGACGCGCCGCGAACTGCCATTCCGGATCGCGCAGGAAGCCCGCGCCCGACGCGCATCGCGCCTTCCGAACCCGAGTGCCGGCGTGGAATCGTCGGCGAGGAGGTCGTATGGAACTGCACATTCAATCCCATCATTGGGCGCGTCGCACGCCCGACTGGGTCGCCGCCGCCGTGGCCGGCCTTGCGGGCGGCGCGCTGGTGATCGTGCTGGAATTCTTCTGGTCGACCCTGGTGCTCGGCGAGAGCCCGTGGCAGCCGACCCACAAGATCGCGGCGATGGTGATGGGCCGCAGCGCGCTCGGTCAGCTGTCGCAATTCAGTCTCGAGATCGTGGCGATGGCGCTGCTGCTGCACTACGTGCTCGGCGCGATCATGGGGATGATGCTCGCCGCGATCATGGCGCCGTTTCGCTTCGATTCGAGCGTGGGCATGGAGGCCGTGATCGGGCTGGCGTTCGGGATCGTCGCGTACGGATGGAACTTTTACGTGATGACGGCCGTGTTCCCGTGGTTCGTCTCGGAGCGGGGTTCCGGACCGTTGCTGGCGAACCTGCTGTTCGGCGTGGTGGCGGCCGTCGCCTACGGCAAGCTGGAACGATGGCGCAATCCGGGCGAGGCGGGCTGACGCGCCGCCGCCGTTCCTGCCGCAGCGCGATTGAACACCCGGCGCCCTCGCGAGGCAGCCACTCGCGCGACGCGTGCCGGACGCGGCCGTGGCGCACGGCTTCGCCGCGCGTGACGCCGCCGTCCGGGCGGCTTGCGCAACGGCGCGACGCTTCCGCCGCTGCCTTGCGAGACGCGGCGGCGCGGACTACCTTTGGTATGGAGCCGTCGTTGAAAACGCGTGGCGCAGCGGTCCCGGCAGACGCGCCGACGCAGACGAATACACGGTGCGACGAGGCCGCACGCCGCCGCCGGGAGCGTCGTGCCGGCGGCTCCGGCGAGTGACACGCAACGAGGCGGCTTATGGCGCTTGCGATTGCCCTGATCCTGATCGTCGTCCTGGCGGTGGGGTTTCACTTTGCCAGCCCCTGGTGGATCACGCCGATCGCGTCGAACTGGGTGCGCATGGACGACATGCTGACGATCACGCTCGTCATCACCGGCGCATTCTTCATCGCGATCAACCTGTTCATCGTGGTGGCGCTGCTGCGCTATCGCCATCGCGGCGGCCATCGCGCCGCGTACGAGCCGCACAACAAGCGGCTGGAATGGTGGCTGATCGGCCTGACTGCCGCCGGCGTGGCGGCGTTGCTCGCGCCGGGCCTGTTCGTCTACGCGGACTACGTACGGCCGCCGCACGGGGTGCTGCAGATGGAGGTGCTCGGCCAGCAATGGCAGTGGCGCTTCCGCTTCGCCGGCCCCGGCGGCAAGCTGGGCACGACGGACGTGCGCTACATCACCGACGACAACCCGTTCGGCCTCAATCCCGCCGACCCGAACGGTCAGGATAACTACCTGATCGAGACGCCCGAGGTGCACCTGCCGCTCAACCGGCCGATCCAGGTCCTCGCACGTTCGCGCGACGTGCTGCACGACTTCTACGTCCCGCCGTTCCGGGCCCGCATGAACATGGTGCCGGGCATGGTCACCACTTTCTGGTTCACGCCGACCCGGGCGGGGCGCTACGACATCCTGTGCGCGCAGCTCTGCGGCATCGGGCACTCGAGCATGCACGGCGTGGTGGTGGTGGAGGATGAAGCGTCGTTCCAGGGCTGGCTCGCGCGGCAGGCCACGTTCGCGCAGCGGCAGCAGGCCCGCGCGCAGGCCGCGCCTGCCGCCGCCGGCGGCAGCGCGGCGGCGCTGGTCGAACAGGGCCGCGCGCTCGCGGCGTCCAGGGGCTGCGTCGCGTGTCATACCGTGGACGGCAGCCCGCGCGTGGGGCCGACCTGGAAGGGCCTGTACGGCAAGACCGAAACGATGGCCGACGGCAGCACCGCGAAGGTGGACGAAGCCTATCTGCGCGCGTTCATCCGCGACCCGACGGCCCGCGTCGTGAAGGGCTACGCGCCGGTGATGCCGCACTTCGACCTGAGCGAGCCGGAGCTGGCCGCGCTGGTCGCCTATATCGAGGCGCAGGGCGGGCCGCCCGCCCGCACCGCCGCCCGGCCGTAGCGGAGCCCGCCATGCCTTACGCACACACCGATCACGCCCCGCACGGTTTCTGGACGCGCTATGTCTGGAGCCAGGACCACAAGGTCATCGCGGTGCAGTACGCGCTGACGGCGATCGCCGTCGGCCTGGTCGGCCTGGTGCTGTCGGACCTGATGCGGCTGCAGCTCGGCTTCCCGGGCCGGTTCGGCTTCATCGACGCCAGCCACTACTACCAGTTCGTCACCATGCACGGGATGATCATGGTGATCTACCTGCTGACGGCGCTGTTCCTGGGCGGCTTCGGCAACTACCTGATCCCGCTGATGCTGGGCGCGCGCGACATGGTGTTCCCGTTTCTCAACATGCTGAGCTACTGGGTCTACCTGCTGGCCGTGCTGGTGCTGCTGGCGAGCTTCTTCGTGCCGGGCGGGCCCACCGGCGCGGGCTGGACGCTGTATCCCCCGCAGGCGATCCTGCCCGGCACGCCGGGCGTGGAGTGGGGCATCGTGCTGATGCTGGTGTCGCTCGCGATCTTCATCGTCGCGGCGACGATGGGCGGCCTGAACTACGTCACCACCACGCTGCAGGCGCGCACGCGCGGCATGACGCTGATGCGCATGCCGCTCACGGTGTGGGGCATCTTCATCGCGACCGTCATGGCGCTGCTGGCGTTTCCGGCGCTGTTCGTGTCGGCGGTGATGATGCTGCTCGACAGGACGCTGGGCACCAGCTTCTTCATGCCGGCCGTGGTGTCGATGGGGCAGACGCTCAGGCATGCCGGCGGCAGCCCGCTGCTGTTCCAGCACCTGTTCTGGTTCTTCGGGCATCCGGAGGTCTACATCGTCGCGCTGCCGGCCTTCGGCATCGCGTCGGACCTCATCAGCACGCACGCGCGCAAGAGCATCTTCGGCTACCGGATGATGGTGTGGGCGATCGTGATCATCGGCGCGCTGAGCTTCGTGGTCTGGGCCCACCACATGTTCATCGCCGGCATGAATCCGTATTTCGGCTTCTTCTTCGCCACCACGACGCTGATCATCGCCGTGCCGACCGCGCTCAAGGTCTACAACTGGGTGCTGACGCTGTGGCGCGGCGACATCCACCTGACCGTGCCGATGCTGTTCGCCATCGGCTTCGTCAGCACCTTCGTCCTGGGCGGGCTGACCGGGCTCTACCTCGGCAACGTGAGCGTGGACATTCCGCTGTCGAACACGTACTTCGTGGTTGCGCACTTCCACATGGTGATGGCCGTGTCGCCGATCCTGGTCGTGTTCGGCGGGCTCTACCACTGGTATCCGAAGGTGACGGGCCGCATGCTCGACGACACGCTCGGGCGCGCGCACTTCTGGATCACCTTCGTCGGCACCTATGCGATCTACTTCCCGATGCACTATCTCGGCCTGCTGGGCATGCCGCGACGCTATTACGCCTATCAGGGCTACAGCTTCATTCCGCAATCGGCGCAGACGCTCAACACCTTCATCACCGTCGTCGCGCTGGTCGTCGCGGCGGCGCAGTTGCTGTTCCTGTTCAACCTGGCGTGGAGTCTCGTGCGCGGCAGGCGCGCCGACGGCAACCCGTGGCGCGCCACCACGCTCGAATGGCAGACGCCGCACACGCCGCCGCAACACGGCAACTGGGGCGCCGCGCTGCCCGTCGTCTATCGCTGGGCATACGAATACAGCCCGCCGGGGCAGGAGCAGGATTTCGTCCCGCAAAACCAGCCGCCCGCGGCGCCGCCCGAGCCGGCCCGGCCGACGCTTCACCCCGGCGAGGCGCGCGAATGACCACGCTGCCGCGCCCCTTCGCGCCCGACGCGCGCCCGGCGCTGCCGAATGCGGGGCGCACCGGCCTGTTCGTCTTCATGGCCGTGGCCACGACGCTGTTTGCGTTGCTGCTGCTCGCCTACGGGATGCGCATGCGCGAGCCCGACTGGCAGCCGGTCCCGCATCCGGCGCTGCTGTGGTGGAACACCGTCGTGCTGGCGCTGGCCGGCGCGGCCATGCAGCGGGCGCGGCGGACGGGCCCGTACCGCGCGGCGTGGCTCGCGGCGGGCGGCGTGCTGGCGGCCCTGTTCGTGATCGGGCAGCTGAGCGCGTGGCGCCAGCTGGCCGCGGCCGGGCAGACCGTGGCCGTCAATCCCTCCGACAGCTTCCTTTACCTGCTGACCGGCCTGCACGGGCTGCATGTGCTGGGCGGGCTGGCGGCGTGGGGCATGACGGTCGCGCGCCTGCGGCGCGCGGATCCGCCGCGGGTCGGCCGCGCCATCGCGCTCTGCGCGCTCTACTGGCATTTCCTGCTGGCTGTCTGGCTCGTGCTGCTGGCCGCGATGTGGTGGCTCACCCCCGGAATCGTCGCCGATATCTGCGGGCCGCTGTACGGAGCCGCGCCATGACCTCGCCCGTGCTCCCCGGCGCATCCGGTGCCTCCGGCGGCGAACCGGCCGCGCCCGCGTCGCCCGACGGCGGGCCCGACGGCTGGCGCGGCATCGTCGCAGACTGGTCGGCCGACCGCGAAGCCTTCAAGGTGCCGTGGGGCAAGGCGATGATGTGGATCTTCCTGCTGTCGGACACCTTCGTCTTCAGCAGCTTCCTGATCGGCTACATGACGGTGCGCATCTCGACCACCGCGCCGTGGCCCGATACGTCCCGGGTGTTCGCGCTCACGGTGGGCGGCCTCGACGTGCCGCTGCTGCTGATCGCCGTCATGACGTTCATCCTGATCACGAGCAGCGGCACCATGGCGATGGCGGTCAACTTCGGCTACCGGCGCAACGCCCGGCGCGCCGGCGCGCTGCTGCTCGCGACCGCGCTGCTGGGCGCGACCTTCGTGTCGATGCAGGCCCTCGAATGGACCAAGCTGATCGTCCACGAAGGGATCCGGCCATGGGGCAACCCGCTGGGCGCGGCGCAGTTCGGCGCGTGCTTTTTCGCGATCACCGGGTTCCACGGCTTTCACGTGACCTGCGGCGTGATCTACCTGCTGCTGGTCGCGCGCAGGATCCGGCGGCCGGGGTTCGACGCGCACGGCAATTTCCAGATCGTCGAGATTGCCGGCCTGTACTGGCATTTCGTCGACCTGGTGTGGGTGTTCATCTTCGCGCTGTTCTACTTGTGGTGACGGGCCATGAATCCTGCCGATCCCGCCGGTCGACCCGGCCCCGCGCACGGCCAGCAGCATCCGGTCGGCCTGTACCTGAAGATATGGGGCCTGCTGTTCCTGCTGAGCACGATGTCCTACCTGGTCGACTACTTCCGCGTGCAGGGCCTGCCGCGCTGGGGGCTGATCGTCGCGCTGATGATCGCGAAGGCCGGGCTGATCGTGTCGGTCTTCATGCACATGCTGTGGGAGCGGCTGGCGCTGGTGTACGCGATCCTGATCCCGCCGCTGTGCCTGCTGGTGCTCATGGTGCTGATGGCCGCCGAGGCGCATCACACGCTCGGCGTGCGGGAACTCTTCTTCCGGTGAGGCGCGCGGCCGCGCGTTGCACGGCCGCCTGCCCATGACGACCTCAGGGTCGTCATGGAAAACTGTATGAATATACAGTATAGTATCCGTCGAATTCGAGCCGCGCGGGCGCACCCCCGCGGCGCGCGCGCCGCGCCTGCGGGCATCCGCCGCAGCGTTCCGGCACCGTGAACTCTGGCTAACTCATTCAGACGGGCAGGCAAATTGGCATCCAGCAATCTGATCCGCATTCGCGGAGCACGTCAGCACAACCTCAAGAATGTCGATCTCGACCTGCGCACCGGCGAAATGACGGTCGTCACCGGCCCGTCGGGTTCCGGCAAGTCGAGCCTCGTGTTCGATACGCTGTACGCGGAAGGCCAGCGGCGCTATGTCGAGACGTTCAGCGCGTACGCGCGGCAGTTCCTCGACCGGATGGATCGCCCGCAGGTCGAGCGCGTCGACGGCGTGCCGCCCGCGATCGCGATCGACCAGACCAACCCGGTGCGCAGTTCGCGCTCGACCGTCGGCACGATGACCGAGCTGAACGATCACCTGAAGCTGCTGTACGCGCGCGCGGCCGAGCTGTTCGACCGCAAGACCGCGCGGGCGGTGCGGCACGACTCGCCGGAAACGATCTACGCGGATCTCGTCGCGCGCACGCGGGCGGACGATCCGCGCGTCGTCGTCACGTTCCCGGTCGAGCTGCCCGAAACGGCGTCCGACGACGAGGTCGCGCAGTGGCTGTCCGCGAGCGGCTACACGCGCGTGCAGGCGCAGCGCGAGGTCGCGTCGCCCACCGGGCCGCGCAAGGTGCTCGACGTGGTGGCCGACCGCTTCCGCGTGCAGCAGGCGGACAAGGTGCGGGTCGTCGAGGCGATCGAGGCGTCGCTCAAGCGCGGCGGCGGGCGCGTGAACGTGTACGTGCTCGCGCCGGAGCCGGGCAACGCGGAATCCGCGGCGGCCGAGCCGCAGGTGTGGCGCTTCTCCACCGGGCTCCACGATCCCGATAGCGACCTGCGCTACGCGGAGCCGCAGGCGGCGCTGTTCTCGTTCAACTCGGCGTACGGCGCGTGCGAGACCTGCCGCGGCTTCGGCCGCGTGATCGGCGTCGATCTCGGCCTCGTGATTCCCGACGCGCGCAAGACGCTGCGCGGCGGCGCGATCAAGCCGATGCAGACGCCCGCCTGGAAGGAATGCCAGGACGACCTGATGCGCTACGCGGCGAAGGCCGGCATCCCGCGCGATACGCCGTGGTCCGAGCTGTCGGACGCCGAGCGCGACTGGGTCGTCAACGGCTCGCCGGAATGGAACGGCAAGTGGCAGAGCCAGTGGTACGGCGTGAAGCGCTTCTTCGGCTACCTCGAATCGAAAGCGTACAAGATGCACATCCGCGTGCTGCTGTCGAAATACCGCAGCTACACGCCGTGCGAGGTCTGCGGCGGCGCGCGCCTGAAGACGGAATCGCTGCAGTGGCGGCTCGGCTCGAAAGAGAGCGCCGACGCCGTGCTCGCGCCGGCCGGCCGTTTCATGCCGCGCGGCGTCGACTGGAGCCGCGCGCAGCTCGAGGCGCTGCCGGGCCTGACCGTGCACGACCTGATGCTGCTGCCGATCGAGCGCATCCGCCGCTTCTTCGACGGAATCAGCCTGCCGAGCGCGCTGCTCGACGACGCGCTGAAGCTGCTGCTCGCCGAGGTGCGCACGCGCCTCAAATACCTGTGCGACGTCGGGCTCGGCTACCTGACGCTCGACCGGCAGAGCCGCACGCTGTCGGGCGGGGAGGTTCAGCGGATCAACCTGACGACGGCGCTCGGCACGTCGCTCACGAAAACGCTGTTCGTGCTCGACGAGCCGAGCATCGGGCTGCATCCGCGCGATCTCACGCGGATCGTCGAGGCGATGCAGCGGCTGCGCGACGCGGGCAATACGCTGGTCGTCGTCGAGCACGATCCCTCCGTGATGCTCGCGGCCGACCGGCTGATCGACATGGGGCCCGGCCCGGGCGAGCGCGGCGGCACGATCGTCTACGACGGCACGCCGGGCGACATCCGGTCGGCGCACACGCTGACCGGCGAGTATCTCGGCGGCCGCAAGCATGTCGCGCATGCGTCGAACTGGGCGCGCCGGCCGGTCGACGCGCACACGCCGCGCATCGTGCTCGACGGCGCGACCGAACACAACCTGCGCGACGTGACGGTCGAGATTCCGCTGCAGCGGCTCGTCTGCGTGACGGGCGTGTCGGGGTCCGGCAAATCCACGCTGCTGCAGGACGTGCTCTATCCGGCGATGGCGCGGCACCACGGCAAGGCGACCGAGTCGCCGGGCGCGTATCGCGGCCTCACCGGCGCGGACCAGGTGGGCGACGTCGTGTTCGTCGACCAGTCGCCGATCGGCAAGACCACGCGTTCGAACCCGGCGAGCTATGTCGGCGCGTTCGACGAGATCCGCAAGCTGTTCGCGAAGGCGCCGCTCGCGCTGCAACGCGGCTACGGCGCCGGCACGTTCAGCTTCAATTCGGGCGACGGCCGTTGCCCGACGTGCGGCGGCTCGGGCTTCGAGCACATCGAGATGCAGTTCCTGAGCGACGTCTACCTGCGCTGCCCGGATTGCGACGGCAGCCGCTACCGCGCCGAGATCCTCGAGGTACGCCTCGAGCGCGACGGCCGCGCGCTGAGCATCGCCGACGTGCTCGACCTGACCGTCAGCGAGGCCGCGGCGTTTTTCGCGACGGACGCCGAGGTGCTGCGCGTGCTGCAGCCGATCGTCGACGTCGGCCTCGAATACGTGAAGCTCGGCCAGCCGGTGCCGACGCTGTCGGGCGGCGAGGCGCAGCGCCTGAAGCTGGCCGGCTTCCTGGCCGAATCCGCGGCGGCCGGCAACGGGCGCCGGGTCGTCACGGAAGAGGCGCGCATCGCGCGGGCCAAGCTGTTCATGTTCGACGAGCCGACCACCGGGCTGCACTTCGACGACATCGCGAAGCTGATGCAGGCGTTCGGCAAGCTGCTCGCGGCCGGCCATTCGCTGATCGTGATCGAGCACAACCTCGACGTGATCCGCGCGGCCGACTGGCTGATCGATCTCGGCCCGGAAGGCGGCGACGGCGGCGGCCGCGTGCTGTGCGCGGGCACGCCCGACGACGTGAAGGCCTGCGCCGAATCGCATACGGGCGTGGCGCTGCTGCAATACGATCGCGCGATGGATGCCGACCTGGCGCCGGCCGACGAAGGCGTGCCGCTGCAGGCGGTGCTGAACGCGGCGCGCGAACGGCGCGCGATCGAAGGCGAGGACGTCGTGCGGATCGTCAACGCGCGCGAGCACAACCTGAAGGCGCTCGACGTCGACATCCCGCACGGCAAGTTCAACGTGATCACCGGCGTGTCGGGTTCCGGCAAGTCGACGCTCGCGTTCGACATCCTGTTCCACGAGGGCCAGCGCCGCTACCTCGAATCGCTGAACGCGTATGCGCGTTCGATCGTGCAGCCGGCCGGGCGCCCCGAGGTCGACGCGGTGTACGGCATTCCGCCGACCGTCGCGATCGAGCAGCGGCTGTCGCGCGGCGGCCGCAAGAGTACGGTCGCGACCACGTCGGAGGTCTGGCATTTCCTGCGGCTGCTGTACGTGAAGCTCGGCCTGCAGCATTGCATCCACGACGGTACGCCGGTCACGTCCCAATCGGTCGAATCGATCGCCGCGCAGTTGCTGCGCGACCATCGCGGCGAGCACGTCGGGTTGCTCGCGCCGCTCGTCGTCAACCGCAAGGGCGTCTATACGGATCTCGCGAAGTGGGCGAAGGCGCGCGGCAGCACGCATCTGCGCGTCGACGGCGAGTTCGTGCCGGTCGATCCGTGGCCGAAGCTCGACCGCTTCCGCGAGCACACGATCGAGCTGCCGGTGGCCGACATCGTCGTATCGCCCGACGACGAAGCCGGGTTGCGGCGCGCGCTCGACGAAACGCTCGAGCTGGGCAAGGGCGTGATGCATCTGCTCGCGCCGCTCGACGGGCTGCACGACGCGATGCGGAACGATCATTCGACCGCGCGCGTCGGCACGGTCAAGGTGCTGTCGGTCAAGCGCGCCTGCCCGGTGTGCGGCACGAGCTACCCGGAACTCGATCCGCGGATGTTCTCGTACAACAGCAAGCATGGCTGGTGCACGACCTGCGTCGGCACCGGCGTCACGCTCACGCGCGAGCAGCGCGCGGCGTACGACGACACGGTGCTGGCCGGCGACGATCGCGGCCGCGAGCAGACGCTGCCGTCGGACGAGCAGGAACCGGAAGGCGTCGGCAACGAGCCGTGCCCGGATTGCGGCGGCACCCGGCTGAACCCGTCCGCGCGCGCGGTCACGTTCGATGCGCATCCGATCGTCGAGGTCGCGCAGTGGACGGTGTCGGACACGCGGCGCTGGATCGACGGGCTGGAACTCAGCGGGCGCGACGCGCAGATCGCGCGCGACATCGTCAGCGAGATCGGCAGCCGCCTCGCGTTCCTCGAGGAAGTCGGGCTCGGCTACCTGAGTCTCGATCGCGCGGCGCCGAGCCTGTCGGGCGGCGAAGCGCAGCGCATCCGGCTCGCCGCGCAGCTCGGCAGCAACCTGCAGGGCGTGTGCTACGTGCTCGACGAACCGACGATCGGCCTGCATCCGCGCGACAACCAGATCCTGCTGGACGCGCTGCGCAAGCTCGGCGACAAGGGCAACACGCTCGTCGTCGTCGAGCATGACGAGGACACGATCCGCCGTGCCGATCACATCATCGACGTCGGCCCGGGCGCGGGCAAGCGCGGCGGCACGCTGGTCGCGCAGGGCGCGGTCGCGGATCTGGCCGCCCAGCCCGATTCGGTGACGGGGCGCCTGCTCGCACAGCCGATGATGCACCCGCTGCAGCCGCGCCGGAGCGTGAGCCTGCCGGGCAGGAAGGGCGCGGCCGCGGTGCCGGACGCGTGGCTGACCGTGCACGGGGCCCGGCTGCACAATCTGCGCGACGTCACGGTCGGCATTCCGCTCGCGCGGCTCGTCGCGGTGACGGGCGTGAGCGGGTCGGGCAAGTCGACGCTCGCGCGCGACGTGCTGATGACGAACCTGCTCGACGCGGTCGGCCGCTCGGTGTTGTCGTCGCCGGCCACGCGGCGCGCGCGCAAGGCCGCGCAGCAGGACGCGCCGGCCGCCAACCGCCGCTCGAGCGTGCTGGCGCGCAGCGCGCCGCGGCCGTCGCTGAACATCACGCATGCATGGCAGGGCTGCGAGTCGCTGAGCGGCTGGGAACAGATCGACCGCGTGCTCGAAGTCGACCAGACGCCGATCGGCAAGACGCCGCGTTCGTGTCCGGCCACCTATATCGGCGTGTGGGACACGATCCGCAAGCTGTTCGCCGATACGCTCGAAGCGCGTGCGCGCGGCTACACGGCGTCGCGTTTCTCGTTCAACACCGGCGACGGGCGCTGCCCCGCGTGCGAGGGCCAGGGCGTGCGGACGATCGGCATGAGCTTCCTGCCCGACGTCAAGGTGCCGTGCGACGTCTGTCACGGGCAGCGCTTCAACCCGGAGACGCTCGCCGTCACGTGGCGCGGCCGGAACATCGGCGACGTGCTGACGATGGAGATCGACGAGGCGGTGGAGTGCTTCGCGCCGATCTCGAACATCGCGCATCCGCTGCAACTGATGAAGGATGTCGGCCTCGGCTACCTGACGCTCGGCCAGCCGTCGCCGACGCTGTCCGGCGGCGAGGCGCAGCGCATCAAGCTCGTCACCGAGCTGACGAAGGTGCGCGACGACATCACGCGGCGCGGCCAGAAGGCGCCGCATACGCTGTACGTGCTCGACGAGCCGACGGTCGGCCTGCACATGGCGGACGTCGCGAAGCTGATCCGCGTGCTGCACCGGCTCGTCGATGCGGGGCACAGCGTCGTCGTGATCGAGCATGACCTCGACGTGATCGCGGAAGCCGACTGGATCATCGATCTCGGGCCGGAAGGCGGCGTGGGCGGCGGCACGATCGTCGCGGCGGCGACGCCGGAAGCGCTCGCGGAAACGGCCGCGAGCCACACGGGGCAGGCGCTCCGGCCGGTGCTCGCCCGCACGGGCGGGGACGAGGGCGAAGCGGCGCGGCAAGGCGAAGCGCGGGTCGGTTGAGCGCGACGCCGCGCGTCGGCAGGCCCGCTGCCGGGCGCCGATTCCCTTCGGTCAGCGGACTCGTGGCCGAAGGGAGCGGCCCGGCTCGAGTACGCCGCTTCGCCGTATCACTGAGCGCCCGCCTACCGGCCGCCTGACGGCTTCTTGACGGTCGGCGTGCTGTTCACGGAGGGCCCGCCCGGGCCCTCCCGTACGTTTTCGGCAACCTTGCCGATGCGTGATGCATCGACGACGGTGTGCGCCCCCGGATCCAGCAGGTTCGTGCTGAAATCGCAGGTCCGGGCTGCCAGCCGGACGATCTCCGCCGTCAGCGTATGCGTCTGCCCCTGTCCCTGCCGATGCAGTGCGACGTAGCGAACCGGCGGCAGCGCCGGGCGAGTCCGCACGATATTCAGCGCCTCGCAGGCGACCAGGTGCGCGACGCATGCCTTCGGCAGATAGCTGACGCCCAGCCCCGACAGCGCCAGGCCGATCTGCGCGATCAGGCTGTTGCTCGTCAGCACGCGCTGCATCGCGACGCCGTGTTCCTGCAGGAAGCGCGTGTACAGGTGCCCCGTGCCCGACAGGTTGCCTTGCAGGATGAGCGGAAATTGGGCGATGTCCGCCAGCGAGAGGGCCGTCTTCCGTTTCGGCACGAGCCCGGCTGCGCACATCCATGCATTGTCGACTTCGCCCACCACCGTCGCCGCGAACGATTCCGTCGCGTGAATCTGCGGGACGACGATCAGGTCGATCGTGTCGGCCGCGAGCCGCTCGCGCAGCGTCGCGGTCAGGTCCACCTCCGCCTCGACGTGCACCCGTGGATAGGCGGCCTGGATCGCCGCAATCAGGCGCGGCAGCCACGTCAGCGCGGTCAATTCGGTCACGCCGATCCGGACGTGCCGCACCAGCGCTTCCTTCGAAATCATCCGCTCGACGACGCGGTCGCGCTGTTCGAGCAACTCCTTCGCGTGATCGAACAGTTCGGCGCCCTTGTCGGTGAGCCGGGCGCTGCGATGAGCGCGGTCGAACACGGTCAGGTCGAACGCGCGTTCGAGTTCCTGGATCCGCTTCGACACGGCCGACTGCGTCGTGTTGAGACGCGTCGCCGCCGCGTCGAAGGTGCCGAGTTGCACGATCCAGTACAGCGCTTCCATCTGCTTGAACGTGAGCATCGTCTGTCGCTCGATAGATGAATAAAAGCGATATTTTCGCATATCAAAAAATCGCTTTTTTTACCTGTTTCGGCCGCTTAAGGTTCTCCCGTTGCGTTGCCCGACGCGTGCACTCGTCAGAAAGCGCGCCGCATCGCCCCCGGCGTTCGATCGCCCCCTCATTTCCGGAGACAGCATGGACACCGTCATCGACTCCCCGCCCGTCCACGAAGCGGCGCGCAAGCCGCGCATCGGTCTTGCATGGCAGATCGCCATCGGGCTCGTCATCGGCATCGCGACCGGGCTCGTCCTGAACCGGTTCCCGTCGTTGCGCGACGCCGCCGTTTCCGGGTTGCTTCAGCCGGCCGGCGACATCTTCATCAGGCTGGTGCGGATGATCGTCGTGCCGATCGTGTTCACGAGCATGGTGATCGGCATCGCCGGGGTGGGCGACAGCAAGTCGCTCGGCCGCATCGGCCTGAAGACGCTGCTCTATTTCGAGGCGATCACCACGATCGCGATCGTGCTCGGGCTCGTGATCGGCAACGTGCTGCAGCCGGGCGTCGGCACCGACATGTCGCAGCTCGGGCACACCGACATTTCCCGCTATCAGCAAGCGACGCAGCAGGTGCAGCAGGCGCACCACGGGCTGATGGCGCTGGTGCTCGGCATCATTCCCGACAACATCGTCGCGTCGATGGCGAAGGGCGACCTGTTGCCGGTGATCTTCTTCTCGCTGCTGTTCGGGCTCGGTCTGCAATCGGTGCCGGAAGAGCACCGCAAGCCGGTGCTCGCGATGCTCAAGGGCGTCGCCGACGCGATGTTCAAGGTGACGAACATGGTGATGCGCTATGCGCCCGTCGGCGTATTCGCGCTGATCGCGGTCACGGTCGCGAGCTTCGGCTTCGGGTCGTTGATGCCGCTGCTGAAGCTGGTCGCCGTGACGTACTTCGCGATCCTGGTGTTCGGGATCGCGGTGCTCGGCCTGACCGCGCGGCTGTTCGGGTTCCGCATCTTCACGCTGCTGCGCGTGATCAAGGACGAGCTGATCATCGCGTTCTCGACCTGCAGTTCGGCGACGGTGCTGCCGCAGCTGATGAAGAAGATGGAGGACTACGGCGTGCCGAAGAGCATCACGACGTTCGTGGTGCCCACCGGCTACACGTTCAACCTCGACGGTGCGTCGATCTATCTCGGCATCGGCACGCTGTTCGTCGCGCAGCTCTACGGCGTGCATCTCGGCTGGCAGCAGCAGATCCTGCTGACGCTGACCATGGTCGTCACGTCGAAGGGGGCCGCCGGCGTGCCGGGCTTCATGTTCGTGATCATGCTCGCGACGCTCGCGAGCGCCGGGTTGCCGCTCGAAGGGCTGGCGTTCATCGCCGGCGTCGACCGGATCATGGACATGGGCCGCACCGCGCTGAACGTCGTCGGCAACGCACTCGCGCCGCTCGTCATCGCGAAATGGGAAGGCCGCTACGACGCGGACAAGGGCCGCGCGTACCTCGAATCGCTGCGCGGCTGAACGTCGCCATGCAGGCATCGCACAACATCCGGAAGCAAACAGGAGTATCGAAGATGAGCAGTCCCCATGGAGCACTTTTTCCCGACGCGTTGATGCAGCAGGTCAAGGCGCGCTTTCATCACGTCGATCGCGATATCGACGGACGCGCGCGGCTGTTCTTCGACAACGCCGGCGGATCGTTCCGGCTGAAGGCCGCGGTCGACGCGTACGCGTGGACCGATGCAATGCCCGACTGCCCGGAGCGCATTCACGAGCGTGCGCTCGATCTCCAGGCGATCCAGTCGCGCGGTGAGGACGACGTGCGAACGATCCTGAATGCGCGCGACGGCACCGTGTATGCGTCGCTGACGGCGTCGGGCGCGATGTTCGACATGGTGCGCGCGATCATGGAGAACGTGCCGGGCGCCAATGCGGTGACGACCGTGCTTGAGCATCCGTCGTCCTACGATGCGATGACGTATTACGCGGAACGTACCGGCAAGACGCTGCGCATCGCGCCGAGCAATCCGGAAACCGGCGGCGTGGACGTCGATGCGATCGTGTCGCGGGTCGACGCCGATACCGCGCTGCTCAGCGTGATGTTCGCGTCGAACATCTCCGGCGCAAAATTCGACATCGAGACGATCGTCGCGCGTGCACGGGAGAAGAAGCCGGACCTGTTCGTCATCGTCGACGCGGTCCAGCATGCGCCGCACGGCGTCGTCGACCTGCAGCGCACGCCGGTCGACGGCATCAATTTCGCGCCGTACAAGTTCTTCGGTTGCCGCGGCTCCGGCATCTCGTGGCTGTCGCCGCGTGCGGCCGCGTTGCCGCATCACCGGCTCGCCGCGAAGGAGAACGGTGTATGGGAACTGGGCAGCCCGGCGCCCGCACAGTTCGCGGTCGTGACGTCGATCGTCGATTACGTCACGTGGATCGGCCGGTATTTTTCCGATTCGGAAGATCGGCGCACGCAGTTCGTCGAGGGCATGCACCGGATCGAACTGCACGAGCGTGCGCTGCTGGCCGCGCTGCTCGACGGGTATGGCGGCCGTCGCGGGCTGCGCTCGATCGACGGCGTCGAGGTCTACTGGGATCACGACGACCTGACGAAGCGCGACCTGATCGTCGGGATCGGCTTCGCGAACCTCGAACCGACGCAAGCGGTGCGGGAGTACGAGAAGCATGGTGTGATCGTCTATGAGCGCGTTGCGTCGAGCCTGTATTCGGGACGGATGCTGAAATCGTTCGGGATCGGCGGCGCGGTACGCGTATCGCCGCTCCATTGCCATGCGCCGGACGATATCGCGCGATTCCTGGCGACTACCGAGACGCTGGCGGCGAACCGCTGAGCGACGACACGGCCCGGATTTTCCGGGACGTGTCGCATCCGGCATCCGGCATGCCGCATGCGGAACACGCGCCGGCCCGCGAGCCTGTGCTGGTCCACCACGTCCCCCGTCAATGCCGCCGCGCTGGCCGTGCGGCATACGATCGTCGAGCTGACCGGAGAACTGGCCGCGAGTGGGGCGTGGACGGGCATTGCGCTGCGGGCGGGCGACTCCGCGCCGTCATGACGGGCGGGGTGGACGGGCTCAGTCCGCGACGCTGTGCGCGGAGGGCCGGTCGCCGCGCTCGACGGCGGCACGCGCTCCGTCCCGAACGGCACGTGCCTCCGCTCCCGCCATCGAGCGCGGACACCGGCGCATCATTTGCACAGCGCGTCCCGTGCGGCCTCGAGGATCTCCTGCGACAGCCCGTCGTCATCGACCACGCGCGACATCATCAGTGCGCCGATCATGGCTGACGCCGCCGCCAGCGATTTGCCGCGCTTGCTCGCTTCCGTGCCCCCCAGCTGTTCCGCAAAGAGACCCGCGAGACGCAGGAACCCTTCCGTCGCGACTTGCCGCGTGCGCGCATCGGCTCTCGCCATGTCGCCGCCCAGCGCCGCGAACGGGCAGCCGATCGACATGTTGTCGCGGTGCGCGACCGACAGGTAACGCTCCGCGATCTCCCGGCGCGCGTCGCGCGGCGGCTTCCCCTGCACGAACGACTCGAGCGTCTCGTAGAGCGTCGCGCTGGCGACGTCGCATGCTTCCGCCACGAGATGGTCCTTCGATTCGAAATGTCGATAGAACCCGCCCGGCGTGAGGCCGGCCGCCGACATGATGTCGGCAATCCCGGCGCCCACCACGCCCTTCTCGCGCAACTCCCGCGCCGCTGTTTCCACGATCCGCTTGCGGGTCTGGCTGGCCTCTTCCCTGGACTTTCTCATGTCGATCCGGCGCCCAAGCGCCGCCTTGAAACTTTTCGTTGACACTTAGAGTGTATCCATACTCTAATTGGATGTCGATCATACTCTTATTGATCCAAGGGGGCGGAAGTGGGACACGACTGGAAGCATGGCTACGTCCATACCAACGGCATTCGCATGCATTACGTGGAGCAGGGCGTCGGGCCGCTCGTGCTGCTGTGTCACGGGTGGCCGGAATCGTGGTTTTCGTGGCGTCATCAGATCGAGCCGCTGGCGCGGGCCGGGTACCGGGTCGTCGCGATGGATCAGCGAGGCTACGGCGACACCGACTCACCGCAAGCCGTCGAGTCGTACAACGTCCTGAACCTCGTCGCGGATCTGGTCGGCCTGGTTCATGCGCTCGGGGAAGAGCGCGCGACGCTCGTCGGGCACGATTGGGGCGCCATGGTCGTCGCACCCGCCGCGCTGCTGCGCCCCGACATGTTCGACAGGCTCGCGTTGCTGAGCGTGCCGTACCTGCCGCGCCAGGTGCTGCGGCCCGCGGTTCGCTTTCAACTGCTTTCGCAAGAACAGCACTTCTATCAGCAGTATTTTCAGGAACCCGGACGGATCGAGCGCGAACTGGAAGCCGACATCCGACGCTCGTTGCTGGGCATTCTCTATACGGCGTCGGGGCAGGCGCGCGCGAATGAAAAACATCGCCACGCCAGCTTCGCCCGTTTCGACAAAGCCAGCCGCCTCGTCGACAGTCTCGTGTTCCCCGACGAGCAACCCGCGTGGCTCACGACGGAAGCGCTCGACTATTTCACGGCGCAGTTCGAGCGGTCGGGTTTCCGCGGCGGCATCAACTGGTATCGGAACTTCGACCGGAACTGGGAACTGACGGCGTTCCTGGCCGGCGCGCGCATCCTCCAGCCCACGGTCTTCATCACGGGCGAGTTGGACGGCGTGCTGAAGATGGCGAAGGACGAATACGAGACGCTCGAACGCAACGTGCCGCACCTGACGGGCAAGCACCTGATCGCCGGAATCGGCCATTTCGTGCAGCAGGAAGCGCCCGATGCGGTCAATCAGCTGTTGCTGTCGTTCTTGTCGAATCGGGGACAGGAACGGCGCCCATGAATCAGACTGCCACCAGGCCCGATGCCGGCGCGCTGCGTCGCGCCCGCATTCTGGGCGGCCCGCTGTTTCGAACCCTGCTGTCGCTCGGGCTCACCACCATCGTCGTCCTGATCGCCCAGACGTTCGTCGGCGTGCTGGAGACGTGGTACGTGAGTTTTCTCGGCACCGATTCGCTGGTCGGCGTGTCGCTCGTCTTCCCGGTCTCGATGTTGATGACGATGATGTCCAACGGCGGCATCGGCGGCGGCGTGGCGTCCGCCGTGGCGCGCGCGATCGGCGGCGGCAAGCGGCGCGAAGCGGATGCGCTCGTCCTGCATGCGGTCGTCGTGGCCGTCGTGCTCGGCTGCCTGTTCACGATCGGGGCGTGGTGGTGCGGCCCCGCGCTGTATGCCGCGCTCGGGGGGCGGGGGCCGGGGCTTGCCGCGGCGGTGACCTATTCGAACTACGTGTTCGCCGGCGCGATCCCGATCTGGATCGTCAACCTGCTGTGCGCGGCCTTGCGAGGCAGCGGCAACGTCAGGATTCCCGCGATCACGACCTTTGCCGGCGCGCTGGTGCTGATTCCGCTTTCGCCGTTGCTGATCTTCGGCGTGGGCGCCGTGCCGGGCCTGGGCATTGCGGGAGCGGGGATGGCGGTGTCCCTCTATTACAGCGTCGCCGCGGTCGTGCTGCTGGTCTACATGGCCCGCGGGCACGGCGGGTTGATGCTGACGCGCACGCCGCTGAACCGGCGCTTCTTCGCGGACATTCTCCGGGTCGGCGCGCTCTCGTCGATCGGCGCGCTGCAACTGAACCTGATGGTCGTATTGCTGACCGCGGTGGTCGGGCGTTTCGGCCAGGCCGCGCTGGCCGGCTACGGCATCGCGTCGCGACTCGACTACGTGCTGATACCGCTGCTGTTCGGCATGGGCACCGCCGTGCTGACCGTCGTCGGGACGTGCATGGGCGCGGGCGACGTCGCGCGCGCCCGGCGCGCCACATGGCTCGGCATTGCGATGGGCGCCGGCTTCACGCAGGTCATCGGGCTGGTCGTCGCCATTCATCCGCCCGTCTGGCTGGGGCTGTTCACGCATGACGCGGCCGCGACCCATTTCGGCGGGCTTTACCTGACGACCATCGCGCCGCTCTACGGCCTGGTCGGCGTGTCTTTCATCCTCTCGTTCGCCGCGCAGGGTATCGGCCGTCCGTTCTGGACGATCCTGGGCGGCACGGCCCGCCTGTGCATTGCGGCCGGAGGCGGCTGGCTGGCCGTCAATCAGCTGGGCGGCGGCATGGGGACGCTCTCCGCGTTCGTCGCGGCGGGGACGGTCGGCTCGGCGCTGGTGTGCGCGGCCACGATGGTGCCCAAACGTATCTGGACCCGGGTCGAGGTGTGACGGCGCGCGCACTGGCGCGCCGTTACCGGCCGGCCTCATTTGGAGGATGCTGAAATGAATCGTACCGTCATCGCGGGTTACGTCCGCACGCCTTTCGCATTTGCCCGCAAGGGACCCCTGCACGCCGCGCGTCCCGACGATCTGGCCGCCGTCGCGCTGGCCGAACTGGTCCGGCGCAGCGGAATCGATCCGCACCTGATCGAGGATGTGCTGATGGGATGCGCCTATCCCGAGGGGGCCCAGGGCGACAACGTCGCACGCATCGCATTGCTGCTCGCGGGACTGCCCGTCCGGATCGGCGGGGCGACCGTGAACCGCTTCTGCGGCTCGTCGATGTATGCGATCCACATGGCGGCCGGGCAAATCGCGATCGGGGCCGGCGAAGCGTTCATCGCGGCAGGGGTCGAGAGCATGACGATGGTGCCGCAAGGCGGCCTGTCGGCGTCGCCGAACCCGCGATTCGCGTCGCCGGAACATCCCGATGCGGAGGTTCCGACCCACGCGTACACGCCGATGGGCATCACGGCCGAGAACGTCGCGGCCCGCTGGAACATTTCGCGCGAGGAGCAGGACGCGTTCGCGGTCGAGTCGCAGCGCAAGGCCGCACGCGCGCAGGCCGAGGGGCGTCTGGACGACGAACTCGTGCCCGTCGTCACGCCCGACGGCACCATGATCGATCGCGACCGCTGCCTGCGCCCGCAGACGTCGCTCGAAGGGCTGGCCGCGCTGAAACCCGCGTTCGGGGAAGGCGGAACCGTCACGGCCGGTACCGCGTCGCCTTTGACCGACGGCGCCGTTGCCGTCCTCGTCACGTCGGAGGCATTCGCCCGGCAGCATGGGCTCGACGTGCTCGCCCGCATCAGGTCGACCGCGATCGCGGGCCTCGAACCGGAAATCATGGGGATGGGGCCGGTGCACGCGACGCGCAAGGCGCTTGCGCGTGCCGGCTTGCGCATCGAGGACATGGACGTGATCGAAATCAACGAAGCCTTTGCGTCGCAAGCGATCGCCTGCATGCGCGAGCTCGGCATCGATCCCGAGCGAACCAACATCGACGGCGGCGCGATCGCGCTCGGCCATCCGCTCGGCGCAACCGGCGCGCGGATCACGGGCAAGGCGGCCACGCTCCTGTGCCGCGTCAGCGGTCGTTACGCGCTGGCCACGCAGTGTATCGGCGGCGGGCAGGGGATCGCGACGGTGCTCGAGGCGGTTTAGGCGGTGCGTGAAGGGCGCGCCCCGTCGAGGATCGCGTCGGCATGCCGACGCCATCCAGGACGTGCGGCTGAATTTGCGTTGTGCGGTGCCGCGACGGCATGACGTTCGCGGCACGGGATGCGGATGACGCTGGATGGCCAGGCGCCTGACCCGCGACATCGTGCGGCTCGTGCCGGCAGTGTGCGGCGGGCCGGCCGCCGCGGGTGGCTAGGTGAGTCCCGGGGCGACACCTTGAAGCCCGCGCGGGCGATTGTCGCGGCGGGCCGTGATCACGCCGGCGGCGCGACGGATGCGCCGTTGATGCCGTGGCGCCGCAGCGAATCCGCGACGAAGCCCGACGCCTTCATGTCCTCGACGAATGCGCTCAGTGCCGCCGCGGCCGCTTCGCCGCGGCTCTTCGGCACGCCCATCGCCTGCCGGATCACCATGAAGCGTTCGTCGAGCAGGCGCAGGCCGGGCGTGGTCGCCGCGTCTGTCTCGAGCTGCTGCTTCACGCCGGCCGCCACTTCCAGCTGCTGGTCGACGAATGTCTGCACGACGGCCTGCGACGTCGGTGCACGGACGATCCGGGCGGCCTTCAGCTCGCGCGTGAGGAACAGGTCGTAGGCGCTGCCCTGGCCGACGGTCACGCGGTTGTGAGGCTGGTCGACGTCCGCGTTCGTGCGGATCGGCGACGCGTCGCGCACGAGATAGAACCCCTCGATCAGCACGTACGGCGCGGTGAACGCGACCGTTTCGCCGCGCAGCGGATCGACCGCGAAGAAGCCGAAATCCGCGCGCTCGTCGGTCAGCGCCTGCACCGACTTGCCGGCCGCGTCGAACACCACGAGTTCCAGTTCGGCCGACAGGCGTTCGGCGAATGCACGCGCGAGGTCGATCGATACGCCGAACGGTTCGCCGGTCGCCGGGTCGCGGTTCGCCAGGATCGGGTTGCCGAGATTGATCGACGCGCGCAGCTTGCCGGTCGGCGTGAACGCGGAAAGGACGGAAGGAGAGAGGGACATGGGGGCTCGCTGCGGTCGTAGGGTCAGGGTTCGAGGTGCGCCGGTGCGCGGCGATGCGACGGCATCGAGCTTATCACCTGACCGGCGGAGGGCGCGAAGCGGCGCCGGTCGAGGGGGGCCATTTCGTGTCGATGGTCGGCTGCGTCGTGTCGAGGCGCGAGACGCGGGCCGCAGGCCGCAGGCCTGTGCCGGGGAGACGCGCGTCGATCGGCCGCTTCGAACGCGTCGAGGCGCTGCGCGCGGTGATGCCGCTTCGATCGGGGGCGATCGACGACGACCCTTGCGTCCCGCGATCCGCATGGTGGAACCGGCGTGATAACCGCTAGAATTACGGTTTTAGCCCGGAAAACGTCCATGTCTTTTGCATCGCTCGGCCTGATCGATCCGTTGCTGCGTAATGTGCAGGATCTCAATTACCAGACACCGACGCCGGTGCAGGCCAAGGCGATTCCCGCCGTGCTCGGCGGCAAGGACGTCATGGCCGCGGCGCAGACCGGCACCGGCAAGACGGCCGGTTTCGCGCTGCCGCTGCTGCAGCGCCTGGTGCAGCACGGCCCGGCGGTGTCCAGCAACCGCGCGCGCGTCCTGGTGCTGGTGCCGACGCGTGAACTGGCGGAGCAGGTGCTGCAAAGCTTCGTCACTTACGGCAAGGGCCTCGACCTGCGCTTTCTGGCTGCCTATGGCGGCGTGAGTATCAACCCGCAGATGATGAAGCTGCGCAAGGGCGTGGACGTGCTCGTCGCGACGCCGGGCCGCTTGCTGGATCTCAATCGCCAGAACGCGGTGCAGTTCGATCAGGTGCAGGCGCTGGTGCTGGACGAAGCGGACCGCATGCTGGATCTCGGCTTCGCGCGCGAACTCGACGCCGTCTTCGCCGCGTTGCCCGCCCGGCGCCAGACCTTGCTGTTCTCCGCCACGTTCACCGACGATATCCGCGCGATGGCGGCGGGCATTCTGCAGAACCCGGTCGATATCAGCGTCAGTCCGCCGAACGTCACGGCCAGCAAGATCAAGCAGTGGGTGGTGCCGGTCGACAAACGGAACAAGCCCGACCTCTTCATGCACCTCGTGGCCGAGAACAAGTGGACCCATGCGCTGGTGTTCGTCAAGACCCGCAACGGCGTGGATTATCTGGCGGCGATGCTGGATGAAGCAGGCTATGCGGTCGACACCATCCACGGCGACAAGCCGCAACCTGCGCGCCTGCGTGCGCTGGAGCGTTTCAAGTCGGGCGAAGTGCAGATGCTGGTCGCCACCGACGTGGCGGCGCGCGGGCTGGATATCGACGATTTGCCGCTGGTGATCAACGTCGATCTGCCGATCGTCGCGCAAGACTACGTGCACCGTATCGGCCGCACCGGCCGTGCAGGCGCGAGCGGGGTGGCGGTGTCCCTGGTGTGTGCCGACGAGGCGCCGCAACTGGCCGCGATCGAAGCGCTGATCCGGCAAACGCTGCGCCGTGAGGAAGAGCCGGGCTTTGAAGCCGAACATCGTGTGCCGCAGACCAGCACGACCGGCGAGATCGTCAAGAAGCCGAAGAAACCCAAGAAGCCCAAAGTGCCGCAAGCCGTGCCGGGCGGCGGGCAGGGGCCCGGCAAGAAGCCGCGTGCGCAAGGCGGGGAAGGCAAACGCAAGCCTGCGGCGTCGCGGGCGGCGGGTGCGGGTGCGGGTAAAGGGGCAGGTTTGTCCAGCGGTAGTCCGTTCAGCGCGCAAAAGCCGCGCAGCAAGCCCGCCGGCAAGGCTGTTGCGGGTCCGCGCAAGCCGGGTGGCAAGCCGGCCGGTGGCCGAGGGAAACGCCAGGCTTGATGGGGGCAGCGTTGTGTTGGGCGGATGAATCACGCGTTTAAGACGCGGGACGTATTCGACGCCTCGCGTTCTCGACGCCACATGCCGGGGTTCGGTATTTGACGGGGGCAACGTCTTTTCCGGCATGCATGCGGCATATCTGCGACGTGTACGCGACGATCGTTGAAAAGATGCCCGGCGGAAATATACAAGGAGCTTGTCCGGTAGTCGGATCGTGACGCTGCGATAGTCGTCGATTCTCCGGGTATCCGGCCGGTCGCGGGCGCGTCGGCAACGCGTAAATCGCCGATACTCGACTCAGAGAACCCTTGACGGGATGGTTCGTCGTCCGGCAACGCCGGAGATCATCAGAATAATCATGAAGAACGCGATAACGATGAAGCGGACAAGAACGAATCGAATAGTCTTCCTCTTGATTCTGGCGCTTGGCGCTTGCGAAAAGCGACCGGAAAACGTGACGCCGAGGTTCGACTACGTCCATGAGACGGCGCCTCGATACGAGGTGATCCGGAAGTTCATCGCCGAAGGTCGAATTCCCGAAGCTCAATCCGCCGTGACGGAACTGAAGACGCTGCTTTCTCATCAACAGGAAGAGGCGGCGTCCAGCGACTGTTCCCAGTTGAGCCTCGACGTGGAGAACGTGGAACAGATAGAAGCGGCGCTGGCTTACATCGGAGAAGTCCGTGACGATTGGTCCAACTCATATTCCGAGTTTGTCGACTATAAGAAGCGGCATGACGTCGGGAACATGCGCGCCAGGTTCGACGCAAAAAAGCAGGGTTGCCCCGGGCAGGCATTTGTTTTCAGACCGGAGTACGAACTGGCGGCGCCGATCGTTGCAGAACAGAATAGCGTGATGCTCAGGCGCTACCGGGAGCAAACAGGGCGCGAGCTGGATCTCTCCGGGAAAGGCTCGGCGGCCGATCCCGACTCGCCAATCGGAAGGGCTCGAGTGGTGAGCGGCTCGTCTTCGACCGAACAGGTGGATACGTGCGTGGAGACCGCCCTGGCTGGCCGCTCTGGCGACGAAGTGGAAAATCTGTCGCGCGACGTCCGGCTGCTCTGTGACGCGGGGCTCCGTCGGTGATGGGTGTGTTTGTAGCCGACTGATCGCCCGGTTTCATGTGCCGATTCGGGCAATCGAAAGCGGAAGCACCTCGTGATCGCAAGTAGCGGCCAGGAAGCGATATTCAACACACGCCCGCAGATCGTTCAAAATTACGGTCTTTCGATGAAACCCTTTTCAGCATAACGACGATTTTCGGGGCGTACGCAGGTAGCGGTTCACCATCCCGCCATCTGCCGTTGCATTCAGGAGAGCCAGAGTCATGGGAATCGAGTACAAGATCAAGTTTTCCGTCCCGGCCGGCTACGATCCATCCACGTTTTTCAAAAAATTACCGAACCCCGTCGATCAGCCTTCGATGGCAGAAATCTACAGCTACTCGCTCGAGCAAGACGGGTTCTACTTTGTAGATTACCTGGTGAACAGAGCTGCTGCTGCGCTTGCACTCCGAATATTTATCGATGAAGCGTTGAAGTACGCCGAGCATATCGTGATCTCGGAGCCGTGATGGCAAGGGGGGGCGCGGACTTCCGGATTCGGCCAGAGGCAGTTGCTCGGCGCCACGATTCCTGGGGTGCGCAACACAGGCTTTGCCTGGAGAAATCAAGCTGTATCTTGATCGGGAAGACTGGGCCTCATTGGCTGATAGAGGCATCGGTTTGGTCGTTTTTAGTCGTCGCTGCCGCTTGCGTCCGATTGGGCCCGGCCAATTCCGGACCGTCGAGATAGACTGGCAGCTTTGCCGCCGGAACACGTTCAGAATGGAAAAGCCATCGATGGAGTCTACCGTTACGCTGCGCCAGGCGTATCTGATCATGTTCGAATTTCTCGAACGGGAATGGGAGTCTCTCGATAGGCCTGAAGTGCTAGGCGCACTTCTCAGCAGCCTGGCCCTATGGGGGGAACCCAATGGGCAGGGGGCGCCCATGGACGCCGCGGTGTTCCCTGAGTGGCTCGAGTGCACTCGCCGCGTGCTTCGGGATGGGAAGCATGGTGGTTATGGAAACGCGGACATCAGATTGTCACCCGAGTAACCGTGAGCGCCGGCTTGATGACAGGCCGGTTCCTGCCGCAGATCAGTAACGGTCCGCCATGCCGGGTAGACGTTGGCCACAACGAGACAGTCGACCTTGTGACGTAGACCGATAACAATCTGTCTCCGTCTATTGATCCGGGAGCATCGAAAGTGTTGATCGTCCTTGGCGGGCTACCGGGCACCGGGAAGACGACAGTAGCGCAAATGCTCGCACGCAAGCTCGCGGCCGTTTATCTGCGCATGGATACATTGGAACAGGCGATCAAGGCGTGCAGAGGCGGCCAAGCGGATATTGGGGCCGGTGGCTATCTGGCCGCATATGCGGTTGCCGCCGATAACTTGCGGCTTGGGTCGACTGTCGTCGCGGACTCGGTCAATTCATTGCAAATTACACGTAGCGCCTGGAGAAGTGTAGCGTTCGACGCAGGGGTGCGGATTTGCGAGATCGAATTGGTTTGTTCGGATGCTGCCATGCACCGGCGTAGGGTCGAGGGGAGACAGGCCGATATTCCCGATTTTCAGTTGCCGACATGGCAGAGCGTGCTTGAACGTCAATACGACCCATGGAAATCGGCGCACCTCGTCGTCGACACCGCAAAGTTGTCGGTTGAGCAGGCAGTCGAAGCAATCATGCAGCGACTGTCGTTGGCCCCTCCAGGGAACCAAATGGTTTAGTGAAAAGCACGCCGAACAGGCTGATTGCATCAGACGACGTTCGGCCAGCAGGGGGCTATCGGCAGCGTTCGCAAGATCGGTGGCAATGGTAGCGTTAATCCGCTTCGGATGCGGCGTGAAAAGGGCACATGGATACTGATGACGGAAAAGCAGAGGCAACATTAGATTGGGTCGAGGTGTCGAGGGAGGCGCACGAACTCGCGCTGCGTCATGGAAGGGCTGCTCATATCTTCGCTGCTGGTTTGGCAGATAAAGCGGAATCTACCGACGACTTCAAGGCGGCACAGTTTTGGCGAGCTGTCTCAAGGAGTCTTGCGCCGCGCACGTGAGCTAACCAAATGGAGATCTGATTTGAAGTGCGTTATCTGTCTCTCCCGATCGCTGCCAAGGTAGGGGCGGGTGCGGTTGCTATCGTCCCGGGTTCGAACGAAATGAACCGTTCGACACAGCCACCGGCTTCGTCGAGATTCGGAACCTCGGGTATTTATGGTTTTGCGAGAAGCCCGACAATCAGCGACCGGAGCATCCACGCGACGTATCCTTGCCATAGGTGATGGCGGCTTCATGATGGAAGATGCCCGGTCGCCTGTCGACGAGCATGTCGTTAGCCTCACTGGAAAGATGCGGCTACGTATCTGTTATCTGGCGCCCCCCAGCGGAGATCCTCACTGCAGCGACGGGCGCGCAGAGATCGACAACCTGATTGCTGAACGAGCGCTGCGCGGCGTCGCGATCGACAGGCGCAACTACTTGTACGCCGGCGCCGACACTGGCGGAGAACGTGCCGCCGCGATGTACAGCCCGATCGGCACGGCACGCCTGAACGGCCTCGCTCGCGAGGCGTATCTTGCCTACGTGCTCGAGCGTATCGCTGACCATCCGGTCAGCTGGATTGACGAGCTGATGCCGTGGCGCGTGGCGCCGTTGCTGCCATCAACCGCTCGCGTCGAACCCATCCGATAGCATCGCCCCCCGCCGTCAACAGCCCACGCTACGGTTCCGGTCGGGCGCTTACGGAGCATGCCAGGCGCTCGCTCGATCAACTCGATGCGTGGCTGAGTGCCACGCTGGAAATGCTCGCGGGCAAATCCGCCAGGAGCCGGGCGATCCTCTGCGTTGAACCGGTGGGAAGCGCTCACGCGCCATTGAGACGACGGGCATCTGGAGATCGACACCCGCCAGTTGAACGCGCGCTACGAGGGGTTGCAATCGGACGGCGCAATTACCTGTTCGCGGGTGCGGACTCAGGCTGCGAGCGCGCTGCTGCGATCTACAGCCGGATCGGCACCGCTGGCCAAGGAATGGCATCGATCCCGAAGCATATCTGCGTCACGTGCTGGCACGCATCGCGGATCACCCGATTAACCGGATCAATGAGCTCACGCCGTGGGCTGTCGCCGATCAGCTCGCCATCGCATAAACGCCAGCGCTACACAAGACGGCTCCGGTGACACGCTTACCCGCCACCAACGTGGCAGCGATACAGATTACGCGCCCGGTACGATCGCGCCGACTTGACTTGCCGCTTGCCCTCGGCAGACAGATTGACCTTGCCGAGGGAGATCCATCTTCTATACTTTTCTCGGTGTACGACCCCACACTCAGGCCGTCGGAGACCGTCATGCTGGAGCAAAAACGAATCCAACAACAGGCTGTCTTGATTTCTCTGCTCGCTCTCGCTGTGGTTGGTTGCACTACGCTGGTTAGCGTGCATTACGATCCATCAAAGATGGACCCTCCTGTGGCCTCGTACCGTTATGCTCTGCCCGAGGCGATGGTCAACGTACTCTACACTGTGACATTGACCAAGTGCGGTGAAACGACCCGGAACGTGAGGGACGTTCCATCGATCGGAGTGAAGATCTCAGCGACGATTACCCCTTCCTATCCCGTCGATCCCAACCAATATTTCTACGTGCCTACCGCCAGCCTGCAAGGGGCATTCAAAAACGCCAACGTGAAATTTACTACGGCATCTGATGGCACGCTGCAAGGCGTGAATGGGGAGTTGGCAGACCAATCGCTGCAGGTGGTAGGGGCCGGGTTGCAATCCGTCGCGACGATCGCAGGGGATGTATTGACCGCTGGGGTACATGTTCCCAGGAACGCGAGTCCATCATCCACGCAATTCAACGGGGCATACGGCGAATATTTGGATTTCGCCAATTTGACGAGCAAGCAAAAAAAGCTGATCCCAAACGATACGACAAAACAGATTTTTTTGGATAGCAATGCTTGTTCCGGGACAGCCCAGGCGGCTTTAAAGGACTACACGAAAGCCCAGACTGAACTCAAGAGCGCGTCCCAGAAGGCCAGTGCGGCAAAGTCTGCTCAAGCCGCGTCGGCTGCAGAAGTGACACTCAACCAGGACACCTCGACGATGGCTGACGCGCTCAAAAAAGTGTCGTTCACGATACCCATCGCTGTTGTTCCGACCGCCAATCAGTTCAAACCCGTAGAGGGGGCGCTGAGCCAACCCCCTCTCATGAAAGCCGAGGTTCCGGTCGATCTTTGGCGCTACATTAAAGCGCTTTGGGTCGACCCGGACAAGGCCAAAAAGACCGTCTATGTCACGATCAATGGGGCTGCCAATTCCATTCCGAAGGATCCGCAATCCACGGATGACGGTGAAATCGCAATCTACGTGCTGAGGTCTACCACCGCGACGCAGCCCGCCGGAGCCTCCGACGCATTACCCGCTCAACCCACGGCCGCAACCGATCCCGCGTCAGACGCAAATGGGCAGATCAAGGGCCTGGTGCTGCGGCAACCCGCCGCAGGCCTTGCTCGTACGTGCTTAGGCAAGTGCCTCGACCCGGACACCCAAGGCGTGGTGATTACCCAAACTACCAGCGCGAATGCGGACCTAGCGCCTAGCGTTCCGATCACGCTGCCCCAATTGGGCAAACGGATCCTTGTTCCGTTACATACGCACGTGGGCGACGACGTGACGATCTCCGCCACGTTGTCCGCTGACGGCGCCCCTACAGTCCTGTCATTGGCCAACACCTCGACGTTGGCCCAAGGTCTCACCGCCGTAAGCGGTGCGGCCAACAGCTACTCGACCGCGTTGGGCGCCGAGAACACGGCTATTGGTCAGCGCAACACCGCGCTCACTGCTCAATCCACGCTATCGACCACCAACGCCACGCTCAACGACACGAAACTTAAAGCCCAAGCAGATTGCCTCGTACAGCAAGCTGCGATCGTGAAGGCTGGAGGTACGCCGGTCGCCGGCTGCCAGTAGGCAAATGACCTGCGGTTCCCACTACTGTCCGATGGGAACCACTCTGGCCATTTCTATTCAGTCCGTCGAGACGGGGCTGGGAACTCGTTTACGATAAATTCACCCCCCAAAAAAGTGGCAATTTTCGTTTTGACACGCCCTCGGCTGCGGATTCAACCCGTCGATGCAACACACTTGAAGCTGCATAGCAGCGAGGAGTGTTGCAATGAAACAGAGGCGGCGGATCTACTATACAGA
>NZ_JPGM01000052.1:0-708 GCF_000731655.1 Burkholderia sp. MSh2 | reverse complement strand
GGTGCAGAAGGTGAAGGCATCGCCGGACCGGCTCGACGCGACCGTGTACGGCACCGTCGCGCAGCCGAGCGAGAAGGCGCCCGTGCGCTACTTCTCGTCGGTCGATCCGCGGCTCTTTCACAACATCATCGCGAAATACAACGATGGCCACGTCCTCGACCTGAAGGACGCCGCCTGCGGCACGAAGGGGTAACACATGTTCGGCAAACTCACACTCTCGGCGATCCCGTATCACGAGCCCATCATCATGTCGGCTGGCGTCCTCATGGGTCTGGTCGTGCTGGCCGTGCTCGCCGCGCTGACGATCACCGGCCGGTGGAAATGGCTGTGGACCGAATGGCTGACCACGGTGGACCACAAGCGACTTGGCGTGATGTACATCATCGTCGCATTCGTCATGCTGCTGCGCGGCTTCACCGACGCGATCATGATGCGCATACAGCTTGCGCTTTCATACAACGGGCCCGGCTACCTGCCGCCGCATCACTATGACCAGATCTTCACGGCTCACGGCGTGATCATGATCTTCTTCATGGCGATGGTGTTCATGATCGGCCTGATGAACCTGATCGTGCCGCTGCAGATCGGCGCGCGCGACGTCGCGTTCCCGTTCATCAACTCGCTTTCGTTCTGGATGACGGCCGTCAGCGCGATCCTGATCAACGTCTCGCTCGTGATCGGCGAATTCGCGCAGACGGGCTGGCTTGC
>NZ_JPGM01000051.1:0-2521 GCF_000731655.1 Burkholderia sp. MSh2 | reverse complement strand
TCGTGCCGCTGCAGATCGGCGCGCGCGACGTCGCGTTCCCGTTCATCAACTCGCTTTCGTTCTGGATGACGGCCGTCAGCGCGATCCTGATCAACGTCTCGCTCGTGATCGGCGAATTCGCGCAGACGGGCTGGCTTGCCTATCCGCCGCTGTCGGAGCTGCAGTTCAGCCCGGGCGTGGGGGTCGATTACTACCTGTGGGCGCTGCAGATCTCGGGTGTCGGCACGCTGCTGACCGGCGTGAACTTCTTCGCGACGATCATCAAGATGCGCGCGCCGGGCATGACGCTGATGAAGATGCCGGTGTTCACGTGGACCGCGCTGTGCACGAACGTGCTGATCATGGCGTCGTTCCCGATCCTGACCGCGACGCTTGCGCTGCTCGGCCTCGACCGTTACCTCGGCATGCACTTCTTCACGAACGAAGCCGGCGGCAACGCGATGCTGTACCTGAACCTGATCTGGGCGTGGGGCCATCCGGAGGTCTACATCCTGATCCTGCCGGCGTTCGGCATCTTCTCGGAAGTCATCGCGACGTTCGCGAAGAAGCCGCTGTTCGGCTACAAGACGATGGTGTACGCGACCTGCGCGATCATGGTGCTGTCGTTCCTCGTGTGGCTGCATCACTTCTTCACGATGGGCTCGGGCGCGAACGTGAATGCGTTCTTCGGCATCATGACGATGATCATCGCGATCCCGACCGGCGTGAAGGTGTTCAACTGGCTGTTCACGATGTACCGCGGCCGGATCGAATTCACGACGCCCGTGCTGTGGACGATCGGCTTCATGGTCACGTTCACGATCGGCGGCATGACCGGCGTGATGATGGCGATCCCGGGCGCGGACTTCGTGCTGCACAACAGTCTGTTCCTGATCGCGCACTTCCACAACGTGATCATCGGCGGCGTGCTGTTCGGTTATCTCGCGGGCTTCAACTACTGGTTCCCGAAGGCGTTCGGCTTCAAGCTGAACGAGAAGCTCGGCAAGGCCGCGTTCTGGTTCTGGCAGATCGGTTTCTACGTCGCGTTCGTGCCGCTCTACGTGCTCGGCTTCATGGGCATGACGCGCCGGATCAACCATTACGACAACCCGGCATGGCATCCGTGGCTGCTGGTCGCCGCGTTCGGCGCCGTGCTGATCGCGATCGGCATTGCCTGCCAGCTGCTGCAGCTCGTGGTCAGCATCCGCAATCGCAACCTGCCGGAATACCGCGACACCACGGGCGATCCGTGGGGCGGCCGCACGCTGGAGTGGGCGACCTCGTCGCCGCCGGCCAACTACAACTTTGCGGTGATCCCGCAGGTGCGCACGCTCGACGCGTACGCGGACATGAAGGCGCGCGGCGAAGGCCGGCCGAACCCGGCGTCGATCCATGACATCCACATGCCGTCGAATACCTGCGCGGGCCTGATGGTCGCGATCTTCAGCCTGGTGCTCGGCTTCGCGCTGGTGTGGCACATCTGGTGGATGGCGATCGGCGGTCTCGTCGGGATCGTCGCGACGCTCGTGATCTACAGCTCGCGCGACAACGACGGTTATTACATCCCCGCGTCGACGGTGCGGAAGATCGAAGGCAAGCAGCCGACCACGCACGCAGCCGTGCGCGTCGACGACGTGGAAATGGAGGCCAACTGATGTTGCAGAAAACCTTGAGCGCAACCCTGCTCGAGCACGACGACCATCCGCCGTCGCATTCGGTGTTCGGTTTCTGGTTGTACCTGATGACCGACTGCGTGATCTTCGCGGCGCTGTTCGCGACCTTCGCGGTGCTGGGCAACCAGTACGCGGGCGGCCCGACCGCGAAGGATCTGTTCGACATTCCGGGCGTCGCGGTGGAAACCGCCGCGCTGCTGCTGTCGAGCATCACGTACGGTTTCGCGATGCTGGCGGCCTACAAGCAGCGGCGCGGCGCGCTGCTCGCGTGGCTCGCGGTGACGTTCGTGCTCGGCGCGGCGTTTCTCGCGATGGAACTGCGCGAGTTCTCGCACCTGATCGCGGAAGGCGCGGGCCCGCAGCGCAGCGCGTTCCTGTCGGCATTCTTCACGCTGGTGGGCACGCACGGGCTGCACGTGACGGTCGGCCTGATCTGGATGGTCGTGCTCGCCGGGCAGATCCTGTCGCGCGGCGGCGACCTGACCGATCGCGACCTGCGACGCCTGACGTGCCTGAGCCTTTTCTGGCACTTTCTCGACATCGTGTGGATCTGCGTGTTTTCCTTTGTCTATCTCGCGAGCGTGATCTAAATGGCCCATTCGCATTCGTCTCAACTCGAAGAAGGGCACGGCAGCGTCGGCGGCTATGTCGCCGGCTTCATCCTGTCGGTGCTGCTCACGGCCGCGTCGTTCGGCCTCGTGATGGGCGGCGTGCTGTCGCCGCATGCGTCGCTGATTGCGCTCGCCGTGCTCGCGTTCGTGCAGATCATCGTGCATCTCGTGTACTTCCTGCACATGAACAGCTCGTCGGGCCAGCGCTGGAACGTGATGGCGTTCAGCTATACGGTGCTCACGGCGGCGATCCTGATC
>NZ_JPGM01000050.1:0-10726 GCF_000731655.1 Burkholderia sp. MSh2 | reverse complement strand
GCTCGCGTTCGTGCAGATCATCGTGCATCTCGTGTACTTCCTGCACATGAACAGCTCGTCGGGCCAGCGCTGGAACGTGATGGCGTTCAGCTATACGGTGCTCACGGCGGCGATCCTGATCATCGGCACGCTGTGGGTGATGCACAACGTCAGCATGAACATGATGTCGCGCTGAGCGGCATCGCGGCGCAAGGCGCCATCCGGGAAAGCGGCACGCGAGTGCCGCTTTTTTTTCGTCCGCGGCGCGGCGCCGGCGCGCGCGGACGGTATGATTCGGCGCGGCCGCGGAACGGCCCGGGCCGTGGGCTGCCGGGCGATGACGCCTTCGCGCCGGCCCGCCGATTGTTACAAGACGTTAGCGGGTACGTCGGGTTGCGATGCCGCGCATCAGTTCTTACAAACTGGAAATATGCGGCGGCGGCGCTTGCCGTTATAGTCGAATCACACATCAAACAACCCCAAAGAGGAATCCATGAAGACCTTGCGTGTTGCCTCGCTCTTGACCGGTATGGCGGCCTTGCTCGTGTCGGGCGCAGCAATGGCGGGTGTCAGTGTCGGGATCAATGTCGGCGTACCGGCTCCGGTTTACGTCGCACCCGCGCCCGTATATGCGCCGCCGCCGCCGCCGGTCATCTACCAGCCGGCGCCGGTTTACGCGCCGGCCCCGGCGATCGTGATCGGCTGGCACGGCGACCGCTACTGGGACGGCCGGCGCTACTGGGGCCGCGACGAGTGGTATCGCCGTCATGGCGGCCGTCCCGGCTGGGATCGCGGGCATGGTCACTGGGATAACGGCCGCCACAACGGCTGGCACTGATCGAGGGGTTGCGCGCGCGTGATGCGTGCGCCGTCCGCACACGATGAAACCGCCCGCGTGGCGGTTTTCTTTTGGCTCGCCGGGTTGAATGGGTAGAATCGTCCTTCGTTACTACCCTCATTCGACCGACAGGGCCTCTATGACGAAGGGTTCGCCCCGGGCCGCCGCCACGCGCGCCCGTTTCGGCGCGTGGCGCGCCGTACGGGCCGCCGGCCGGATCGCCGCGGTGTGCGTGGCGCAGGCCTTGCTGGCCGCGACGGCCGCACACGCAGCCTACGCGATCGCGCAGTACGGCGAGCCGAAGTATCCGCCGGGCTTCAAGCATTTCGACTACGTCAATCCCGACGCGCCGAAGGGCGGCACGCTCGTGCTCGCGAACCCGAACCGGCTGACGTCGTTCGACAAGTTCAACCCGTTCACGATGCGCGGCAATCCGGCGCCGGGCATCGACATGCTGTTCGAGAGCCTTGCAACGGGCAGCTCGGACGAACCGGCGTCCGCGTACGGGCTGCTCGCGGACGACATCGCGGTCGCACCGGATCGCCGGTCGGTCACGTTCCACCTGAATCCGCGCGCGCGCTTTTCCAACGGCGATCCGGTCACGGCCGACGACGTCAGGTTCTCGTTCGATACGCTGAAGAGCAAGCTTGCCGCGCCGCAGTTCGGCGCGTATTTCGCGGAGATCACGAAGGCCGTGGTCGTCGATCCGGCCACCGTGCGCTTCGAATTCCGCAGCGCGAATCGCGAGTTGCCGCTGATCGCGGGCGGCGTGCCGGTGTTTTCGCGCAAGTGGGGATTGCGCGCGGACGGCTCGCGCATCCCGTTCGACCAGCTCGCATTCGAGCAGCCGATCGGCAGCGGCCCGTACGTGATCGAGCGCTACGACAACGGCCGCACGATCACCTATCGGCGCAACCCCGCGTACTGGGGCGCCGACCTGCCGGTGCGGATCGGCACCAACAACTTCGAGCGGATCGTCTACAAGCTGTACGGTGACGGGGTCGCGCGGCTCGAGGCATTCAAGGCCGGCGAATACGACGTGCTCGTCGAGTACATCGCGCGCAACTGGACGCGGCGCGACGTCGGCAAGCGGTTCGACAGCGGCGAGCTGGTCAAGCGCGAATTCCGCCAGCATAACGGCGCGGGCATGCAGGGCTTCTTCATGAACCTGCGCCGGCCGCTGTTCCGCGACGTGCGCGTGCGCCAGGCGCTCGATCTCGCGTTCGACTTCGAATGGCTGAACCGGCAGCTGTTCTACAGTGCGTACACGCGGCTCGACAGCTATTTCGCCGACACCGACCTGCAGGCGACCGGCGCGCCGGGCGCGGGCGAGCTGAAGCTGCTGGAGCCGCTGCGCGCGCAGCTCGACCCGGCGGTGTTCGGCCCGATGGTCACGCAGCCGGACACGAACCCGCCGGGTTCGCTGCGCGCAAACCTGCTGAAGGCGCGCGCACTGCTCGCGCAGGCCGGCTGGACCTATCGCGACGGCGCGCTGCGCAACGCGAAAGGCGAGCCGTTCACGTTCGAGATCCTCGACGATGCGGGCGGGGCGATGGAAGGCGTCGTGACGGCCTATCGGCGCAACCTCGCGAAGCTCGGCATCGACGTAAGCTTTCGCACGGCCGATTTCGCACTGCTGCAAAAGCGCCTCGACGCATTCGACTACGACATGACGACGATCCGGCTGCCGGGCGTGCAGGTGCCGGGCGCCGAGCAATATTCGCGTTACGCCAGCAAGTTCGCCGACGAGCCGGGCTCCGACAACGTCATCGGGCTGAAGTCGCCGGCCGTGGACGCGCTGCTGGAGGCGCTCGGCGCCGCGCAGACGCGCGAAGACCTGCTCGACGCGACGCA
This sequence comes from Burkholderia sp. MSh2, assembly GCF_000731655.1. Taxonomy (NCBI): domain Bacteria; kingdom Pseudomonadati; phylum Pseudomonadota; class Betaproteobacteria; order Burkholderiales; family Burkholderiaceae; genus Burkholderia; species Burkholderia sp. MSh2. The sequence goes on along the minus strand of NZ_JPGM01000050.1, from coordinate 8,055 downwards.
CGCGCTCGACCGCGTGCTGATGCACGGCTACTACGCGGTCCCGCAGTGGTACAGCACGACGCACCGGATCGCGTACAAGCGCACGCTCGCGTATCCGCAGACGCTGCCGCTGTACTATTCGGCCGAGGGCTGGGTCGTGTCGACGTGGTGGGCGAAGCCCGATCACTGAGCCGCGCCGGCCCTTCGTCCAACCCCGCCTACCGATCGCGAGTCGACGCCCTATGTGGAGCTACATCCTCAAACGCCTGCTGCTGATGATCCCGACGCTCGTCGGCGTGCTGACCCTCACGTTCGCGGTGATCCAGTTCGTGCCGGGCGGCCCGGTCGAACAGGCCGTGCAGGAATTGCGCAAGGGCGCGACGGAGCAGGGCGCGGTGCCGTTCGGGATGCGTGCGCACACCGGCGTCGACGCGCAGCAACTCGCGCAGCTCAAGGCGCTGTACGGTTTCGACAAACCGCCGCTGGAACGCTACTGGCTGATGCTCAAGCGCTTCGCGCGCTTCGATCTCGGCGACAGTTACTTCCGCCACCAGAGCGTGTGGTCGCTGGTCGTGCAGAAGCTGCCCGTATCGATCAGCATCGGGCTGTGGACGTTCTTCCTCACGTACCTCATATCGGTGCCGCTCGGCATCGCCAAGGCCGTGCGCAACGGTTCGCCGTTCGACGTTGCGACGAGCCTCGTCGTGCTGGTGGGCTATGCGATCCCGGGCTTCGTGCTCGGCGTGCTGCTGCTCGTGCTGTTCGGCGGCGGCTCGTTCTGGCAGCTCTTTCCGCTGCGCGGCCTCACGTCGGACAACTTCGCGCAACTGTCGCTCGTCGGCAAGGTGCTCGACTACCTGTGGCACATCGCGCTGCCGATCGCCGCGTCGGTCGTCGGCAGCTTCGCGGTCGTCACGATGCTCACGAAGAATGCGTTCCTCGACCAGATCCGTCGGCAATACGTGCTGACCGCGCGCGCCAAAGGGCTCTCCGAGCGCAGCGTGCTGTGGAAGCACGTGTTCCGCAACGCGATGCTGCCGCTGATCGTCGGCTTCCCCGCCGCGTTCATCGGCGCGTTCTTCACGGGCAGCCTGCTGATCGAGACGCTGTTCTCGCTCGACGGTCTCGGGCTGCTGTCGTACGAGTCGGTCGTGCGCCGCGACTATCCGGTCGTGCTCGGCACGCTGTACCTGTTCACGCTGATCGGGCTCGCGACCAAGCTGATTTCCGATCTCTGCTATGTGTGGGTCGATCCGCGCATTCAATTCGACAACCTGGAGCGCTGACATGAAACCGTCCGTCTGCATGCCCGGCGCCACCGGGCGAGGTGCGCGATGAACCGTGCCGTCGTGTCTCCCCGCATCGACGCGGCGCGCGCACGCGTGTCGCCGTCGCCCGCGCGCCGGGTGTGGCAGCGCTTCCGGCAGCAGCGTCTCGGCTACTGGAGTTTCGTGATCTTCGTCGTGGCCTTTGCCGCAAGCCTCGCGGCGCCGCTGTGGTCGAACGACAAGCCGCTCGTCGTGCGCTACGACGGCCAGTACTATTTCCCGCTGTTCCATGCGTATCCGGAGACGACATTCGGCGGCGACTTCCCGACGCCGGCCGACTATCTCGACCCGTACGTGCGTCAACGGCTCGAGGCGCCCGGCAACTTCGTCGTCTACCCGCCGAACCGTTATTACTACGACACGCTGAACTATTTCTCGAACGTGCCGAACCCCGCGCCGCCGTCGCGCGCGAACTGGCTCGGCACCGACGCGCAGGGGCGCGACCTGCTCGCGCGGCTCGTGTACGGGTTCCGCGTGTCGGTCGAATTCGGGCTGATCCTGACCGTGATCGGCACGCTGCTCGGGATTGCCGCGGGCGCCGTGCAGGGCTTCTTCGGCGGCCGCATCGACATCGTCGGGCAGCGGCTGATCGAGATCTGGAGCTCGTTGCCGGAGCTGTATCTGCTGATCATCTTCGCGTCGATCTTCGAGCCGAGCTTCCTGCTGCTGATCGTCCTGCTGTCGCTGTTCGGCTGGATCGGGCTCGCCGATTACGTACGCGCGGAATTCCTGCGCAACCGCACGCAGGACTACGTGCGCGCCGCGCGCGCGATGGGGCTCACGAACTGGCAGATCATCTGGCGCCATGTGCTGCCGAACAGCCTCACGCCGGTGATCACGTTCCTGCCGTTCCGGATGAGCGGCTCGATCCTCGCGCTCACGAGCCTCGATTTTCTCGGGCTCGGCGTGCCGCCGCCAACGCCGAGCCTCGGCGAGCTGCTCGCGCAGGGCAAGGGCAACCTCGACGCCTGGTGGATCTCGCTGTCGACGTTCGGCGTGCTGGTCGCGACGCTGCTGTTGCTGACCTTCATGGGCGACGCGCTGCGCAACGCGCTCGATACGCGCATCGCCGCGTCGGTGCGCGCGGCAGGGGGGCAGCGATGAGCGAAGCGGTCGTATCGACGCAGCACGAGCCGCTGCTGTCGCTCGAACATCTGCACGTGCGCTTCGGCGACACGGTCGCGGTGGAGGACGTGACGCTCGCGATCGGCCGCGGCGAGCGCGTCGCGCTCGTCGGCGAATCGGGGTCGGGCAAGAGCGTGACCGCGCTGTCGATCCTGCGCCTGTTGCGCGACGCCGAAGTCGGCGGCGCGATCCGCTTCGCGGGGCAGGACCTGACGGGCAAGAGCGAGCGCGAGATGCGCGGGCTGCGCGGCTCGGACATCGCGATGATCTTCCAGGAGCCGATGACGGCGCTCAACCCGCTCTATACGATCGGCGTGCAGATCGGCGAGACGATCGTGCTGCACGACGGCGTGTCGGCCGTCGAGGCGCGCAAGCGCGCGATCGCGCTGCTGGCGCGCACGGGCATCGCGGAGCCGGAGAGGCGCGTCGACAGTTATCCGCACCAGTTGTCGGGCGGCCAGCGGCAGCGCGCGATGATCGCGATGGCGCTCGCGTGCCGGCCGCGCCTGCTGCTGGCCGACGAGCCGACCACCGCGCTCGACGTGACGATCCGCGCGCAGATCGTCGACCTGCTGCTGGAACTGCAGCGCGACGAAGCGGAAAAGCGCGGGATGGCGATCCTGCTGATCACGCACGACCTGAATCTGGTGCGGCACTTTGCGCAGCGCGTCGCGGTGATGGAGCACGGCCGGCTCGTCGAGAGCGGGCCGGTCGAGCGGATCTTCGCGGAACCCGAGCATCCGTATACGCAGCGGCTGCTGAACAGCCGGCCGCAACGCGCGGTCGCGCCGGTGATGCCGATCGCGCCCGTGGTGCTCGACGCGCGCCACGTGAGCGTGCAGTTCGCACGCAAGCGGCCGGGCTTCGCGGGCTGGTTCGGCACGGTGCCCGTGACGGCCGTTGCCGACGTGTCGGTGTCGGTGCGGCAGGGCGAAACGCTCGGTATCGTCGGCGAATCCGGATCCGGGAAGTCGACGCTCGCGATGGCGCTGCTCGGGCTGCAGAAGACGGCCGGCGGCGAGATCGAGTTCCAGGGGCGCGCGCTGTCGACCTATCGCGGCCGCGAACGGGCCGCGCTGCGCTCGAACATGCAGGTTGTCTTTCAGGATCCATTCAGTTCGCTTTCGCCGCGTCACACGATCGAGCGGATCGTCGGCGAGGGGCTCGAGCTGCATCGCCCGGAATTGACGCCCGATGCGCGCCGCGCGAAGTCGCTCGCGGTGCTGCGCGAAGTCGGCCTCGACCGTACGGTGCTGCATCGCTATCCGCACGAATTCTCGGGCGGGCAGCGTCAGCGGATCGCGATCGCGCGCGCGCTGGTGCTGGAGCCGCGCATCCTGATCCTCGACGAGCCGACCTCCGCGCTCGACGTGTCGATCCAGCAGCAGGTGCTGAAACTGCTCGCGAACCTGCAACGAAAATACAACCTCGGCTATGTATTCATCAGCCACGACCTGGAGGTGATCGGGGCGATGGCGCACCGCGTCGCGGTGATGCAGGACGGCGCCGTGGTCGAGTCGGGGGACGTAACCGACATCTTTACCACACCGTCACATCCTTACACACAAAAACTATTGAAAGCGGTCTGGAAAGCGTGATAAGCCGCCAATGGTCTGACCATCTCGATTGTATTTATTAATTTGTTTTGACAAACGATTACGCGCTGGCTAGTATCGACCGAAATTTTCCGCCAATCAGCTGATTTTTAAGCAAATTCCATCGACCAATGCAGCATCGATCCCTGACCCAGGCATGCGCGCGCACCGTCGCCGGGCTGTTCATCGGCGCCCTGTTCGCAGCAGCTTCCGGCGCGTTCGCCGACGAAGTCAGCAGTTTTAACCAGAATGTCACGAATTCGACCCAGAGCGGGTCGGGTTCCTCCCTCCAGCAGACCAGCGCACAGCCGTCGAGCGGCGGCGCGAAGTCGTTCCTGTCCGGCATGGCCGGCAAGGCCGGCGACGTGGTCGTCAGCGCGCTGAACATGATCGGCGTGCGTTATCGCTGGGGCGGCAACTCGCCGGATTCGGGCCTCGACTGCAGCGGCTTCGTGCGCTACGTGTTCCAGGACACCCTCGGCATGTCGCTGCCGCGCCGTGCGGAAGAAATGAGCCGCGTCGGCGAGAAGGTGAGCATGAGCAACCTCAAGCCGGGCGATCTCGTGTTCTTCAATACGATGCGCCGCACGTTCTCGCACGTCGGCATCTACATCGGCGACAACAAGTTCGTGCACTCGCCGTCGACGGGCAGCACCATCCGCGTCGACGATCTCGACAGCGGCTACTGGGAAAAGCGGTTCACCGGCGCGCGCCGGATCGAATCGGAGTTCCCGATGAAACCCGAAGATCTGCGCCAGCGCGTACGCGCGACAATCGGCGACGATTCGGCGAACGGCAACAACTGATCTTTGCCGGTCAACCGGCCGGATCGAAACACCCTGTCACCGAAAGGCGGCAGGGTGTTTTGTTTTGGGCGGCGCAAGCGGCGGGCTGAATGCCGTACCGCCTTCCTGCGGCGGGCCGGCGGTGCGCGCCGGCCCGGGACATCGGGTGCTTCTTATGCGGCGGCGACGCTGCGTGCCGCCGCGAGCTTGCGCTGCAGTTCGGGCATGATGCGCGCGACCGCTTCCTCGCCCGCGAGGATCGCCGCGTTGCGCTGGTTGAAGTCGCTGCCGCCCATTGCCGCAAGGTTCGGCCGGATCACGACGTCCGCATATTTGTCGAGCTCGTAGGTCTTGATCGTCTGGCCCATGATCGTGAAGGTCTGCAGCAGCATCTCGATCGGGTTGCCGGTCGCCGCGCCCTCGGGCCGTGCCGAGATGTCGACCGCGATCACGAAGTTCGCGCCCATCTTGCGTGCATACGAGGCGGGCACCGGGCTGACGAGGCCGCCGTCGACGTATTCGCGGTTGCCGATCTTCACCGGTTCGAACACCGACGGCACACTGCACGACGCGCGTACCGCGAGACCCGTGTTGCCCTGCTGGAACAGGATCGGCTGACCGCTCTGAAGATCGGTCGCGACGATGCCGAGCGGCTTCGCCATTTTCTCGATCGACCGGTTGTTGAGCGTCTTGTTCAGGAAGTTCTGCAGCGCGACGCCTTGCAGGAGGCCGCGCGAGCGGAACGGCAGCGCCCAGTCGCTGATCGCCGCCTGATCCATGTCGAGCGCGATCTTGTTGATCTGCAGCGCGCTCATGCCCGACGCGTAGAGTGCGCCGACCACCGAGCCCGCGCTCGTGCCCGCGACGATTTCGACCGGGATGCCGCGCGCCTCGAGCGCCTTCAGCACGCCGATGTGCGAGAAGCCGCGGGCGGCGCCGCCGCCGAGCGCGATGCCGATCTTCACGGGCTTGTCTTGCGGCTGCGCGGTGCCGGACGGGTTGCCGGGGCGGGACTTGTCGCCGAACGAGGTGCAGGCGGCGAGGCTGGCGGACGCGCACGCGATCGTGAAGTGGCGGCGTGACAGGCGAGGGGACGACATCGAATGATTCTCCGGCGACTTGGCGGCGGGTCACACGGCCCGCGGCGGCGATAGGTTCCGAGCAGCCGCACGGCGGTCCCGTGCGGCCGGCGCCGCGCCGGCTGGCGGCCGCGGCGCGCACATCATAAAGCAAGCGGCGCCCTTGGCGCGATGTCCGTCGCGAGTATAATTCCGGCTTCTTTCCCGTTCCGGGCGTCGCCGGCTCCGTTGCTGTCCGGGCTGCCGCCGTCGTCCCGCGTCGAATCATTCACGCGCCCCAGGCGTCCGAGTTACCGTTTATGACCCGTCCTGTCCGTACCCGCTTCGCGCCGAGTCCCACCGGCTTCATCCACCTCGGCAACATCCGCTCCGCGCTCTATCCGTGGGCGTTCGCCCGCAAGATGAAGGGCACGTTCGTGCTGCGCATCGAGGATACCGACGTCGAGCGCTCGTCGCAGGAGGCGGTCGACGCGATCCTCGAGGGAATGCAATGGCTCGGCCTGGATTTCGACGAAGGCCCGATCTACCAGATGCAGCGGATGGATCGCTATCGCGAGGTGCTCGCGCAGATGCTCGAGAAGGGGCTCGCGTACCCGTGCTACATGTCGTCCGAGGAACTCGACGCGCTGCGCGAGCGCCAGCGCGAGGCCGGCCTGAAGCCGCGCTACGACGGCACGTGGCGCCCTGAGCCCGGCAAGGTGCTGCCGGAGCCGCCGGCAGGCGTCAAGCCCGTGCTGCGCTTCCGCAATCCGCTGACGGGCACGGTCGTGTGGGACGACGCCGTGAAGGGGCGTGTCGAGATCTCGAACGAAGAGCTCGACGACCTCGTGATCGCGCGCCCGGACGGCACGCCGATCTACAACTTCTGCGTGGTGGTGGACGACATGGACATGGGCATCACGCACGTGATCCGTGGCGACGACCACGTGAACAACACGCCGCGCCAGATCAACATCCTGAACGCGCTCGGCGGCGAGGCGCCGGTCTACGCGCACCTGCCGACCGTGCTGAACGAGCAGGGCGAGAAGATGAGCAAGCGGCATGGCGCGATGAGCGTGATGGCGTATCGCGACGCGGGTTTCCTGCCCGAAGCCGTCGTCAACTATCTTGCGCGCCTGGGCTGGTCGCATGGCGATGCCGAAATCTTCTCGCGCGAACAGTTCGTCGAATGGTTCGACCTCGAGCATCTGGGCAAGTCGCCCGCGCAGTATGACCACAGCAAGCTGAGCTGGCTGAATGCGCATTACATCAAGGAAGCGGACGACGCGCGCCTGGCCGGGCTGGCCAGGCCGTTCCTCGCTGCACTCGGCGTGGACGACGCGGCGCTCGCGACGGGCCCCGCACTCGACGCCGTGGTCGGGCTGATGAAGGATCGCGCGACGACGGTCAAGGAGATCGCGGAAGGCGCCGCGATGTTCTACCGTGTGCCGGCGCCGGACGCCGATGCGCTGGCGCAGCACGTGACCGACGCGGTGCGGCCGGCGCTGGCCGATCTCGCCGTCGCGCTGAAGGCGGCCGACTGGACGAAGGAGGCGGTGTCCGCCGCGCTGAAGGCGACGCTTGGCGCGCACAAGCTGAAGATGCCGCAACTCGCGATGCCGGTGCGTCTGCTGGTGGCGGGTACGACGCATACGCCGTCGATCGATGCGGTGCTCGTGCTGTTCGGTCGCGATGCCGTGGTGTCGCGCATCGAGGTGGCGCTGGCCTGAGATGCGGGGCGAGCGAAGCTGCCGATGCGTGACCTCGCGGCAGCTTCGCAAAAAATTTCGCTCGAATCGCAAAAAGGGTATTTACAAGTTCAAAGTTGGTCCATATAATCTCATTTCTGTTCTGCAAGGGGGTATAGCTCAGCTGGGAGAGCGCTTGCATGGCATGCAAGAGGTCAGCGGTTCGATCCCGCTTACCTCCACCATCAGAACAAGCTGGATTGATTTGCGAAGCAGCAGTGGTAGTAATAAATGCTTCACAAAATGATTCAAAGCAGTTAGAATTTCGGCCTTCGCTGTTGATTGAAAAGTGAATAGCGAAAGTCAGACAGATCTGAAAAGATTTTGTCCCCTTCGTCTAGAGGCCTAGGACATCACCCTTTCACGGTGAGTACAGGGGTTCGAATCCCCTAGGGGACGCCAGATTCAGCGGCGTTTCGTAGAAATGTCGCAACACG
>NZ_JPGM01000049.1:0-75021 GCF_000731655.1 Burkholderia sp. MSh2 | reverse complement strand
AACCGACGTCCTGCGGGTGAGGGTGCAGAAAGCTGGAGCGGTAGTTCAGTCGGTTAGAATACCGGCCTGTCACGCCGGGGGTCGCGGGTTCGAGTCCCGTCCGCTCCGCCAGAACGAAGCCCGTTCAAGACGTTTTTGAGCGGGCTTTTGTATTAAAGATGTAGGCAGTACGTAGTCCCCTTCGTCTAGAGGCCTAGGACATCACCCTTTCACGGTGAGTACAGGGGTTCGAATCCCCTAGGGGACGCCAGATTCAGCGGCGTTTCGTACAAATGTCGCCGGCAGGAAGCAACCGACGCCTGCCGGGAGGGTGCAGCAAGCTGGAGCGGTAGTTCAGTCGGTTAGAATACCGGCCTGTCACGCCGGGGGTCGCGGGTTCGAGTCCCGTCCGCTCCGCCATAAAATGAAGAAGCCCGCCTTGTGCGGGCTTTTTCATTTGCGTTTCCGGTTGCGCCCATCGGCGGGTGAATCGGCGAAACGGCAAAGTGGTCGCGGTCGCCTGCGCGATTTCCGGCGCGCACGGCACGTCGCGCACCCGGGCGGCAACCCGCTACGAGAAATCCGCGATTGCATCCGCACGCGACTGCGCTATCGTGGCGGGGTGCGTTCTCGACCCCTGCGCGATGCTCGATCCGACCGACCTGCGACTCCTCTATCAGCTCCGGCCCGCGGAGGCGGGCGATTTTCCGTTCGCCGAGGCGCTGACGCACGGCAACATGGGCGGCTACTACAAGCGCCATGGGCTCGTGTGGCGCAGCGACCTGTTCTACGCGAGCTGGCGCGAATCCGAGAATTTCATCCTCGAGGCCGACGGCGAACGCATCGGCGTGCTGCGCGTGACCGAGGAGGGCGATTCACTGCATATCCGCGACGTCCAGATCGCCGCCGGTCATCGCGGCCAGGGTGCCGGCACCTACATGCTCGACATGGCGCACCGCTGGGCGCGTGCGCGCGGGCTGAACGAATTGCAGCTGCGGGTGTTCGTCGACAATCCCGCCGCGCGTCTCTATTTGCGCATGGGCTATCGGGTAGCCGGGTCGCGGCTCGCGCAACTGGGCTCGATCCGCCACATGGTGCGGCCGGTCTGACGGCGTGGCGATGCGAAGCGCGTCGATCCGTCAGTCGACGGCGTCGATCGCGTCGTCGTCCGCGGCCTCATCTCCTGTGAGGCTGCCGTCCGGGCCGCGGTGCTCGTAGCCGCGCAGCATGAAGGCGCGCGGGCTTTCGCCGAATGCCCGGCGGAACATGGCCGAGAACGCGCTCTGGCTCTGGTAGCCGAGTTCGCGCGCGATATGCGACAGCGGGCGCCCCTGGTTCAGCAGCGGGATTGCCCGCGCCAGCAACGCCTGCTGGCGCCACTGCGAAAAGCTCACGCCCAGTTCCTGCTTGAAGAGCCGTGAAATCGTGCGGGTGCTCGCGCCGACCTCGCTTGCCCAATGTTCGAGCGACTCCGCATGCGCCGGATGGGCGAGTACCGATTCGCACAGCATGCGCAGCCGCTTTTCGTCGGGCATCGGCACCGCGAGCGGCAGCGGTTCGGCGTGACTCAGTTCGTCGAGCACCAGTTCGCACAGCAGGCGCTCGCGCGCGGTATTCAGGTCACGGGCGTCGAGCGCGACGATCAGTTCGCGCAGGAGCCCGGTCACTTCGACGACGCGGCATGCGTCGAGCCCGCCCGGCACGATCGACTCGTCGATGTACAGTGTGCGCAAATACGCTTCCTCGACGATCACGACTTCGTGCGTGACGCGCGGCGGTACCCAGATCGCGCGGGACGGCGGCACCATCCATGTCGTGCCGGTCGTCGCGACGCGCAGCACGCCGCGCGATGCGTACGCGAGTTGCGCCCACGCATGCGTGTGCAGCGGGATGCGGTGCCCGGCGTCGACCCGCCGTGCGCGCACGCGCATCGGATGGATGGCGGTCGGCGCGAATTCGGGCGGGATGTCGATGACGTACGGGTTCGATACGTCGGCTTGGACGGGCGGATTCATGGGCGATACACGGGCAGCGCAGCAGCGATGCCGTTATTGTAGAAGGCGCCGCGCAAGCGCATGCGGCGGTTTGTCCGGCGATCATGCCGCGTTCAAATGAACTTTGCATGCGGCCCGGCGAATCCGGGCGACCGGCGGGGCTGCGCGCGCTTGCGCGTTCGAACCAACGGGCCGTTGCCGTGGTCTATCCGTGCTTGAGCGGTTTCGCACGAAGCGTGCGAACACGGCAACATGCGAATCAAAGAGGAGAATCACGATGCGTTACGTATTCGTCTACGGCACCTTGAGAAACGGCGAGGCCAACGACATCGGTCGCGCGGCCGCAAGGTACGGGATTGCCGCGCCGACGTTGCTGGGCGCCGCGGCGCTGTCGGGCGAACTCTACGACTTCGGCACGTATCCGGGGATGATCGCCGCGCCGGCCGGCACGTCGCTGGTCTGGGGCGATGTCTACGAGGTCGACGACCGGCTCGTTCCCGTGCTCGACGAGATCGAGCGCGTCTATCCGGGTGTCGACTCGCTGTTCAAGCCCGAAGACGTGACCGTCGAACTCGGCGGCCGGCAATACGCATGCCTGTATTACCCGGTCGCCGCGCACGCGGTAGCCGGGCGCCCGCGCATCGGGTCGGGCGACTGGGTCCAGCACCGGCGCGAGCGCGAAGCCGTCTGACCGGTCGCGCGGGCCGATTCCGTCGACAACGAAAAAGCGCCCCGAGGGGCGCTTTTTTGATGCCGTCCGCGCATGCGACCGGCTCCGGCGTGTGGCCGGCCCCGCTCGCAGCGCGCGGCGTCGTCAGATTTCCTCGTACAGCGGCAGCGTCAGGAACTCGGTAAAGCCTTCCGACGTCGACATCTGCTCGAAGATGGCCGCGGCGCGCTCGTAAGGCTGCGTGTTGCCGCCGACCGACTGCTTCACGTTGTCGAGTTCGGCCTTCGTGTATTCACGCACGAGTTCGGCCGTGACCTTGCGGCCGTCGTCGAGCACGCCCTTCGGCGAGCGGATCCACTGCCACACCTGCGAGCGGGAAATCTCGGCCGTGGCCGCATCTTCCATCAGGTTGTGGATCGGCACGCAGCCGTTGCCGTCGAGCCACGCACCGAGGTAGTGAATGCCGACGTTGATGTTGTTGCGCAGGCCGGCTTCGGTGATCGGCGCTTCCGGCTGGAAGTCGAGCAGGTTGCTGCCTTCGATCTGCACGTCGTCGCGCTGCTTCGCGATCTGGTTCGGCCGGTCGCCGAGTACCTTGACGAACTCTTCCATCGCGATCGGCACGAGGCCCGGGTGCGCAACCCAGCCGCCGTCGTAGCCGTCGGTCGCGTCGCGCTGCTTGTCGGAGCGCACGCCGCCCATCGCCTTGTCGTTCGCTTCCGGATCGTTCTTGATCGGAATCAGCGCGCTCATCCCGCCGATCGCCGGCGCGTTGCGCTTGTGGCAGGTCTTCAGCAGCAACAGCGCGTACGCGCGCATGAACGGCACCGTCATCGTGATCTTCGAACGGTCGGCGAGGCAGAAATCGCGATCGTTCTTGAACTTCTTGATCGCCGAGAAGATGTAGTCCCAGCGGCCGGCGTTCAGGCCCGAGCTGTGCTCGCGCAGTTCATGGAGGATCTCGTCCATCTCGAACGCGGCGAGGATCGTCTCGATCAGCACCGTCGCGCGGATCGTGCCGCGCGGCACACCGACCGCTTCCTGCGCGGCGACGAAGATGTCGTTCCACAGGCGCGCCTCGAGATGGCTCTCCATCTTCGGCAGGTAGAAGTACGGGCCCGAGCCGCGCGCGAGCAGTTCCTTCGCGTTGTGGAACAGGAACAGCGCAAAATCGAAGATGCCGCCGGACACGCGCTGACCGTCGACCGTCACGTGCTTTTCGTCGAGGTGCCAGCCGCGCGGGCGCACGATCAGCGTCGCGACCTTGTCGTTCAGACGGTAGGACTTGCCGTTCTGCTCGAGCGAGATCGTGCGGCGTACCGCGTCTTTCAGGTTGATCTGGCCGTCGATCTGGTTCGTCCAGCTCGGCGCGTTCGAATCCTCGAAGTCCGTCATGTACGAATCGGCGCCCGAGTTCAGCGCGTTGATGATCATCTTGCGCTCGACGGGGCCCGTGATCTCGACGCGGCGGCATTGCAGGTCGGCCGGCAGCGGCGCGACCTTCCAGTCGCCTTCGCGGATCGCCTGCGTGTCGGCCAGGAAATCGGGGCGCTCGCCCGCGTCGAGGCGTTTCGTGCGTTCGACGCGCGCCTGCAGCAACGCCTTGCGGCGCGGTTCGAACGTGCGGTGCAGCGCCGCGACGAGCTCGAGCGCTTCGGGCGTCAGGATTGCGTCGTAACCCGGCTTGATGTCGCCGGTGATCGTCATGCCTTGCGGCAGCGTGATCGGGGTGCTCATGAGTCTCATCTCCTTGGTCGGTCAGTTGCGGTTTCGGTGAAGGGGGAAGGCGGCAGTTGCGAGCGTCATGCACCCGGGCCGGGGCGCGTGCGGTTCGCGGGTCTGCCGGACGGAGCCGGGGTGGCGAGAAAGGCGAGCAGGTCGGCCATGCCGGTGCCGGTGCCGTCGGGCGGCGCGCCGAGTTCCTCGGCGGGCGCGCCCGTGCGGTTGAGCCAGAACGTCGTGTAGCCGAACCAGGCGGCGCCGGCGACGTCCCACGCGTTCGACGACACGAACACGATGCCGCGCGGGTTCGGACCGAACGCGGCGGTGCCGAGCGCGTAGGCGGCCGGGCTCGGCTTGTACGCACGCACGGCGTCGGCCGACAGCACGCGATCGAACAGCCCGGACATGCCGGCGCTCTTGATCGCGATGTCGAGCATCTGCGGGTTGCCGTTCGACAGGATCGCGAGCGGCGGCCTGGGTTCGAGCGCGCGCAGCTTGCGCAGCGCGGGTACCGTGTCGGGATAGGTGGACAGGCACGCATATTCGTCCATCAGCCGCTTCTCGGCCGCGCTGTTCAGCGCGAGGCCGAGCGCGCGCGCGGCGAACCGCAGCGCGTCGAGCGTGATGTCCCGGAACGGGCGATAGCGGGCGCCGGCCGGATCGGCGAGCGTGCGCAGTTGCGAGTATTCGATCTGCTTGCGTCGCCACAGCTGCGACAACCGTTCCCCGTGACCGGGAAACATCTGCTCGGCCGCGGCCACGACCGCATGCACGTCGAACAACGTGCCGAATGCGTCGAAGAGGATAGCGTCGGGAGAGGAGAGTGTCGTTGTGGCCGACATAGCCTTGCGCTCCAGTTTCAGAGGTCGGGTCGATTCTATTCGTGCTCGTGGAGACTAAAAAAGAGGCTAATCATCACTTGATCTTTTACTTTCATATACCTAATCTTGACCGGTTTAAGCTATCCGAAGGGCGGCCACGCCGTCCTGGCGAGTCATGGACCGGTTCAAGCAGATCGAAACGTTCGCCGCCGTCGCGGCGAAGGGCAGCCTGTCGGCGGCCGCGCACGCGGAGGGCGTCGCGCCGGCGATCATCGGCCGCCGCCTCGATGCACTCGAGGAGCGGCTTGGCGTCAAGCTGCTGGTGCGCACGACGCGCAAGCTCACGCTGACGTTCGAGGGGTCGGCGTTCCTCGAGGATTGTCAGCGGATCATCAACGACATGCAGAATGCGGAGGCGAGCGTGTCCGCCGGCGGCGTCAAGGCGAGCGGCCACCTGCGCATTTCCGCGCCGGCGGGCTTCGGCCGGCGGCACGTCGCGCCGCTTGTGCCCGAATTCAGCGTCGGGCATCCCGACGTATCGGTCACGCTCGACCTGTCCGACCGCATGGTCGACCTCGTCAACGAGGGGTTCGATTGCGCGGTGCGGCTGGGCGAGCTGCCCGACTCGTCGCTGGTGTCGCTGAGGCTCGGCGAGAATCGCCGCGTGTGCGTCGCTTCCCCCGCGTATCTGGCACGGCGCGGCACGCCGGCCACGCTCGCGGAGCTGGCGCGGCACAACTGTCTCGCGCTGGCGGCGAACGCAAACCAGCAGCGCGGCTGGACGTTCCAGGACGACGACGGAGTCGTGTCGATCCGGGTGAACGGCACGATGGAATGCTCGGACGGCGCCGTGCTGCACGAGTGGTGCCTGGCCGGCCACGGCCTCGCGTGGCGTTCGTGGTGGGAAGTCGGCGACGACATCGCGGCCGGCCGGCTCGTCAGCGTGCTCGACACGTTCGCCGCCCCGCCGATCGGCATCCACGCGGTGTTTCCGCAACGCAGGCATCTGCCGCTGCGCGTGCGCCTGTTTCTCGACTACCTGAAACACACCTACGAGCGGCCCGGATATTGGGGCGAGTAGGCCGCGCGTGCCCGCGCGTTTCCGATATGAGGGCGAACCCGCTGCCGGCGCCGGTTGCGCGGTTTCGCACACTACAATCGTAGGAGACATGACCGATGCGTCGCGGCCGGCCCGGACGGGATTGCGGCGCGCGGCGTGCGTCTGACGAAGGAGGGCGCGATGTTCCGGCACATCCTCGTTCCAACCGACGGTTCCGAACTGTCGCAAAAGGCGATCGACGGTGCGATCGATCTGGCTCGGGCGGTTGGTGCGCGCGTCACGGCGTACGCGTGCCTGCCGCAGTATCCGTACTCGCCGTTTTCCGAGGTGATCATCGAGCCGCCCGCCGATTTCCGGGCGCGAAGCGAGCGCGAGGCGCGCGCGCATCTCGACGAGGTCGAATCGGCGGCGAAGGCTGCCGGCGTCGACTGCGACACCTGGACGAGCGTGCATCCGTCGCCGTATCTCGGCATTATCGAGGCGGCCGAACGCGGCGGCTGCGACGTGATCTTCATGGCGTCCCACGGGCGCCGCGGGCTCGGCAGCTTGCTGATCGGCAGCGAGACGCAGCGTGTGCTGACCCATACGAAAATTCCGGTGATCGTCTATCGATAACGCGGCGCGGCCGCCGGCGCAAAAAAAGGGCGCGCCGGATGGAGCCGGCGCGCGTCGTTGCTGGCGGCCCGCGGGCCGCGCGGCGGGTCGCACGATCGGTATCGTGCGCCTGCCGTCTCCTCCCTGATTTTCATTCGGTCGCCGATGCCTTGCTGTCGCAGGACGGGGCAGGGCATCGGCATGGCGCCGGGTGCGCGTTACGCGACCTTCTTGCCGTCGAAGAACTGTTCGTCCTCGGTCGAGCCGTGCAGCGCGGTGGTCGACGCTTCGCGCTCGATCGTCTGCGTCACCGTGTCGAAATAGCCGGTGCCGACTTCCCGCTGGTGCTTGACGGCCGTGAAGCCCTTGTCGGCCGCCGCGAACTCGGCTTGCTGCAGCTCGACGAACGCGCTCATCTGCGTGCGGGCATAGCCGTGCGCGAGGTTGAACATCGAGTAGTTCAGCGCATGGAAGCCGGCGAGCGTGATGAACTGGAACTTGTAGCCCATCGCGCCGAGCTCCCTCTGGAATTTCGCGATCGTCGCGTCGTCGAGGTTCTTCTTCCAGTTGAACGACGGCGAGCAGTTGTACGACAGCAGCTTGCCCGGGAACTGCTTGTGGATCGCCTCCGCGAACTTCTTCGCATACTCGAGATCCGGCTTGCCCGTTTCGCACCAGACGAGGTCGGCGTAAGGCGCGTACGCGAGGCCGCGCGAGATCGCCTGCTCGAGGCCCGGCTTCGTGCGGAAGAAGCCCTCCACCGTGCGCTCGCCGGTCAGGAACGGCTGGTCGTTGCCGTCGACGTCGGACGTGATCAGGTCGGCGGCCTCCGCGTCGGTGCGTGCGACCAGCACGGTCGGCGCGCCCATCACGTCGGCCGCGAGGCGCGCCGCCGACAGTTTCGCGACGGCTTCGCGCGTCGGCACGAGCACCTTGCCGCCCATGTGGCCGCACTTCTTCACCGACGCGAGCTGGTCTTCGAAGTGGACGCCCGACGCGCCGGCCTCGATCATGGCCTTCATCAGTTCGAACGCGTTCAGCACGCCGCCGAATCCGGCTTCCGCATCGGCGACGATCGGGGCGAAGAAATCGACGTAGCCGTCGTCGCCCGGATTCTTGCCTTCCGACCACTGGATCTGGTCGGCGCGCGTCAGCGTATTGTTGATGCGCTTCACGACGAGCGGCACCGAGTTTGCCGGGTACAGCGACTGGTCCGGGTACATTTCGCCGGCGACGTTCGCGTCGCCGGCCACCTGCCAGCCGGACAGGTAGATGGCTTTCAGGCCGGCCTTCACCTGCTGCATCGCCTGGTTGCCGGTCAGTGCGCCGAGCGCGTTGACGAACGGCTCTTCGTTGATGAGGCGCCACAGCTTTTCCGCGCCGCGCCGGGCCAGCGTGTGCTCGATCGGGATCGAGCCACGCAGGCGCACCACATCTTCAGCCGAGTAGCTGCGCTTGATGCCCTTCCAGCGCGGATCGGTTTCCCACTGCTGTTGCAGTTCCTGTGCCTGTTGCTGACGCGACATGATGAGCTCCTGGATGCGGTGCGTTGCCTGATGGGTTGAATCTGATGGTGGTGAGGCGATTCTCGAAGCCGGAAGCAGTGCCTCGCGTTTCGTGAAGTCTTGTATAAGAGTCTAGGCAAATCGGCGGGAGCGAAACAGGGGCGACGGCGGGAAGTTGCTGATTTTTTAGTTGTTTTAAATCAGTGACTTGTAGTTTTTATTTCAAGATAAGAAATGAATTTTCCCATCCCGCAATCGTATGGGTTGTGCCGTGCAGCACGATTTTTTACGACGCAAAAAAATTTTCCGCATCGTGAAATTGTGGGCGGGACGAAAAAAAACCGGCGCAGGTGCGCCGGTTGCCGGATTGGCGGAGCCATCCGTCGGGCGGCCGGGAGCCGCCCGTGTGTGCTTACGATGCGGAATTGCCGCGGCGCGGGCCGCTGCTGCGCTGGCCATCGCGACGCGGGCCGCCGTCACGGCTGCCGCCCGGCTTGCCGCTCCAGCCGCCGCCATTGCCGCTGCCGTAGCTGCGGCCGTTGCCGCCGTGACCGCCGCCCGGCTTGCCGCCGAAACGCCGGCCGCCGTTACCGCCGCCCGGACGGCCGCGACCGCCGTTGCCGCCGTTGCGCGGGGGCGCCTTGCGCGGCTCGAAACCTTCGATCACGTTGACCGGCAGCGGCGCACGGACGAAGCGCTCGATGCGCTTGAGCGCGCCTTGCTCGGCATGGTGCACGAGGCTCACCGCGATGCCCGAACGGCCTGCACGGCCGGTACGGCCGATGCGGTGCACGTAGTCTTCCGCGAACTTCGGCAGGTCGTAGTTGAACACGTGCGTGATGCCCGGGATGTCGATGCCGCGAGCCGCGACGTCGGTTGCCACCAGCACGCGCACGCGGCGCTCGCGCAGCGCACGGATCGTGCGGTTGCGCGCGCCCTGCGGCAGGTCGCCGTGCAGCGCGGCCGATTCGAAGCCTGCGTCGGCGAGACGGCCGGCGAGCTGGTCGGCGTCGATTTTGGTCGCCGTGAAGATGATCGCCTGGTCGAGCGCGTCGTCGCGCAGCAGGTGATCGAGCAGGCGATCCTTGTGGTCGCGGTCGTCGACGTAGTGCACGGTCTGCGCGATGTTGGCGCGCGACTCGAGGCGCTGCTGGATCTCGATGCGTTCGGGATCCTTCAGCAGGCGGTTCGTCAGCGAACCGATCTTGCCGTCGAGCGTGGCCGAGAACAGCATCGTCTGGCGCGACTCGGGCGTGGCGTCGACGATCGTCTCGATGTCTTCGATGAAGCCCATGTCGAGCATGCGGTCGGCTTCGTCGAGCACGAGCATCTTCAGCTCGGACAGGTCGATGCGGCCGCGCTCGAGGTGATCGAGCAGGCGGCCCGGCGTGGCGACCAGGATTTCCGGGTTCTTCGCGAGCAGCATCAGCTGCTGGCCGTAGGCGACGCCGCCGAGGATGCTGACCGTGCGCAGGCGCTTCAGGTGCTTGCCGTACGTCGAGGCGGCCGTGGTGACCTGCATCGCGAGTTCGCGGGTCGGCGTCAGCACGAGCAGGCCCGGGCGGGCGACGGGTTGCGGGCGGCGCACGCGGCGGTCGCCCTGGTTCGGTTCACGCGGCGCGCGCGGTTGCTGCGCCTGCGTCTTCTGGAGCTGCGCGAAACGTTCGATCGCGGGCAGCATGAATGCGGCGGTCTTGCCCGAACCGGTCGGGCTCGAGACCAGCAGGTCACGGCCGGCGATGCCGGCCGGAATCGCGCGCTGCTGCACCGGCGTCGGCTTCACGTAGCCGGCTGCCTGCAGCGCGGAGACGATCTCCGGCGACAACCCGAGCGACGCGAAGCTCGGCTCGTCCGACGCCGGTTCGACTGCGGCCGGTGCGGCGGCGTCGAGACCGAGCGCCTGGTCGGCGATCGCGTTGAGCGGGCTGGAGTTGATGCTCGAAGTCATAACAATCCTTGAAACACAGTGGGTGAAACGTCGGCGCCAATCGCGCATACCCAAGTCGTCGGATTCAGCGAGCAAATCGGGAAACGGGTGCAATCCGCCGAACCATCGGCGGATGAGGCATTAGAAGCTGTTTTGGGTGCGGCGCGCTTCAGGAGCGGGGCCGCCAGCCTGATAAGTGACGACCGCGAAGGTCGAAGCAGGAGGGGACAGGTTCTAAACCGGATTGGAGCTTAACGCTACGAGGCGTCGGGCCGGAACGGCTTGCGAGCCGAGCGCGGGGATGACGCAGGCAGCATTATAAAGAGATTTGCTGCGCTGCGCCACTGATTTGATTGCCTATTGCGGTTGCGGGGGATCCGGTCAGGAAGCCGTGCCGTTCTTCAGCGATTCGACGAGTTCGATGTACTGCTGCTTTGCCGCATCCTGCGACGTGCCCTTCAGCGCATCCCAGGCGTCGTACTTGTATTTGCCGACGATGTCGGTGAAGCCCGGCTTGTCGCCGTGCGCATCGCCGTCGGTGGCTTGCTTGAAGAGTGCGTACAGGCGCAGCAGGGTCAGGTTGCCCGGCCGTTCCGTCAGTTGCTTGACGTCGATCTGGGCCTGGTCGAATTGGGCGGTGAGGTCGCTCATCGGGTGTCTCCGTAAGGGTTTCAGGTCGGGCGATCTTAACAAGCGGGCCGCCGCGCGGGGTCGAGCGATCCTTCCAAACCGCCGGCTGCGCGGCGCGCAGGCCCGGATCGGGTCCGATCGCCCGTGGGAGCGGGGCGTCGCATTACAATGTCGGCCATGACGCAAACAGTGCTCCTCGCCATCGATACGTCGACCGAATACTGCTCGGTCGCCCTGCTGCGCTCGGCCCATGCCGATGACGCCGTTTCCAACCCGCAAACCTGGGTCCGTCACGAGCTGACGGGCGCCGTGTCGAGCACGCGCGTGCTGCCGGCGATCCAGGAACTCTTCGCCGAATCGGGGCTGACGCTCGCCGATTGCGATGCGATCGCGTTCGGCGCGGGCCCCGGCTCGTTCACGGGCCTGCGCACCGCGACCGGCATTACCCAGGGCCTCGCGTTCGGAAGCGGGCTGCCGGTCGTGCCGATCGGCACGCTGCTCGCGTGCGCCGAGCACGCGCGGCTGCGCACGCCCGGCACGCACCGCGTGCTTGCCGCGCTGGACGCGCGGATGGACGAAGCCTACTGGGCGGACTTCGTCTGGGACGACGGCGCCGGCGACTGGCAGACGCTGCATCCGGCTTCGCTCGATGCGCCGGGCGCCGTCGGCGTGCCCGACGTGCCGTTCACGCTCGCAGGCAATGCGGCTGCCGCGTTCGGCGCGCAGTGGCCGGCCGCGGCCCGTGCGGCCGCGATCGACGGCGACGCGCTGCCGCATGCGCTGGCGGTTG
Source organism: Burkholderia sp. MSh2 (assembly GCF_000731655.1). NCBI lineage: Bacteria > Pseudomonadati > Pseudomonadota > Betaproteobacteria > Burkholderiales > Burkholderiaceae > Burkholderia > Burkholderia sp. MSh2. The sequence goes on along the minus strand of NZ_JPGM01000049.1, from coordinate 63,329 downwards.
CCCATGCCGCGCTGCGCGCGTTCCGCGCCGGGCGGACGGTGCCGGCCGACCAGGCCGCGCCCGAATACGTGCGCGACAAGGTCGCGCAGACGACCGCCGAGCGCGTCGCGGCACGGGCCGCGCAGGCGGCTGGAGCGAAGGGATGACCGGCGTGTTGCTGAGCGACCGCTATCTGGCGCCGATGACGGATGCCGATCTCGACGAGGTCGTCGCGATCGAGCACGTCGCCTACGAATTCCCGTGGAGCCGCGGCAACTTCGAGGATTCGCTGCGCAACGGTTATCTGGGCGTGTGCCTGCGGCACGTGACGGGCTCGATGATCGGCTATTGCGTGCTGATGCCGGTGGTCGACGAGATGCATCTGCTGAACCTGTGCGTTGCGCCGGCCGCGCAGCGCGCGGGCGCCGGCCTCGCGCTGCTGCGCGAGGCCGTGCGCATTTCGGGTGCGGAGCGGCTCGACGGCGTGCTGCTCGAGGTGCGGCCGTCCAATGCGCGCGCGATCCATCTGTATGAGCGCTTCGGCTTCGTGACGATCGGCCGGCGCAAGAACTACTATCCGGCGAAGCATCACAGCCGGGAGGACGCGATCGTGATGCGTCTGACGCTGAACAAGGACGAGGGGGACGCGCATGGCATGGGCTGAAGCGGCGCTCGAGGAAATGGGCCTCGCGCAGATCTGGGTGCGGCGCGGGGAGCGCGCGGATGAAGGCGTGCCGGCCGATGTGCCCGCCGTCGCGCCGGCCGGGGCGACGGGCGGCGTGTCCGCCGGCGCGGCCGGGCAACCGATGCGCGCGGCGCGTGGGCCGGCGCGCGACGATATGGGGCAGGCGGCCGACGCGTCGCCGGTTCGCGAGCCGGTGGGCGCGCCGCGCCGTGTCGCCGTTGACGATCGCGCGCCCGTATCGGCGGTATCGGCGGTATCGGCCGATGCGATGCCGCGGCAGGACGACCTGCCGCCGGCCGAGGCGGACGATTTCGCGTGGTTCGACGCGGCCTCGCCGGGCGAACCCGCGCCGGCGGCCGAGTCGCGGCGCGCCGAAGCGCCGGTTGCGGCGCTCGACTGGGATGCGCTGGCCGCGCGCGTGGCCGACTGCACGCTGTGCCGGCTGTGCGAGAAGCGCACCAATACCGTATTCGGCGTCGGCGACCGCGAAGCGGACTGGATGCTGATCGGCGAAGCGCCGGGCGAGAACGAGGACAAGCAGGGCGAGCCGTTCGTCGGCCAGGCCGGCAAGCTGCTCGACAACATGCTGCAATCGCTGTCGCTCAAGCGCGGCGACAACGTGTACATCGCGAACGTGATCAAGTGCCGGCCGCCGGGCAACCGCAACCCCGAGCCGGACGAGGTCGCGAACTGCGAGCCTTATCTGCAGCGGCAGGTCGCGCTCGTGAAGCCGAAGCTGATCGTCGCGCTCGGACGTTTCGCCGCGCAGACCTTGCTGAAGACGGATGCAAGCATTGCGTCGCTGCGCGGTCGCGTGCATGCGTATGAAGGCGTGCCGGTGATCGTGACCTACCACCCGGCATACCTGCTGCGCAGCCTGCAGGACAAGTCGAAGGCATGGGCCGACCTGTGCCTCGCGCGCGACACGTTCAGGCGCACCGGGGGCGCCGACGCGAACGGATCGGCCGGGCAATGACGGTCGGCGCGGCGTTCGCATGCGTCGATACGCTGCGCGACGTCGCGGTTCGCGATCTGGGCTGGCTGCTCGCCAGCCCGAGCCTGCTCACCGCGGTCCCGGGCGCGCCGCTGGCGCTCCCTTGGCCGGACGCGGCCGGGCGGGCGGCGGTCGAAGCGTGGCTCGTCGCGCTCGATGCGCGGCCGGAGCCGCTGCATCGCGCGCTCGACGGGCTGCGGCCCGTGCGGCTCGGCCGCTACGCGGAATGCCTGCTCGAGTATTTCCTCATGCACGGCCCGTCGCTGCGGCTCGTCGCGGCCAATCTGCCGCTGCGCAGCAACGGCAAGACGCTCGGCGAAGTCGATTTTCTCGTCGACGCGCCGGACGGGCGGCGCCTGCACTGGGAACTCGCGGTGAAGTGCTATCTCTGCGCACCGGTGCACGCCGACGCGTCGCTGGCCGATTTCGTCGGCCCCAACCTCGTCGACCGGTTCGATCGCAAGCGCAGCCGGCTGCTCGACCACCAGTTGCGGCTCGGCGATCGCGACGGATTTTCGCGGCTCGGCTACGGCGCACCGTCCGACGCACAGATGTTCATCCGGGGCTGGCTGTTCTATCCGCACGGCGTGCCGTTGCCGCCGGTGTCCGTGGAAATCGCGCCGGATCACCCGCGCGGCTTCTGGCTGACGCACGCGCAGTGGCCGGCGTGGGCGGCCGCGCAGCGCGCCGGCGCCGGATGGAGCGTGTTGCCGCGACTGGCGTGGCTCGCGCCGCGGCGGGTTGCCGCCGACGTCGGCTTCGAACCCGAGCCGCTGGCCGCCGCGCTCACGCTGCCGTCCGTGTTGACGACGCGCGAGGCCCCCGCACTGATCGGCATCCATGAGAAGGGCGGCGACGGCACGTGGCGCGAGACGTCGCGCGGCTTCATCGTGCCCGACGACTGGCCGGCGCGCGCGCGGGCGTTCGCCGCACAGGATGGCTGACGTCGCGTCAGCCGGTGCTTACCACCAGCGGTGGAAGTGATGGACGGGGCCGGCGCCGTGCCCGACGTCGAGGCGGTCGCTCGCCGCGATCGCGCCGGTCAGGTAGGCCTTCGCTTCGCGTACGGCGCTTTCGAGGTCGGGCCGTTGGGGCAACAGCGCGGCGATCGCCGCAGACAGCGTACATCCCGTGCCGTGCGTGTTGTTGACGGGGACGCGCGGACCGTCGAGCCGGACGGTCCGCGTCGCGTCGACGAGCCAGTCGGGGCTCGCGGACGCATCGGGCAGGTGACCGCCTTTCATCAGCACGGCGTGCGCGCCGGCCTGCAGCAACGCCCGGCCTTGCCGGACCATGTCGTCCTCGGTGATCGCGGGCGCGTCGCCGAGCAGCGCGGCGGCTTCGGGCAGGTTCGGCGTGACGACGGTGGCCAGCGGCAGCAGCGCATCGCGCAGTGCGTCGACCGCATCGGGCGCGAGCAGCGCGTGGGAACTCGTCGAGATCATGACCGTGTCGAGCACGACGAAGCGCGGCGTGTAACGCCGCAGCGCGTCGGCAACCGCGTGCACGATTGCCGCATTCGCGAGCATCCCGATCTTGACCGCATCGATACGGAGATCGCCGAATACCGCGTCGAGCTGCGCGGTCACGAACGCCGCGTCCGGCGCATGCACGCCCGTCACGCCGCGCGTGTTCTGCGCGGTCAGCGCGGTAATCGCGCTGGCGCCGTAGGCGCCGAGCGCGGAGAACGTCTTCAGGTCGGCCTGGATGCCCGCGCCGCCGCCAGAATCGGAGCCGGCGATCGTCAGGAGGTTGGGTATCGGGTGCGTCATCGGGGCAATGCGCCGGTTCGAAGACCGGCGCCGGCGGACAGGAACGGGAAGGGGCGCGTCAGTGCCGCGACTCGCCGATCAGCGCGACCGAGTCGAACTGGCGCTGGTTCGCCTGGTGACGGCGCATCACGAGCCACATCGTCAGGCAGACGAACGTGCCGAACAGCACGATCACGACGCCGACCGGCACGTCGAGCCACACCAGCACCGCATACAGGCACAGCATGACGAGCACCGAGAGGTTCTCGTTGAAGTTCTGCACCGCGATCGAGTGGCCGGCCGACAGCAGCACGTGGCCGCGATGCTGCAGCAGTGCGTTCATCGGAACGACGAAGTAGCCGGACAGTGCCCCGACGCAGATCAGGAAGATGTACGCGATGATCAGGTACACGGGCATGCGCAGGTGGCCGAAGTGCGCGGCCCAGTGCGGCGGAAACAGGTCGCGCGAATAGAACGCCATCAGCATCACCGCGATGCCCATCACGATGCCGACGGGCAGCACGGTCAGCGACTTCTTGAGCGGCACCCGGCTGGCCGCGGCAATCGCGCCGGCTGCAACGCCGAATGCGACGACTGCCTGCAGCAGCGCGCCCTCGGATAGCGACATGCCCAGCGAAACCTCGGCCCATTTCAAGACGATGAACTGCAGCGTCGCTCCGGCTCCCCAGAACAGTGTCGTGACGGCGAGCGAAATCTGGCCGAGCTTGTCGCGCCAAAGCACCATGAAACAATCGGCGAAGTCGGCCACCAGCTTGATCGGTCCGCGTTCCTGCTTCGGGTAGCGGGCGCCGGTATCGGGAATGCGCAAATTGAACAGCGCCGCTATCACGTAGATCGACAGGATGACTGCGATTGCGGCTTCGGCAGGCGTATTGATCCACGTCGGCGTGTGCGCAATCACGTGCGATGCGATGTGCGGGCTGATCAGCGCGCCACCGAGCACGGTGCCCAGGATGATCGAGCTGACGGTCGTGCCTTCGATCCAGCCGTTCGCGGCAACTAGCCGGTCGGCCGGCAACAGCTCGGTGAGAATGCCGTATTTCGCGGGCGAGTAGGCCGCTGCACCGAAGCCGACGATCCCGTACGCGATCAGCGGATGGGCGCCGAACAGCATGATCAGGCAGCCGATCACCTTGATCGAGTTGGTGATGAACATCACGTGGCCCTTGGGGCGCGAATCCGCGAACGCGCCCACATATGCCGCCAGCACCACGTAGGACAACACGAAGAACAGCTTCAGCAGCGGTGTCATCCAGTTGGGGGCGTGGAGGTCTTTCAGCAGGGCGATGGCGGCGATGAGGAGCGCACTGTCGGCCAGCGACGAGAAAAACTGCGCGGCCATGATGGTGTAAAAACCTTTTTTCATCTGATGCGATGCTTTCGTCGCTGCGGCAGGGCCGCGTAGGCCGCCAGGTATGCGATCGGCTTATTCCGTTCGAAATGGGTTGTGCGCACGGCTTTATAACATGAAAATACGCCAACTCGGACTAGCAAGATTCCCCGATCGTTCCGCAAATTGTCGGCTTCAGTGCTCAAAAGGCGCGGTAAGCTGATGATTCGCAAGCGTCTTTACGTAAATTTCCCATGCCGCGCCCGATCTCCGCCACCATTCACACCGCCGCTCTCGCGAACAATCTCTCCGTCGTCCGCCGCTTTGCCGGCCCGTCCAAGGTCTGGGCGGTCGTCAAGGCCAACGCGTACGGTCACGGTCTCGCACGTGCGTTTCCCGGCCTGCGCGGCACCGACGGTTTCGGCCTGCTCGACCTCGACGAGGCGGTCAAGCTGCGCGAACTCGGCTGGGCCGGCCCGATCCTGCTGCTCGAAGGCTTCTTCCGCTCGACCGACATCGACGTGATCGACCGCTACAGCCTGACGACGACCGTCCACAACGACGAGCAGATGCGGATGCTGGAAACGGCACGGCTGTCGAAACCGGTCAACGTGCAGCTCAAGATGAACAGCGGGATGAACCGGCTCGGCTACTCGCCCGAAAAATACCGCGCCGCGTGGGAGCGTGCCCGCGCCTGCCCCGGCATCGGCCAGATCACGTTGATGACCCATTTTTCGGATGCGGACAACGAGCGCGGCGTCGCCGAGCAGCTCGCGACGTTCGAGCGCGGCGCGCAGAACATTGCCGGCGCGCGCAGTCTCGCGAATTCGGCGGCCGTGCTGTGGCACCCGGATACGCGCTTCGACTGGGTCCGGCCGGGGATCGTGCTGTACGGCGCGTCGCCGTCCGGGTTGTCGTCCGATATCGCCGACACGGGGCTGAAGCCCGCGATGACGCTCGCGTCCGAGCTGATCGCGGTGCAGACGATCGCGAAGGGCCAGGCCATCGGCTACGGCTCGACGTTCTCCGCACAGGCGCCGATGCGGATCGGCGTCGTCGCGTGCGGCTACGCGGACGGCTATCCGCGCGTCGCGCCCGAAGGCACGCCCGTGATCGTCGACGGCATCCGCACGCGGATCGTCGGCCGCGTGTCGATGGACATGATCACCGTCGATCTGACCCCGTGCCCGCAGGCCGGCGTCGGCACACGCGTCGAGCTGTGGGGCAACGCGCTGTCGATCGACGACGTCGCCCGCCATTGCGGCACGATCGGCTACGAGCTGATGTGCGCGGTCGCCGGCCGCGTGCCGGTGCGCGCGGAATAAGGGCGTCACGCGTGGCCAAACAGAAAACCGTCTACGTCTGCAGCGAGTGCGGCGGGCAAACCCCGAAGTGGCAGGGGCAGTGCCCGTCGTGCCAGGCCTGGAACACGCTCGTCGAATCGGTCGCCGAGTCGCCGTCCGCCCACCGTTTCCAGTCGCTCGCGAAGCGGGCGCCCGTCCAGCGCCTCGTCGACATCGAGGCGGCCGACGTGCCGCGCTTCTCGACCGGCATCGGCGAATTCGATCGCGTGCTCGGCGGCGGGCTGGTTGCCGGCGGCGTCGTGCTGATCGGCGGCGACCCGGGCATCGGCAAGTCGACGCTCTTGCTGCAGTCGCTCGCCGACATTGCGAACGAGCGGCGCGCGCTGTATATCAGCGGCGAGGAATCGGCCGCGCAGATCGCGTTGCGCGCGCAACGGCTGGCGTTGCTCGACGGTGGCACGCCGGCGGCCGAGCTGAAGCTGCTCGCCGAGATCCAGCTCGAAAAGATCCAGGCCGCGATCGACGCGGAACGGCCGGACGTGGCCGTCATCGACTCGATCCAGACCGTCTATTCGGAGGCGCTCACGTCGGCGCCGGGCTCGGTCGCGCAGGTGCGCGAATGCGCGGCGCAGCTCACGCGCATCGCGAAGCAGTCGGGCACCGCGATCATCATGGTCGGGCACGTGACGAAGGAGGGCAACCTGGCCGGCCCGCGCGTGCTCGAGCACATCGTCGACACGGTGCTGTATTTCGAAGGCGACACGCATTCGTCGTTCCGGCTCGTGCGCGCGTTCAAGAACCGCTTCGGCGCCGTCAACGAGCTGGGCGTGTTCGCGATGACCGAGCGCGGGCTGCGCGGCGTCGCGAATCCGTCCGCGCTGTTCCTGTCGCAGCACGAGCAGGTCGTGCCCGGCTCGTGCGTGCTCGTCACGCAGGAGGGCACGCGTCCGCTGCTCGTCGAAATCCAGGCGCTCGTCGATACGGCGCACGTGCCGAATCCGCGCCGGCTCGCGGTCGGCCTCGAGCAGAACCGGCTCGCGATGCTGCTCGCGGTGCTGCACCGGCATGCGGGCATCGCGTGCTTCGACCAGGACGTGTTCCTCAACGCGGTGGGCGGCGTGAAGATCACCGAGCCGGCTGCCGACCTCGCGGTGCTGCTCGCGATCCATTCGTCGATGCGCAACAAGGCGCTGCCGAAGGGGCTGATCGTGTTCGGCGAAGTGGGGCTGGCGGGCGAAATCCGGCCGTCCCCGCGCGGGCAGGAGCGGCTGCGCGAGGCGGCGAAGCTCGGCTTCACGTCCGCGCTGATTCCGAAGGCGAACGCGCCGAAACAGGCGGTCGAGGGGCTGAACGTGATGGCCGTCGAGCGCATCGAGCAGGCGATCGACCGCGTGCGCGATCTCGAGTGACCGGCCCGGCAGCCATGCCGGCCGGGCCTGCCTGCGATCTGTCGCGTAATTCGTTGTAAAGAATATGTAGGGTTCTGTAACCCGCCGGACATTGCTTTTCCCTATCCTTTGCCGGATTGTCGAACCGCGCAACGCAAAGGGAACCTATGTTGAAATCGTATGGGGAAGCGCCGGGCGACCGCCTTTACAACCTGCGCGGCTGCCGCGTGTCGGAGCCGATTCTCCAGCCCTGGGGCGGCGGATGCCGGATCGTCGAATGGATCGACGACGAAGGGCGGCTGGCGCGCAAGGTCGTGTCCGAGGACGTGACGGAAGCGGAAGTTGCCGCGGCGATCCGGCGGCCGACCGAAGGGCGCCGGCACCTGATGGGCGACGACGAGCAGATGCCGCGCGACACGCTGCCGCGCCGCTGAGCCGGCAGCGCGGCGAGCTGCCCGCGCACCGGGAACGACAACGATCACTGAACAGGCCGGGCCGGCGCGCCCGGCCTTGTCGCATCCGGGCCCGGCGCAAGGGGGGTGGCCCGGGCGAGGCACCGGGGCGCCCCGAAGCGGCCCGCACGCCGGGCCGGCGTATCGGCCGGCCGTGCAGCGGCCGCTGTCAGCCGATCTGCTCGAGTTCTTCCTGCGCGGCGAGCCAGTCGGCCTCGATCGTTTCGAGGCGCGAGGTGACATCCCCGAGCTTGCGGATCGCGTCGGTCAGTTCCGTCTTGCGTGCGGCCTCGTAGCTCGCCGGATCGGCGACGAAGGCGTCGAGCCGCGCCTTTTCCGCGTGCAGCGCCTCCATTTCCTTTTCGAGCTTCGTGATGCGCGTCTGCAGCGGCTTTTTCAGCACCGACAGGCGCTGCCGTTCCTCGGCGGCCTGACGTTTCTGGTCCTTGCGGTTGGCGGCGGCGCCCGCGCCCGGCGAAGCCGCGCTGTCGGCCTTGGCGGCCGCGCGCTGCTCGGCCGCGTGCTGCAGCAGCCAGTCGCGGTAGTCGTCGAGGTCGCCGTCGAACGGCTGCAGGCGGTGCTTCGCGACCAGCATGAACTGGTCGGTCGTCGCGCGCAGCAGGTGGCGATCGTGCGAGACGAGGATCAGCGTGCCCTCGAACTGCGCGAGCGCCATCGTCAGCGCGTGACGCGTTTCGAGGTCGAGGTGGTTGGTCGGTTCGTCGAGCAGCAGCAGGTTCGGCTTCTGCCAGATGATCAGCGCGAGCGCGAGGCGTGCCTTCTCGCCGCCCGAGAACGGGCCGACCGGGGTCGTCGCCATGTCGCCCGAGAAATTGAAGCCGCCGAGGAAGTCGCGCAGTTCCTGCTCGCGCGTGTCGGGTGCGAGCCGCGCCAGATGCGCGAGCGGCGAATCGTCCTCGCGCAGCGTTTCGAGCTGATGCTGCGCGAAATAGCCGATGGTCAGCCCCTTGCCGTCGCGCACCTGGCCGGACAGCGGCGCGAGCGTGCCCGCCAGCGTCTTGATCAGCGTCGACTTGCCCTGGCCGTTCGCGCCGAGCAGGCCGATGCGCTGCCCGTTCTGGATCGACAGCGCCACGCGGTCGACGATCGGGATTTCCGCGCCGTTGTCGGCGTGGTAGCCGCAGCGGACCTCTTCCATCACCATCATCGGGTTCGGCGCGGCGTCGGGCGTGCGGAATTCGAACGTGAACGGCGACGCGATGTGCGCGGGCGCGATCAGCTCCATCTTCTCGAGCGCCTTCATCCGGCTTTGCGCCTGCTTGGCCTTGGTGGCCTTGGCCTTGAAGCGGTCGACGAAGCTCTGCAGGTGCTCGATGGTCTTCTGCTGCTTTTCGTAAGCGCTTTGCTGCAGCGCCAGCTGCTGGGCGCGCAGCACTTCGAACTGCGAGTAGTTGCCGCCGTAGCGCTTCACCTGGCGGTTGTCGAGATGCAGCGTGACGTTGCAGATCGAATCGAGGAATTCGCGGTCGTGCGAAATCACGACGAGCGTGCCGGGGTAGCGATGCAGCCAGTCTTCGAGCCAGACGATCGCGTCGAGGTCGAGGTGGTTCGTCGGTTCGTCGAGCAGCAGCAGGTCGGAGCGGCACATCAGCGCCTGCGCGAGATTCAGGCGCATGCGCCAGCCGCCGGAAAAGCTGGCGACGGATTCGCGCGTCTGCGCGAGCGTGAAGCCGAGGCCCAGCAGCAGCGCTTCGGCGCGGGCGGGCGCGGTGTAGCCGTCGGCGTCGGCGAACGCCGCGTGCGCGTCGGCTTCGGCGGCGCCGTCATGCGCGGCCGATGCGGCGGCGATGCGCGCCTCGATCTCGCGCAGCGCGGCATCGCCGTCGAGCGTGTACTCGAGTGCCGAGCGGTCGACCGCGGGGGTCTCCTGCGACACATGGGCGATCCGCCACGACGGCGGCATCGAGAAATCGCCGCCGTCCGAGTGCAGCTCGCCGCGCAGGACGGCGAACAGCGTCGACTTGCCGGCGCCGTTCGCGCCGATCAGGCCGGCTTTCTCGCCGGGATTGAGTACGAACGAGGTCGACTCGAACAGCGGCTTGGTGCCGCGCGCAAGGCTGAACTGATTGAAACGGATCACGGCGGAAATGACTGGCCAAAACCGCTATTCTAGACTGCGCGCCGCTTGTGCCGGACATCGGCCGTTCGGCGAATGCCGCAACGCTGCAATTTCGCCTAGACTCCACGTCGATCCGGTTTCGTAAAAGGAGTGCCCGATGTCCACCCTGTATTCGTTCAGCGCAGAGACGCTCGCCGGCGCGCCGGCCACGCTCGATGCGTATCGCGGCAAGGTGCTGCTGATCGTCAACACCGCGAGCGAGTGCGGTTTCACGCCGCAGTACGCGGGTCTGCAGAAGCTGTACGACCAGTACGCGGCGCGCGGCTTCTACGTGCTCGGTTTCCCGTGCAACCAGTTCGGCAAGCAGGAGCCCGGCGACGCCGCGCAGATCGGCGCGTTCTGCGAGCGCAATTACGGCGTCACGTTCCCGATGTTTGCGAAGGTCGACGTGAAGGGCGACCATGCGCATCCGCTGTACCGCTACCTGACGGACGAGGCGCCGGGCATTCTCGGGCTCAAGGCGATCAAGTGGAATTTCACGAAATTCCTGATCGATCGCGAAGGGCGCATCGTCAAGCGCTACGCTCCGTCGACCAAGCCCGACGAGATCGCCGCGGATATCGACAAGCTGCTGTGACGGCGGCGGGGCGTTTGCCGCTGCGCCGGTAGGTAGCCGCGCGGGCGCCGGTGGCGCCCGGGCCGTTACAGGATCGGCGCGAACAGCCGCGCGACGTGCATCGCGATGCGCCGCCACGCGGGCGACCGGCGGTATTCGTCCGCATCGACCTCGTACGCCTGCGCGAAGTCGGCGTCGAGCATCGTCTCGACCTCGTCGGCGAATGCGCGGTCGACGGTCAGCACCATGATCTCGAAATTGAGGCGGAACGAGCGGTTGTCGAGATTCGCGCTGCCGATCGCGGCCGCGCTGCGGTCGATCAGCACGACCTTCTGGTGCAGGAAGCCGGGACGGTAGCGGAACACCTTGACGCCGGCATCGACCAGGTCGCGCGCGTACAGCTTCGACGCCTCGAACACCACATAGTGATCGCGCCGGCTCGGGATCAGGATGCGTACGTCGACGCCGCGCATCACGGCGAGCTTCAGCGCGGAGATCACGGCCTCGTCGGGGACGAGGTACGGCGAGGTGATCCAGACGCGTTCGCGCGCGGCGTTGATCGCCTCGACGAAGAACAGCGAGCCCGTTTCCTGCTTGTCGGCCGGCCCCATCGGCACCGCGAGGCAATGCATGTTGTCGCCCGGCTGCGCCGGCGGCGGCAGCGCGAGCGGTGGCAGTTTCTGCGTCGCCCAGTGCCAGTCTTCGGCGAACACGTACTGGATGCTCGCGACCACCGGGCCGCGGATCTCGATGTGCGTGTCGCGCCACGGCGACAGGCGCGGCTTCGCGCCGAGATATTCGACGCCGACGTTGTGGCCGCCGACGAACGCGCGATTGCCGTCGATCACGACGATCTTGCGATGGTTGCGGAAGTTGAGCTGGAAACGGTTGACGAATTTGCGGTTGGTCGCGAACGGGTGAACCTCGACGCCGCCCCGGCGCAGCGCGTCGACATAGCTGTGCGGCAGGTCGAAGCTGCCGATGCTGTCGTACAGCAGGCAGCAGCGCACGCCGGCTGCCGCGCGCGCGAGCAGCGCGTCGCGCAGCATCTGGCCGAGCGCATCGTCGCGCACGATGAAGAACTGGACGACCACGTAATCGCGCGCGGCGTCGATGGCCGACAGGATCGCCGAGAACGTCGCTTCGCCGTTCACGAGCGTGCGCACCGAGTTGCCGCCGAGGAACGGCATGCCGCCGAGCCGCGTGAGCGCGAGCACGGCCGCCTGGCCGATGGCGTCGGCGGCCGGGCCGTCGGTTGCGTCGGTGCTGAGCCAGGGCGAGCGCGGTGTGTGCATGCGCAACATCTCCAGCTCGTGGCGCCGCGCGTCGACGTAGCCGGAGAACTTGCTGCGCCCGAGGAACAGGTACGGAATGAGCGTCAGGTACGGCATGGCCGCGAGCGAGACGGCCCACGCGATCGCGCCTTGCGACGTGCGCGTGTTCATGATCGCGTGGAACGCCGCGACGATCCCGAGCACGTGGATCGTCAGGATCAGGGTACCGAGATGTAGCCAGTCGAGGGTCATGGGCGCGTGACGGACTCCTGAAGTCGTGCGGCGCGGCGGCCGCTTACGCGCATCTTACCCAACCGCGCGGCGCAGCGGTGTACCGCGCCGCACGGAAAGGAGGCTCAGGCCTTGCGCGGCAGGTCCGACGCCTGGATCAGGAACACGGCATCGTCGCCCGCGCTGGTGGGCAGCCACGTGAGTTCGAGGCCGCCGAACGCAGCTTCGACGTTGTCGCGCTCGTTGCCGATCTCGACGACCAGGATACCGTCGTCGTGCAGCCAGCGATGCGCTTCGGCGACGATGCGTCGGACGATGTCCATCCCGTCGTCGCCGCCCGCGAGCGCCATCTCCGGCTCGTGCCGGTATTCGGGCGGCAGCGCGGCCATCGACGATGCGTTCACGTACGGCGGGTTGGTCAGGATCACGTCGTAGCGGGCGTCGGGATCGGCGCGGAACGCGGGCAGCGGTGCATAGAGGTCGCCGCGGTGCAGCGTGATGCGATCTTCGAGGCCGTAGTCGCGCACGTTGATCTCCGCGACTTCGAGTGCCTTGTCGGACAGGTCGACCGCATCGACCTCGGCGTTCGGGAACGCGCTGGCCGCCAGGATCGCGAGGCAGCCGGAGCCCGTGCACAGCTCGAGCACCGCGCCAACCTGCTCGGGATCGGCGACGTACGGCTGCAGCCCGTCGTCGAGCAGTTCGCCGATGAACGAGCGCGGCACGATCACGCGCTCGTCGACGTAGAAGCGGTGGCCATGCATCCAGGCTTCATGCGTGAGGTACGCGGCCGGCACGCGGTCGGCCGCGCGCCGTTCGATCACGGCAAGCACGGCCGCGATCTCGTCGGGCAGCAGTCGCGCATCGAGGAACGGCTCGAGCGTGTCGAGCGGCAGCTCGAGCGTGTGCAGCACGAGGTAGGCCGCTTCGTCGTACGCGTTGTCGGAGCCGTGGCCGAATGCGAGCTTCGCCTTCGAGAAGCGTGTGACCGCATAGCGCAGCAGGTCCCGGACAGTTGCAAAAGGTGTCGTCATGCGAGGCTCCGTCAGGCGATCAGTTGTTCGAGCACGCGGCGGTACACGTTCTTCAGCGGATCGATGAAGCGCACCTCGATGTGTTCGTCGATCTTGTGGATGCTGCCGTTCGGCGGGCCGAACTCGATCACCTGCGGGCAGATGCGCGCGATGAAGCGGCCATCCGACGTGCCGCCCGTCGTCGACAGCTCGGTCGTGATGCCGGTCTCGGCGCGGATCGCGTTTTCCAGCGCGCCCGACAGCTCGCCGCGCGGCGTGAGGAACGGCAGGCCGCTCACCGACCACTTCAGCGTGTATTCGAGGCCATGCTTGTCGAGGATCGCATGCACGCGCGCCTGCAGGCCTTCGACCGTGCTGGCGGTGGAAAAGCGGAAGTTGAACAGCAGGTCGGCGTGGCCGGGGATCACGTTGGTCGCGCCGGTGCCGGCGTGCAGGTTCGATACCTGCCAGGTGGTCGGCGGGAAATATTCGTTGCCTTCGTCCCATTGCTCGGCGGCGAGCTCGGCGAGCGCCGGCGCGAGCAGGTGGATCGGGTTCTTCGCGAGGTGCGGATACGCGATGTGGCCCTGGATGCCCTTGACGACCAGTTCGCCCGACATCGACCCGCGGCGGCCGTTCTTGACGACGTCGCCGAGCGCGGCGGTCGACGTCGGCTCGCCGACGATGCAATAGTCGAGGCGCTCGCCGCGCGCCTGCAGCAGCTCGACGACCTTCACGGTGCCGTCGGTGGCAGGGCCTTCCTCGTCGCTCGTGATCAGGAACGCGAGCGCGCCGCGGTGGCCGGGATGGGCCGCGACGAATTCCTCGGCTGCGACGACGAACGCCGCGAGCGACGTCTTCATGTCGGCCGCGCCGCGGCCGTACAGCTTGCCGTCGCGATGGGCGGGAATGAACGGCGGCGAGCTCCACTGCTCGAGCGGGCCGGTCGGCACGACGTCGGTGTGGCCCGCGAATGCGAGCAGCTTGCCGTCGCGGCCGTCGGTGCCGCGCTTGACGGCCCACAGGTTGGTCACGCCGTGCGACGCGATGGTCTCGCATTCGAAACCGAGCGCGGCGAGGCGCTCGGTCATGATCTGCTGGCAATGCTGGTCGTCGGGCGTCACGGACGCACGGGCGATCAGCTGTTCGGTAAGGGCTAGGGTGGCGGACATGGTTCGGACCACTTTCGATAAAAAATGCCGGCGCGGTGGCCGGCAGCGACAGGACATCGGGCCCTCAGGGCTCGGTGCGGGCGGCCCTATGCGGCAAACAGCGCCGCGTATTGGTCGGCCGCGAAGCCGAGCGATTTCACGCGGCCGTTGACGACGAGCACGGGACGCTTGATGACCGACGGCTTGTGGATCATCAGCGCAACCGCGCCGGTTTTCGTTTCGGCGGCCGCCTTCATCGCGTCGTCCAGGCCGCGCCACGTCGTGCCGCGCTTGTTCACGAGCGCGTCGAGCGACACGTCCTTCAACCAGTCTTCAACCAGCGGCGCGCTGACGCCGAGCTTCTTGAAATCGTGGAACTCGAATTCGACGCCGTGATCGTCGAGCCACACGCGGGCCTTCTTCACGGTGTCGCAGTTCGGAATGCCGTAGACGACCACGGTGCGCGGCTTCGCCATCAGTCGCCTCGCAGCAGCTCGTTGAGGCCGACCTTCGCGCGGGTCTTCGCGTCGACCTTCTTGACGATCACCGCGCAGTACAGGCTGTGCGAGCCGTCCTTCGACGGCAGGTTGCCGGCGACGACGACCGAGCCGGCCGGGATGCGGCCGTAGCTGACTTCGCCCGTTTCGCGATCGTAGATCTTCGTGCTCTGGCCGAGGTACACGCCCATCGAGATCACCGAGTTTTCCTCGACGATCACGCCTTCGACGACTTCCGAGCGCGCGCCGATGAAGCAGTTGTCCTCGATGATGACCGGGTTCGCCTGCAGCGGCTCCAGCACGCCGCCGATGCCGACGCCGCCCGACAGGTGGACGTTCTTGCCGATCTGCGCGCACGAGCCGACCGTCGCCCACGTGTCGACCATCGTGCCTTCGTCGACGTAGGCGCCGATGTTCGTGTACGACGGCATCAGCACGACGTTCTTCGCGATGAACGAACCGCGGCGCGCGATGGCCGGCGGAACGACGCGGAAGCCGCCCGCGGCGAAATCTTCAGCCGTGTAGTTCGCGAACTTCGACGGCACCTTGTCGTAGAACTGCGAGTAGCCGCCGGCCGGCATCGGCGCGTTGTCCTCCAGGCGGAACGACAGCAGCACGGCCTTCTTCAGCCACTGGTGCACGGTCCAGTTGCCGTCGATCTTCTCGGCCACGCGCAGCGCGCCTTTGTCGAGCTGCTCGATCGCGTGCGCGACGGCTTCGCGGACGTCGGCCGGTGCGGCCTTCGGCGACAGCTCGGCGCGGTTTTCCCAGGCGGTATCGATGATTTGCTGAAGTTGTTGCGACATGTTCGTTTTCGCAGGAGATGGATGGAATTGATCGGATTGGACGATTACCGCGCGAGAGCCCGGCAGAAATCGACGATGCGTTGCGCGCCCTCGACGCATTCGGGGGTGCCCGCGACGAGCGCGATCCGGATGAAATCGCGGCCCGGATTCGTACCGTGCGCATCGCGCGCCAGATAGGAACCGGGCAGAACCGTCACATTATAGTCGGCGTACAGGCGGCGGGCGAACTCGGTGTCCGACAGCCCGGTGCGGGACACGTTCGCCCACAGGTAGAACGCAGCGTCGGGCAGTTTCACGTCGAGCACGTCGGCGAGCATCGGCGTGACCGTGCTGAACTTCTGCAGGTACAGCGCGCGGTTCTCGCGCACGTGTGCTTCGTCGTTCCACGCGGCGATGCTCGCGTGCTGCCAGACCGGCGACAGCGCCGCGCCGTGGTACGTGCGGTACAGCAGGAATTGCTTCAGCAGCGCGGCGTCGCCGGCGACGAAGCCGGAGCGCATGCCCGGGACGTTCGAGCGCTTCGACAGGCTCGACAGCATCACGAGACGCTCGAAGCCGCGGCCGAGGCGATGCGCGGCCTCGAGGCCGCCGAGCGGCGGCGCCGCCTCGTCGAAGTAGATTTCCGAATAGCACTCGTCGGACGCGATCACGAAACCGTGCCGGTCGGACAGCGCGAACAGCTCGCGCCAGTCGTCGAGCGTCAGCACGGCGCCGGTCGGGTTGCCGGGCGAGCACACGTACAGCAGCTGCGTGCGGGCCCACACGTCGTCGGGCACGGCCGCGTAGTCGCACGCGAAGTTGCGGGCCGGGTCGCTGTTCGCGAAATAGGGTTCGGCACCGGCCAGCAGTGCCGCGCCTTCGTAAATTTGATAGAAAGGATTCGGACAGAGTACGATCGCCTTCTCGCCCCGTTCGGACGGACGGGCGTCGATGACGGTCTGGGCGAGCGAGAACAGCGCTTCGCGCGACCCCGACACGGGCAGCACCTGCGTGGCCGGATCGATCGCGGGCAGCCCGTAGCGGCGCTCCAGCCAGTGCGCGATCGACGTGCGCAGCGCGTCCGAGCCGGCGGTGGCCGGGTACGACGCGAGCCCGTCGAGCGAGGCCACCACGGCGTCGCGGATCAGCGCCGGAGTCGCGTGCTTGGGCTCGCCGATGCCGAAGCTGATCGGTTTGAGGGCGCCGGACGGCGTCACGTCCTTGAACAGGGCGCGCAGCTTTTCGAAGGGATAGGGCTGGAGCGAGTCGAGTCGAGGGTTCACGGGCGAAGCGGCCATCGCGGCCGGTTGGAGCGAAAGAAGCGGCAGGCGCGCCGCACGGCTGCGAACGGGCGCCGACGGCGCGCGGGTCGCAACGAATGATTATAGCGTGACGGAATGTGGTCGCGGCCCGCCGGAACGGCGGCCGGGCCGGTCGAACAAAAGGTATCGAATCAAATGAATAACGCGGTACGCGGCAGTCTGCCGACGCTGGCCATCCTGATCGGCGCATCGGTATGGGGCCTGATCTGGTATCCGTTGCGGATCCTCGCGTCGCTCGGCCTGACGGGCACGCTGGCGAGCGCGCTGACGAGCCTCGTCGCGTTCCTGTTCGTGGTCGTCGCGCGGCACCGCACGATCGCGACGCTGCGCTGGCACTGGGTGCTGCCCGGCATCGCGGTGACGGCCGGCGTGACGAACCTCGGGTTCGTATGGGGCACGATCCACGGCGAGGTGCTGCGCGTGATGCTGCTGTTCTACCTGACCCCGGCGTGGACCGCGATCTACGCGCACTTCCTGCTGCGCGAGCGGCTCACCTGGGCCGGCGCCGGCCTTGCCGCGCTGTCGATCGGCGGCGCGATGCTGATGCTGTGGTCGCCGCAGCTCGGCCTGCCGCTGCCGGCCAGCCCGGCCGAATGGGCCGGCCTCGCCGCCGGGCTGAGCTTCGCGATGAGCAACGTGCTCGTGATCAAGGCGAGCCGCGAGCTGCCGGAGATGCGCGCGGAGATGCGCACCGCGACGCTGTTCGGCGGCGCGGCGGTGTTCGGTGCGATCGCGTCGCTGTTCGAGGGCTGGCCCGCCGTGCCGGCGGGCGGCCAGCTCGGCGTCGCCGCGCTGATCATCGCCGCGATCGGCGTGACGATGGCGTCGAACAACCTGCTCGTGCAATACGGGCTCGCGCGGGTGCCGGCGAACCGTGCGTCGATCATCATGCTGTTCGAGATCGTGATCACCGCGCTGTCGGCATGGGTGTTCGCGAACGAGCTGCCGACCGCGCGCGAGTGGGCCGGCGGTGCATGCATCGTGCTGGCGACGCTGCTGTCGAGCCGGGTCCATCGCACGGCGCCGGCATCGGACAAACCCGGCGACGGTCGGGACGACGCACGCGCGATGGTATGATGGAAGCCGTTTGCGGGGCCCAACGCTGTATGCGCGCGGCCCCGTTTTTGAATTCCGGGGCGCGTCGCGCGCATGGGCCGTCCGGCCTTGCGCGGTGCGGCTCCGTCCGTTTCACACCTTCTTCACATCCGATACCGCCGTGCGTCTGAGCTCGATCAAACTCGCTGGCTTCAAATCCTTTGTCGATCCCACGCATTTCCAGGTTCCGGGCCAGCTTGTCGGCGTGGTGGGCCCGAACGGGTGCGGCAAGTCCAACATCATCGACGCCGTGCGCTGGGTGCTCGGCGAGTCGCGCGCATCCGAGCTGCGCGGCGAATCGATGCAGGACGTGATCTTCAACGGCTCGACCGCCCGCAAGCCCGGCAGCCGGGCCAGCGTCGAACTGATCTTCGACAACTCCGACGGCCGCGCGGCCGGCCAGTGGGGCCAGTACGGCGAGATTGCCGTGAAGCGCGTGCTCACGCGCGACGGCACGTCGAGCTACTACATCAACAACCTGCCGGCGCGCCGCCGCGACATCCAGGACATCTTCCTCGGCACGGGCCTCGGGCCGCGCGCGTACGCGATCATCGGGCAGGGCATGATCGCGCGGATCATCGAGGCGAAGCCGGAAGAGCTGCGCGTGTTCCTCGAGGAAGCCGCAGGCGTGTCGAAGTACAAGGAACGCCGCCGCGAAACCGAGAACCGCCTGCACGACACGCGCGAGAACCTGACGCGCGTCGAGGACATCGTCCGCGAACTCGCTGCGAACCTCGAGAAGCTCGAGGGGCAGGCTGTCGTCGCGACCCGCTACAAGGAACTCGTCGCCGACGGCGAGGAGAAGCAGCGCCTGCTGTGGCTGCTGCGCAAGAACGAGGCCGCCGGCGAGCAGCAGAAGCAGCAGCGCGCGATCGAGCAGGCGCAGATCGACCTCGAGGCGCAGACGGCAAAGCTGCGCGAGGTCGAGGCGCAGCTCGAGACGCTGCGCGTCGCGCATTACGCGGCGAGCGACGCGATGCAGGGCGCGCAGGGTTCGCTCTACGAGGCGAATGCCGAAGTGAGCCGCCTCGAAGCCGAGATCAAGTTCATCGTCGAGTCGCGCAATCGCGTACAGGCGCAGATCGCCGCATTGAACGCGCAGCGCGAGCAGTGGCGCGCGCAGGCCGAGAAGGCGCAGGACGAGCTCGAGGAAGCCGAAGAGGCGCGCGCGATGGCCGACGAGAAGGCCGCGCTCGCCGAGGACAACGCGGCCGCGAAGCATGACGCGCTGCCGGCGCTCGAAGCGAAGTGGCGCGACGCGCAGGCGCAGCTCAACGACGAGCGCGCGCGGATCGCGCAGACCGAACAGTCGCTGAAGCTCGAAGCCGCGCACCAGCGCAACGCCGACCAGCAGCTCCAGCAGCTTCAGCAGCGCCATGAGCGCCTGAAGAGCGAGGCGGGCGGGCTCGATGCGCCGGACGAAGCGCAGCTCGAGGAGTTGCGCATGCAGCTCGCCGAGCAGGAAGAGATCCTCGCCGAAGCGCAGGCGCGCCTTGCCGACGCGCAGGAAACGGTGCCGCGGCTCGACGGCGAGCGCCGCGCCGCGCAGGATCGCGTGCAGGCCGAAGCCGCGCAGATCCACCAGCTCGAGGCGCGTCTTGCCGCACTGAAGCAGCTGCAGGAAAACGTGCAGACGGAAGGCAAGGTGCAGCCGTGGCTCGACAAGCACGAGCTCGGCGCGCTGCCGCGTCTGTGGAAGAAACTGCACGTCGAGCCGGGCTGGGAAGCGGCGCTCGAGGCCGTGCTGCGCGAGCGCCTGGCCGCGCTCGAGGTGTCGAATCTCGACTGGGTGAAGGCGTTCGCGACCGACGCGCCGCCCGCGAAGCTCGCGTTCTACGCACCGCCCGCGGCCGGCGAACCGCCTGCGGCGGTGGCCGGGTTGCGTCCGGTGCTGTCGCTGGTGCGCATCGACGACGCGGGCATCCGCGCGGTGCTGAACGACTGGCTCGGCAGCGTGTACGTCGCCGACGACATCGCGCAGGCGCTCGCGACGCGCGCGCAGCTGCCGGCAGGCGGCGCGTTCGTCGTCAAGGCCGGCCATATCGTCACGCGGGTCGGCGTGCAGCTTTACGCGGCCGATTCGGAGCAGGCCGGGATGCTGGCCCGTCAGCAGGAAATCGAAAACCTCACGCGCCAGGTGCGTGCACAGGCGCTGCTCGCCGACGAGGCGCGTACGGCCGCCGTGCGCGCGGAAGCCGCGCACACGCAGGCCACGCAGGCGCTCGGCGACGTGCGAGCGCAGGCCGAGCGCGCGACGCAGCGCGTGCACGCGCTGCAGATGGACGTACTGAAGCTCGCGCAGGCGCACGAACGTTACACGCAGCGCAGCACGCAGATCCGCGAGGAACTCGAGGAAATCGGCGCGCAGATCGAGGAACAGCGCGCGCTGCGTGCGGAGTCGGAAGCGAATTTCGAGCGTTTCGACGGCGAGCTCGCGGAACTGCAGGCGCGTTTCGAGGACAACCAGCTCGCGTTCGAATCGCTCGACGAGTCGCTGACGCAGGCGCGCCAGGAAGCGCGCGACCTGGAGCGCGGCGCGAACGACGCGCGCTTCGCCGCGCGCAATGCGGTAACCCGGATCGACGAACTCAAGCGCAGCATCCAGGTCGCGCACGAGCAGAGCGAGCGCGTTGCCGCGTCGCTGGAAGACGCGCGCGCCGAACTCGAGACGATCAACGAGCAGACCGCGCACACGGGCCTGCAGGACGCCCTCGAGGTGCGTGCGGTGAAGGAAGAGGCGCTGCAGGCCGCGCGGATCGAGCTGGACGACCTGACCGCGAAGCTGCGTGCGTCGGACGAGCAGCGGCTCGTCGCCGAGCGTTCGCTGCAGCCGCTGCGCGACCGCATCACCGAATTGCAGTTGAAGGAGCAGGCCGCGCGCCTGTCCGTCGAGCAATTCGCCGAGCAGCTCGCGGCGGCCGAGGTCGACGAGGCCGCGTTGTCCGCGAAGCTGACGCCGGACCTGAAGCCGTCGTACCTGCAGGGTGAGGTCACGCGGCTGAACAACGCGATCAATGCGCTCGGCCCGGTGAACATGGCCGCGCTCGACGAGCTGAAGGCCGCGAGCGAGCGCAAGGTGTTCCTCGACGCGCAGTCGGCCGACCTGATCGACGCGATCACGACGCTCGAGGACGCGATCCACAAGATCGACCAGGAAACCCGCACGCTGCTGCAGGGCACCTTCGACGAAGTCAACCGCCACTTCAGCGACCTGTTCCCGCGCCTGTTCGGCGGCGGCCAGGCGAAGCTGATCATGACGGGCGACGAGATCCTCGACGCCGGCGTGCAGGTGATGGCGCAGCCGCCGGGCAAGAAGAACGCGACGATCCACCTGCTGTCCGGCGGCGAAAAAGCGCTGACCGCGACCGCGCTGGTGTTCGCGATGTTCCAGCTGAATCCCGCGCCGTTCTGTCTGCTCGACGAGGTCGACGCGCCGCTCGACGACGCGAACACCGAGCGTTTCGCGAATCTCGTGCGCGCGATGTCCGACAAGACGCAGTTCCTGTTTATCTCGCACAACAAGATCGCGATGGAAATGGCGCAGCAACTGATCGGCGTGACGATGCAGGAGCAGGGCGTGTCGCGGATCGTCGCGGTGGACATGGAAACCGCCGCGGGTTTTGCCCAGAATTGACGTTTGACGAAACCGGACCGCGTTCGCGCGGCGCATGGGCGCCCGTTCGCGGGTCCGACGAACAAGAATTGCTGATGGAGCGTGCATGGACGAGTTGACACTCGGTTTGATCGGCGCGGGCGCCGTCGTGGTAGGCGGCGTCGTGGTCTACAACGCGTGGCAGGGCGCCAAGGTGCGGCGCAGGATGCCGCGCCCGATGCCGGAGGAAGCGGCCGAGGCGATGAGCCGCCCGGAGCGGGACGACGAGCTGCCGTTCATCGAACCGGTCCGTCAGCCGGTGCGGCGCGAGCCAGCAGCGCCGGTCGCCGCGGCGGCCACGTCGGCCGCACCGGTCGAGGCGGCGCGGGTCGAGCCGACGTTCGGTGGCGCGGCACCGGCCGATACGCCGGCCGATCTGCAGGCCGAAGCGACCGGCGCCGACTTGCCGTCCGAGGCGGGCGAACCGGCCGCCGGCGAGGAAGCCGCGCCGGTTGCCGTGCATGAAGCGGCCGCCGAAGCGGCCGAGCCGGCCGAACCGGTGCTGCCGGCCGCGACTACGATCTCGTCGGCGCCGCCCGCGATCGTCGATCGCCGGATCGACTGCATCGTGCCGATCCGTCTCGCCGGGCCGCTGCCGGGCGACAAGATCCTGCCCGCCGCGCAGCGGCTGCGCCGCGCGGGCAGCAAGCCCGTGCACATCGAGGGCAAGCCGGAAGGCGGCCAGTGGGAGCTGCTGCAGAACGGCGTGCGCTACGAGGAACTGCGCGCGGCCGCGCAGCTCGCGAACCGCAGCGGCGCGCTGAACGAACTCGAGTTCTCCGAATTCGTGACGGGCGTCCACCAGTTCGCCGACGCGATCGACGGCGCGCCGGAATTCCCGGACATGATGGAAACGGTGGCGATGGCGCGCGAGCTCGACGCGTTTGCCGCGCAGTGCGACGCGCAACTGTCGATCAACGTGATGTCGGACGGTGCGCCGTGGTCGGCCAACTACGTGCAGGCGGTCGCGTCGCAGGACGGGCTGCTGCTGTCGCGCGACGGCACGCGTTTCGTGAAGCTCGACGCGAAGCAGAACCCGGTGTTCATGCTGCAGTTCGGCGATACGAACTTCCTGCGTGACGACCTCACGTACAAGGGGGGCAACATGATCACGCTGGTGCTCGACGTGCCGGTTGCCGAAGAGGACATCCTGCCGTTCCGGCTGATGTGCGATTACGCGAAATCGCTGTCCGAGCGGATCGGCGCGCGGGTCGTCGACGATTCGCGCCGGCCGCTGCCGGAGTCGACGCTGCTGGCGATCGAGCAGCAGTTGATGAAGTTGTACGCGAAGCTGGAGGAGGCCGGCATTCCGGCCGGTTCGCCGGTCACGCGGCGCCTCTTCAGCCAGTAACGCGTCCGCGCGGGCGGCGGGCCGCGGCGCCGCCGTCCGCCGCAGTGGCGGATGCGTTTCATGTGCGTGGCGGCACGCGCATCCGGCGTGCATTGCGCGCCCCGCGGCGGCGTCAAACTGAGATAATCGGGCATCCGATTTTCTCAGAACGAATCTGCCGCCAGCATGGCCCGAACCCAAGCCGAACCGCCAGCCAGCCAGCCCGACGCGCGCGCCGCGTGGCTGCGCGACCAACTCGAGCGGGCGAACTACGCCTATTACGTGCTCGACCAGCCGGATCTGCCCGACGCCGAATACGACCGGCTGTTCCGTGAACTGCAGCAGCTCGAAACCGACCATCCCGAACTCGTGACGCCCGATTCGCCGACGCAGCGCGTCGGCGGCGAGGCGGCCGGCGGCTTCACGCCGGTGGTCCACGACGCGCCGATGCTGTCGCTGAACAACGGCTTCGCGGACGAGGATATCGTTGCATTCGACAAGCGCGTCGCCGACGCGCTCGACAAGGCGACCGATCTCGCCGGCTCGGTGACGGAACCTGTCGAATACGCATGCGAGCTGAAGTTCGACGGCCTCGCGATCTCGCTGCGCTACGAGCAGGGCGTGTTCGTGCAGGCGTCGACGCGCGGCGACGGCACGACGGGCGAGGACGTGACCGAGAACGTGCGCACGATCCGCTCGATTCCACTGAAACTGAAGGGCGCACACGTGCCGGCGGTGCTCGACGTGCGCGGCGAGGTACTGATGTTCAAGCGCGATTTCGCGCGCCTGAACGAACGCCAGCGCGCGGCCGAGCAGCGCGAATTCGCAAATCCGCGAAACGCGGCGGCCGGCAGCCTGCGCCAGCTCGACTCGAAGATCACCGCGCAGCGCCCGCTGTCGTTCTTCGCTTACGGGATCGGCGTGCTCGACGGGATGCCGATGCCCGACACCCACAGCGCGCTGCTCGACTGGTACGAGTCGCTCGGCCTGCCCGTGAATCGCGAACGGGCGGTCGTGCACGGCGCAGACGGCTTGCTCGGGTTCTTCCGCAAGATCGGCGAGAAGCGCGAGTCGCTGCCGTACGACATCGACGGCGTCGTCTACAAGGTCAACCGGCGCGACGAACAGGAGCGCCTCGGCTTCGTGTCGCGCGCGCCGCGCTTCGCGCTCGCGCACAAGTTCCCCGCGCAGGAAGCGCTGACGAAGCTCGTCGCGATCGACGTGCAGGTCGGCCGTACCGGCGCAATCACGCCGGTCGCGCGCCTCGAGCCGGTGTTCGTCGGCGGCGCGACCGTGACCAATGCGACGCTGCACAACGAGGACGAGGTGCGCCGCAAGGACATCCGGATCGGCGATACGGTGATCGTGCGACGCGCCGGCGACGTGATTCCCGAGGTGGTCGGTGCGCTGCTCGACCGGCGTCCGGACGATGCCGCCGAATTCGTGATGCCGACCGAGTGCCCGGTGTGCGGTTCGAGGATCGAGCGCCTGCCGGACGAGGCGATCGCGCGCTGCACCGGCGGGCTGTTCTGTCCGGCGCAGCGCAAGCAGGCGCTGTGGCACTTCGCGCAGCGCCGCGCGCTCGACATCGACGGGCTCGGCGAGAAGATCATCGACCAGCTCGTCGAGTTGAATCTGGTGCGCACGCCGGCCGACCTGTTCAATCTCGGCTTCGCGACGCTGGCCGAGCTCGACCGGTTCGCCGAGAAATCCGCGCAGAATCTGCTCGACTCGCTCGAGAAGGCCAAGCACACGACGCTCGCGCGCTTCATCTACGGGCTCGGCATTCGCCATGTCGGCGAATCGACCGCGAAGGATCTCGCGAAGCACTTCGGTTCGCTGACGCCGATCATGGACGCGTCGATCGAGGAGCTGCTCGAAGTCAACGACGTCGGGCCGATCGTTGCCGAGTCGCTTCACCAGTTCTTCGCGGAAGAGCACAACCGGACCGTGATCGAGCAACTGCGCGCGCCGGGCAAGGTCACGTGGCCGGAAGGGCCGCCCGCGCCGAAGGCGCCGCAAGGCGTGCTGGCGGGCAAGACGGTCGTGCTGACAGGCACGCTGCCGACGCTCACGCGCGATGCCGCGAAGGAAATGCTCGAAGCGGCGGGCGCGAAAGTGGCCGGTTCGGTCTCGAAGAAGACGGATTACGTGGTCGCGGGCGCCGAAGCCGGCAGCAAGCTCGCAAAGGCCGAGGAACTCGGCATCCCCGTGCTGGACGAAGACGGCCTGCACCAACTCCTGGAGGGCAATACGCCATGATTCGCGAGATCCTGAAGATGGGCGATCCGCGCCTGCTCGAAGTCGCCAAACCGGTCGAGCGGTTCGACACGCCCGAATTGCACGAGATCGTCGCGGACATGTTCGAGACGATGCACCACGCGAACGGGGCCGGGCTGGCCGCCCCGCAGATCGGCGTCGGGCTGCAGATCATCATCTTCGGCTTCGGCAACAACAACCGCTACCCGGATGCGCCGCCGGTGCCCGAAACGGTGCTGATCAACCCGAAGGTCGAGTACCTGCCGCCGGACATGGAAGAGGGCTGGGAAGGCTGCCTGTCGGTGCCGGGCATGCGCGGCGTCGTCAGCCGCTATGCGAACGTGCGTTACAGCGGCTTCGACCAGTTCGGCGCGAAGATCGATCGCGTTGCCGACGGGTTCCATGCGCGCGTCGTCCAGCACGAATACGATCACCTGATCGGCAAGCTGTATCCGATGCGGATCACGGATTTCACGCGCTTCGGCTTCACGGAAGTGCTGTTTCCGGGGCTCGATCCGGCTTCCGACGACTGATCCGCCGGCTTTCCCGGCTCCTCGCAGACAAGAAAAAGCCCGCTCGCGCGGGCTTTTTCATTGCATGGCGCACGTGTGGTGCGCCCGCGGTCAGAACGTTTCGTCGGGCGACAGATAGCGCCATTGACCCTGCGGCAGTGCGCCGAGCATCACGCGGCCCATCCGGATGCGCTTCAGGCCGATCACGTCGAGGCCCACCAGTTCGCACATGCGGCGGATCTGGCGCTTCTTGCCTTCGCGCAGCACGAAGCGCAGCTGCTCGCCGTTCTGCCAGCTCACCATCGCGGGCTTCAGCGCGACGCCGTCGAGCTCGAGGCCGTGGCGCAGCTTCGCGAGCGATTCCGCGGGGAAATGCTGGTCGATGTCGATGAGCCGTTCGCCGAAGCGCACGCGCACCAGGTACTCCTTGTCGATATCCGACTGCTCGCCGATCAGCTGCTTCGCGATCACGCCGTTCTGCGTCAGCACGAGCAGGCCGGTCGAATCGATGTCCAGGCGGCCGGCCGGTGCGAGCGCGTGCAGGTGCTGCGGCGAGTAGCGCAGCGGCGAATGGTCGCCGCTCCAGCGGTTCGCGCGCGTGATCAGCACGGCCGCGGGCTCGTAGCCGTCTTCCGCCTGGCCCGACACATAACCGACCGGCTTGTGCAGCAGGATCGTCACTTGCGCGGCCTGCGCGGCGCTCGCGCGCTCGTCGATCTCGATCTTCTGGTCGGCGCGTACCTTGGTGCCGAGCGTGTCGATGCGTTCGCCGTCGACGAGCACCCAGCCCTTTTCGATCCATTCGTCGGCTTCGCGGCGCGAGCACATGCCGAGTTCGGACATCCGCTTCGACAGGCGCATCAGGCCTGCTTCGTCGCCGTAGTCGATGTCGGCGGCAGCGCGCTTGACCGGTTGCGCGGTCTTGACCGCACCGAACGAGCGGCGTTCGCCGTCGCGTGCGGGGCGAGCCGGACGGTCGCCGAAGCTGCGCTTCGCGCCTTCGCCCGTCGCCTTGTCGCGGTAGGACGGACGCTTGCCGTCGTCGGTGCCTGCGCGGCGCGGACGGGCGTCGTCATCGCGACGCGGCGGGCGATCGGACGACGTGCGGCGGTCGCCGAAGCTGCGCTTCGCGCCTTCGCCGGATGCATTGTCGCGATAGGGAGCACGCGGGCCGCCTTCGCCACCCGCACGACGCGGCCGTGCGTCGTCATCGCGGCGCGGCGGGCGATCGGACGACGTGCGGCGGTCGCCGAAGCTGCGCTTCGCGCCTTCGCTGGATGCATTGTCGCGATAGGGGGCACGCGGGCCGCCTTCACCACCCACACGACGCGGCCGTGCGTCGTCATCACGACGCGGCGGGCGATCGGACGACGTGCGGCGGTCGCCGAAGCTGCGCTTCGCGCCTTCGCCGGATGCATTGTCGCGATAGGGAGCACGCGGGCCGCCTTCGCCACCCGCACGACGCGGCCGTGCGTCGTCATCGCGGCGCGGCGGGCGATCGGACGACGTGCGGCGGTCGCCGAAGCTGCGCTTCGCGCCTTCGCTGGATGCATTGTCGCGATAGGGGGCACGCGGGCCGCCTTCACCACCCACACGACGCGGCCGTGCGTCGTCATCACGACGCGGCGGGCGATCGGACGACGTGCGGCGGTCGCCGAAGCTGCGCTTCGCGCCTTCGCCGGATGCATTGTCGCGATAGGGGGCACGCGGGCCGCCTTCACCACCCGCGCGACGCGGCCGTGCGTCGTCGTCACGACGCGGCGGGCGATCGGACGACGTGCGGCGGTCGCCGAAGCCGCGCTTCGCGCCTTCGCCGGATGCATTGTCGCGATAGGGAGCACGCGGGCCGCCTTCGCCACCCGCGCGACGCGGCCGTGCGTCGTCATCGCGGCGCGGCGGGCGATCGGACGACGTGCGGCGGTCGCCGAAGCTGCGCTTTGCACCTTCGCCGGATGCATTGTCGCGATAGGGAGCACGCGGGCCGCCTTCGCCACCCGCGCGACGCGGCCGTGCGTCGTCATCGCGGCGCGGCGGGCGATCCGATGACGTGCGACGGTCGCCGAAACTGCGCTTTGCACCTTCGCCAGATGCGTTGTCGCGATACGGCGTACGTGCACCGCCTTCGCCACCCGTGCGACGCGGACGGGCGTCGTCATCACGACGCGGCGGGCGATCGGACGACGTGCGACGGTCGCCGAAACTGCGCTTCGCCCCTTCGCCGGCCGCGTTGTCGCGATAAGGCGCGCGTGTGCCGCGTTCGGCACCGCCGTCACGCGGCGCACGCTTGGCCGGTGCGCGATCCGCGCCCGGGCGCTCGGCGCCCGTGGCCGCGCGCGGCTTGAACGTGCGTTCGCCGGCGGCGGCCGGAGCCGCCTTCTTCGGGCGGGCCGGCTTGTCCCCCGCGGGCGGCGCGGCGGGCCGCACCGCCTTGCGGGCGACGAGGCTGCCGGAGCGGACAGGGGCGCGGGTCGGCGACGCCGGCTTCGGATTCTTGACGGTTAATTTGGTGCGCATAAACGCTGGAATTCATTCAGACTGCGATCGCGCGCAGCAATTCGGTTTCGAGCTGGATCTGCAGGCGGTTGTCGGACAAGCCGGCGCCCGCGAGCAGGAAGATGTCCTCGACGCGTTCGCCGAGCGTATTGATCCGCGCCGCATGGACGCCGATGCGATGTTCGGCGAGCACGCGCGCGATCGAATAGAGAAGGCCCGGCCGGTCGTTGGCCGACACGGACAGGATGTAGTACTGGCCGCGCTCGTCGGCCCGCAGGTCGACGCGCGGCGTGATCGGAAACGTCCGGGACAGCCTCGAGAGGCGGCCCTTGGACGGCTCCGGCAGCGGTGAAGTCTCGGTGAGCCGCGTCGCAAGCTGCTGCTCGACGAGATTCGCGATGTCGCGGTACCGCACGTCGCTTTCGGTCTGCGTGACGATGAAGTTGTCGAGCGCGTAGCCGTGCCGCGTGGTGCTGACCCGTGCGTCGAGCACCGACAGCCCGTTGCGGTCGAAATACGCGCAGATGCCCGCGAACAGGTCGGGGCGGTCCTTCACGTAGACGAGCACTTGCAGCGCTTCGCCGATCGGCGACGGCCGCGCGCGGACGATCGCGGTGTCGGCGTTCACGTGCCGGTACAGCACGCGCGTCTGCCACGCGATGTCGGCCGCGTCGTGACGCAGGAAGAAACCGATGTCGAGCTGATCCCACAGCGCGCGGTGCGCGTCGTCGGGCACGGTCTCGAGGCGCAGCAGCGCGAGCGCCTGTTCCTGTCGCGATTTCAGCTCGGAATGGGCGTCGGGGTTGGCGCCGCCGAGCACGGCGAGCGTGATGCGGTACAGGTCCTCGAGCAGCTTGCCCTTCCACGTGTTCCACACTTTCGGGCTCGTGCCGCGGATATCGGCGACGGTCAGCAGGTAGAGCGCGGTGAGGCGCCGTTCGTTGCCGACGAGTTCGGCAAAGCGCTTGATGACCTCCGGGTCGCTCGTGTCCTGCTTCTGCGCGACCTGGCTCATCGTCAGGTGATGCTGGACGAGCCACACGATCAGCGCCGCGTCGTCGCCGGCGATGCCGTGCTCGCGGCAGAAGCGCCGCGCGTCCGCCATCCCGAGCGTCGAGTGGTCGCCGCCGCGGCCCTTCGCGATGTCGTGGAACAGCGCCGCGACATACAGCACCCACGGGCGCTCGAAGTTGCCGATCAACTGGCTGCAGAACGGGTATTCGTGCGCGTGCTCGGCAACCGCGAAGCGGCGGATGTTGCGCAACACCATCAGGATGTGCTGGTCGACCGTGTACACGTGGTACAGGTCGTGCTGCATCTGCCCGACGATGCGGCGGAAATTCAGCAGGTAGCGGCCGAGCACGCTCGTCTGGTTCATCAGCCGGAATGCGTGCGTGATTCCTTCGGGTTGCTGAAGGATGCGCATGAACGTCTGGCGGTTCTGCGGATCGCGCCGCCACGCGTTGTTCATGATCTCGCGCGAGTTGTACAGCGCGCGCAGCGTGCGGGCGGACAGGCCCTTCACGCCGCGGGTCGTTTCGTACAGCAGGAACGCTTCGAGGATCGCATCGGGGTGGCGCTCGAACACGCCGTCGTCGACGATCTCGAGCATCCCCTGTTTCTCGACGAAACGGTCCGGCGACAGCACGCGCGTGATGCCGCTCGTCGCGGGGAAGAGCTGCGCCTCGATGTTCTGGATCAGGATCGTCGCGAGCTGCGTGACGGCTTTCGCGGCCCAGTAATAGCGGCGCATCAGCTGCTCGCTCGTGCGCTTGGTCTGTGTCGGCTGGTAGCCGAAGCTTTCGGCCGCCTGCGTCTGCAGGTCGAAGACGAGCATGTCCTGGCGGCGGCCGGCGATCACGTGCAGCCGCGCGCGCAGCGTCTTCAGGAAACCTTCGTTGCGGCGCAGCTCGCGCGCTTCGCGGTCGGTGATCAGGCCGCGCGTGTCGAGTTCGCGCCAGCTGCTGCCGAAGCCGGCCGCGCGCGCGATCCACAGGATCGTCTGCAGGTCGCGCAGCCCGCCCGGGCTTTCCTTCACGTTCGGTTCGAGGCTGTACGGCGTGTCCTGGAACTTCGCGTGGCGCTGGCGCATCTCGAGCACCTTCGCGGTGAAGAACGCACGTGCGTCGAGCGCCTCGTGGTAACGCACCGTGAAGCGCTCGAACAGCGCGGTGCTGCCGACGATGCGGCGCGCTTCCAGCAGCGAGGTCTGCACCGTGACGTCCTGCGACGCCTCCTCGATGCACTGCGCGACCGTGCGCACGCTGCTGCCGATCTCGAGACCGAGATCCCATGCCATTCCGATGAAGCGCTCGATGCGCGGGTCGAGCGCCGGGTCGTGCGCGTCGGGCAGCAGCACGAGGATGTCGACGTCGGAATGGGGCGCGAGCTCGCCGCGCCCGTAGCCGCCGACGGCGACGAGCGCGAGCGTCGCGGGCAGCCCGCAGTCGTCCCACACGCGCTTCAGCGCTTCGTCGGTCAGTTTCGACAGCGCGTGCATCAGCGACGCGACGTTGGTCGCGCGGCGAAAGCGCTCGAGCAGGTCGGTCTTGGCGGCCTTGAATTCGGCGCGCCGCGACAGCGCTTCGGGCGAGGGGGCGGCGTGAGCGCTCATGGGCGGCCGTTCAGGTGCGGGCGGGGCGGGCTGGCGCGACGGCGCTCAGACCGCTGCCGCCGGTTGGGCGAACACGGGGCGCGCCGGCGTGCCGGCCGAGACCGTCAGCACCTCGTAGCCGGTTTCGGTGACGAGCACCGTGTGCTCCCATTGCGCGGACAGGCTGCGGTCGCGCGTCTTGACCGTCCACTGGTCGGGCATCGTGCGGATGTCGCGCTTGCCGGCGTTGATCATCGGCTCGATCGTGAAGATCATCCCGGCCTTCAGCTCGATGCCGGTGCCCGGGCGGCCGTAGTGGACGACCTGCGGATCCTCGTGGAACACCGTGCCGATGCCGTGGCCGCAGTATTCGCGCACGACGCTGTAGCCCTGCGCTTCCGCGTGCTTCTGGATCGCGTAGCCGATGTCGCCGAGGTGCGCGCCGGGCTTGACCTGGTCGATGCCGAGCCACATGCATTCGTAGGTGGTCTGCACGAGGCGCTTCGCGAGGATCGAACCCTCGCCGACGATGAACATCCGGCTGGTGTCGCCGAAATAGCCGTTCTTGATCACGGTGATGTCGATGTTCAGCGCGTCGCCGTTCTTGATCACCTTTTCGCCGGGAATGCCGTGGCAGATCACGTCGTTGACCGAAATGCAGGTGGCCTTCGGGTACGGCGGGTAGCCGGGCGGCTGGTAGTTCAGCGGCGCGGGGACCGTGCCCTGCTCGTTGAGCATGTACTCGTGGCAGAGGCGGTCGAGTTCGGCGGTCGTGACGCCCGCGACGACGTGCGGCGTGATGAAGTCGAGCACTTCGCTCGCGAGACGGCAGGCGACGCGCATCTCGGCGATATCGTGTTCGTTTTTGAGCGTAATAGCCATCGAGGTATGCCTGGAATGCGGTGAATTGACGGATTATCGCACCTTATGGCGGGCCTCGCAGCCCCTGCCGGCCGAGCGGATGCGGGTTTTCGCGGATTGTCCGGCCGACGGCCGCGCGGCAGGCGAAAGTGGTGGGCGACTTGAGAGCGGACAAATCGGCGTGCTATACTCTTTGGCTAAGTCGACATCCAAATGCCGATGTCGCCCCGGAATAGGGGTGGCATCGCGGTGAAAGACTTGCGGCACGGGCATTTTGCACGTGCCGAATCGCAAGCCGGCGCAACCAGGGTGCCGGCCGCGCGGAATTCGCGCCCTTCGGGCGGGTTCGCGCGGCGGTACGGCGGCCGGCTTAAGACCCAACCCTCGTGGAGAATTTACATGGCAGTCACGATGCGCCAAATGCTGGAAGCGGGTGTCCACTTCGGTCACCAGACGCGCTTCTGGAACCCGAAGATGGCTCCGTTCATTTTCGGTCACCGCAACAAGATTCACATCATCAACCTCGAAAAGACGCTGCCGATGTTCACGGACGCACAGAAGTACGTGCGCCAGCTGGCAGCGAACCGCGGCACGATCCTGTTCGTCGGCACGAAGCGTCAATCGCGTGACACGATCGCCCAGGAAGCGCAGCGCGCAGGCATGCCGTTCGTCAACGCACGCTGGCTCGGCGGCATGATGACCAACTTCAAGACGCTGAAGGTATCGATCAAGCGCCTGAAGGACATGGAAGCGGCAGTCGAGGCAGGCGAGCTCGAAAAGATGAGCAAGAAGGAAGCGCTGCTGTTCGAGCGTGAAATCGCGAAGCTGCAGAAGTCGATCGGCGGCGTGAAGGACATGGGCGGCATTCCGGACGCAATCTTCGTCGTCGACGTCGGCTACCACAAGATTGCCGTGACCGAAGCGAACAAGCTGGGCGTGCCGGTCATCGCGGTGGTCGATACGAACCACTCGCCGGAAGGTGTGGACTACGTGATCCCGGGTAACGACGACTCGAGCAAGGCAGTCGCGCTGTACGCCGAAGGCGTGGCCGACGCGATCCTCGAAGGCCGTGCGAACGCGGTCAACGAAGTGGTCCAGGCCGCACGCGGCGACGACGAGTACGTCGAGGAAAACGCGTAACTGGCCCCGAGCCGGCGCAAAAAGGGGGCTCTCAACAGGCCCCCTTTTTTTAAGCTTGTGCGCCGGACCTGATCGCGCCGAATCGGCGCGGGTCCGGAACCGAATCTCGGCCGTTCGCGTCCAAGCGGGCGGCGTTGTGAATACAGACTCAAGGAGCGAATGATGGCGGCAATTACCGCAAGCATGGTGGCAGAACTGCGCGCAAAGACCGACGCACCGATGATGGAGTGCAAGAAGGCGCTGACGGAAGCCGACGGCGATCTGGCCAAGGCTGAAGAGCTGCTGCGCGTCAAGCTCGGCAACAAGGCGAGCAAGGCGGCATCGCGCGTGACGGCAGAAGGCGTCGTCGCATCGTTCGTCGGCGGCAACGCAGGCGCGCTGGTCGAGCTGAACTGCGAAACCGACTTCGTCGCGAAGAACGACGACTTCCTCGCGTTCTCGAAGACGGTTGCAGAACTCGTTGCAACGCAGAATCCGGCCGACGTGGCCGCGCTGTCGGCGCTGCCGCTCGAAGGCTCGACGGTCGACGCAGTGCGCCTGGCACTGATCGGCAAGATCGGCGAGAACGTGTCGATCCGCCGTTTCGTCCGTTTCGAAACCGCGAACAAGATCGCAACGTACCTGCACGGCGCGCGTATCGGCGTGATCGTCGAGTACACGGGCGCGGAAGAGCAGGTCGGCAAGGACGTCGCGATGCACATCGCTGCAATGAAGCCGGTCGCGCTGTCGTCGGCTGACGTGCCGGCGGAACTGATCGAGACGGAACGCCGCGTGGCCGAGCAGAAGGCTGCGGAATCGGGCAAGCCGGCCGAGATCGTCGCGAAGATGGTCGACGGCAGCGTCCAGAAGTACCTGAAGGAAGTGTCGCTGCTGAACCAGACGTTCGTGAAGAACGACAAGCAGACGATCGAACAGATGCTGAAGGCAGCGAATGCCGCAGTGCAGAAGTTCACGCTGTTCGTCGTCGGCGAAGGCATCGAGAAGCGCCAGGACGACTTCGCCGCCGAAGTGGCCGCGCAAGTCGCAGCAGCAAAGCAGCAGTAAGCAGCACGCAGCAAGCAAGTCAGGCAGTATCCGCGGCGGGCGTCCGCTCCGCCGCGGTCGGCGGTGCTGCCGGCCGGCCGGGAAACCCGGTCCGACCGTCGGCGCTTGCCCGAATCAGTATTTCGCCCCTACAGTTCGTGGTTGTCATCCTCTCGTCGCTCGGAAGCCCCTATGTCCAATGCCTATAAACGCGTCCTCCTCAAACTCTCCGGCGAAGCGCTGATGGGCGACGATGCCTTCGGCATCAATCGCGCGACGATCGAACGGATGGTGGCCGATATCGCCGAAGTCGTGCGTCTCGGTACGCAGCTCGCGGTCGTGATCGGCGGCGGTAACATTTTCCGCGGTGTCGCGGGCGGCGCGGCCGGCATGGACCGTGCGACCGCCGACTACATGGGGATGCTCGCGACGATGATGAACGCGCTGGCGCTGCAGGACGCGATGCGTCACGCGGGCATCGAGGCGCGCGTGCAGTCCGCGCTGCGGATGGACCAGGTCGTCGAGCCGTACATTCGCCCCCGCGCGATCCGTCAGCTCGAGGAAGGCCGAGTCGTGATCTTCGCGGCCGGCACGGGCAACCCGTTCTTCACGACGGACACGGCTGCCGCGCTGCGCGGTTCGGAAGTGGGCGCCGAGGTCGTGCTGAAGGCGACCAAGGTCGATGGCGTATATTCTGCCGATCCGAAGAAGGATCCGTCGGCCACGCGCTACACGACGATCACTTTCGACGAGGCGATCAGCCGCAACCTGCAGGTGATGGACGCGACGGCCTTCGCGCTGTGCCGCGACCAGAAGCTGCCGATTCGCGTGTTTTCGATCAACAAGCCGGGCGCGCTCAAGCGCATCGTGCTGGGCGAGGACGAAGGTACGCTCGTCCACGTGTAAACTCCCGTGGATGCGGGCAGGCGGCCGCGGCGCGCGAGATGCGCCGGGCAGGGCCCGCGTTCTTTGAAGGTTTGAAGGTTCGGAGGTTGAAATGAGTGTCGCTGATACCAAGAAGGGCGTCGAGCAAAAGATGCAGCGCTCGATCGAAGCGTTCAAGAACGATCTGGCAAAGATCCGTACGGGCCGTGCACACACCGGTCTGCTCGATCATGTGCAGGTCGACTACTACGGGTCGATGGTGCCGATCTCGCAGGTCGCGAACCTGACGCTCGTCGATGCGCGCACGATCGGCGTGCAGCCGTGGGAAAAGAACATGGTCGCGAAGGTCGAGAAGGCCATCCGCGAAGCCGATCTGGGCCTGAACCCGGCCACGTCGGGCGACCTGATCCGCGTGCCGATGCCCGCGCTGACGGAAGAGCGCCGCCGCGAGCTGACCAAGGTCGTGAAGAGCGAAGGCGAAACGGCCAAGGTCGCGATCCGCAACCTGCGCCGCGACGCGAACGAAGCGCTGAAGAAGCTCGTGAAGGACAAGGAAATCTCGGAAGACGACGAGCGCCGCGCGAGCGACGACGTGCAGAAGCTGACCGACAAGCACGTGGCCGAAGTCGACAAGCTCGTGCAGAGCAAGGAAGCCGAGATCATGACGGTCTGACGACCGTCCTCGCGCGCCGCCTTCTTCCCGCCTTACTGTCTCAACGGCCATGACTTATACCAGCTCTACCGTTCGCGTGCCTGACGTCGGCGTCGTGCCGCGTCACATCGCGATCATCATGGACGGCAACGGCCGTTGGGCGACCGAACGCCGCCTGCCGCGCGTCGCGGGGCATACCCGCGGCGTCGACGCCGTGCGGGCGGTGGTCGAGGGCTGCGCGCGCGCCGGCGTCGAATACCTGACGCTGTTTGCGTTCAGTTCGGAAAACTGGCGGCGCCCGACCGACGAAGTGTCGTTCCTGATGCGGCTCTTCATCACCGCGCTGGAGCGCGAGATCGGCAAGCTGCATGCGAACGGCATCCGCCTGCGTGTCGTCGGCGATCTCGAGCGCTTCGAGCCGCGCATCCGCGAACTGATTCGCCGCGCCGAAACCAAGACGGCGCGCAATACCCGCCTGACGCTCACCATCGCGGCCAACTACGGCGGCCGGTGGGACATCCTGCAGGCGACGAAGAAGCTCGTCGAGCAATCCGTGCGCGAGGGGCGCGAGGTCGAAGTGACCGAGGACGCCTTCGCGCCGCACCTGGCGATGGCCTATGCGCCGGAGCCGGACCTCTTCATCCGCACGGGCGGCGAGCAGCGCGTCAGCAACTTCCTGCTGTGGCAGCTCGCGTACGCCGAATTCTATTTCACCGACAAATACTGGCCGGATTTCGACGGCGCGGCACTGGCGGACGCGATGGCGTCGTATACGGAGCGCGAGCGCCGTTTCGGCCGCACGAGCGCCCAGCTCGAACCCCAATCGCAGAACGCCGATTCCCTTTCATGCTGAAAACCCGTGTGATCACGGCGATCGTGATGCTGGCCGTCCTGCTGCCGGTGACGCTGTTCGCACCGCTCGCCGCATTCGGCGCGCTGATCGGCGTCGTCCTCGTGTTCGCCGCGTGGGAATGGGCGCGCCTGCTGAAGCTTCGCGGCGCCGGCCCGATCGTCTATGCGGTCGTCGCGGCGCTTGCGCTCGCGGCTACGACGCCGCTCGGCGTCGACGCGGCGGCATCCCGTCCCCTTTTCATGGCCGCCGGCGTGTTCTGGCTGCTGGTCGGCCCGTTCGCGCTGCGGCGCAAGCCCGAACTCGCGGGCGGCGTATGGCGGCCGTTCCTGCTGGCCGCGGGCCTCGTGGTCTTTGCCGCCTGCTGGCATGCGCTCGTCGCGGCGCGCGCGCAGGGCGTTCCGTTCGTGCTGTCGCTGCTGCTGGTCGTCTGGCTGGCCGATATCGGCGCATACTTCGCGGGCAAGGCCTTCGGAAAGCGTAAACTGGCCGTCACGATCAGTCCCGGGAAGAGCTGGGAAGGCGCGATCGGCGGCTGGCTGGCCGTGCTGGTCGTTGCCGGCGCGGCAATGGCTGCGCACGTGTTCGAACCGACCCTGTTTTCTGCATTTGCCGCGCGCTACGGGATGCCGGGCGCGTGGGCCGCACTGACCCTGCTGGTCGCGTACAGCGTGATCGGCGACCTGTTCGAGTCGCTGTTGAAGCGGCAGGCGGGCGTGAAGGATTCGAGCGGACTGCTGCCTGGCCATGGCGGCGTGCTCGACCGTGTCGACGCGCTGCTGCCGGTGCTGCCGCTCGCGATGCTGCTGCTTGGTTAAACCACTAATTCTGTTATGCAAAAACGTCTGACATTGCTCGGTTCCACGGGCTCGATCGGAGACAGCACGCTCGACGTGGTCGCGCGCCATCCCGAGCGCTTCTCGGTCTACGCGCTGACCGCCCACCGCAACGGCGACAAGCTGGTCGAGCAGTGCCTGCGCTTCGCGCCCGAGGTGGCGGTGGTCGGCGATGCCGCGACGGCCGCGCAGGTCGATGCGAAGCTGCGCGCGGCGGGCAGCAGGACGACCGTGCTGCACGGGCCGCAGGCGCTCGTCGACGTGTCGAAGAGCGACGGCTGCGACACGGTGGTCGCGGCGATCGTCGGCGCGGCCGGCCTCGCGCCGAGCCTCGCGGCCGCGCGTGCCGGCAAGCGCATCCTGCTGGCGAACAAGGAAGCGCTGGTGATGTCGGGCGCGATCTTCATGGACGCCGTGCGCGACCATGGCGCGATCCTGCTGCCGGTCGACAGCGAACACAATGCGATCTTCCAGTGCATGCCGCGCGAAGCGACCGAGCACGGCGGGATCTCGAAGATCATCCTGACCGCGTCGGGTGGCCCGTTCCGCACGCGCGAGCCGGCCACGCTCGTCGACGTGACGCCGGACGAGGCATGCAAGCACCCGAACTGGGTGATGGGCCGCAAGATCTCGGTCGATTCCGCGACGATGATGAACAAGGGCCTCGAGGTGATCGAGGCGCACTGGATCTTCGGGCTGCCGGGCGACCGGATCGACGTGCTGATCCATCCGCAGAGCGTGATCCACTCGCTGGTGTCGTACCGTGACGGCTCGGTGCTCGCGCAGCTCGGCAACCCCGACATGCGCACGCCGATCGCGCACGCGCTCGCGTTTCCCGATCGCGTCGATGCGGGCGTCGACCAGCTCGACCTCGCGCAGATCGCCCAGCTGTCGTTCGAGAAGCCCGATTACGCACGCTTCCCGTGCCTCGCGCTCGCACTGAAGGCGCTCGAGGAGGGTGGCATCGCGAGCGCCGCATTGAACGCGGCGAACGAAGTGGCGGTCGAAGCGTTTCTCGAGCGCCGGATCGGCTTCATGGCGATCGCGGCGACGGTCGATGAGGTGCTCAACACGCTGCCGAACCGTGCGCCCGACGGGCTCGAGGACGTCCTGGCGGCGGATGCCGAGGCACGCCGCCTCGCCGCCGCGATCATTGCGAAAGCGCCTGCGCCACGCGTGGAGCGCACTGTCTGAATGGGGTGCTCATGAACGTGCTGGTCGAACTGATCGCGTTTGCGGTGGCGATCGGGGTGCTGGTCGTCGTGCATGAGTACGGACATTATCGCGTCGCGCGCTGGTGCGGCGTGAAGGTGCTGCGTTTCTCGATCGGCTTCGGCCAGCCCGTCGCACGCTGGGTGAGCCGCCGGACGGGCACCGAGTGGACGCTGTCCGCGCTGCCGCTCGGCGGTTACGTGAAGATGCTCGACGAGCGCGATCCCGGCCCGGGCATCCGGCCGGAAGAGCTCGGGCAGGCGTTCAACCGGCAGTCGGTCTACAAGCGCATCGCGATCGTTGCGGCCGGACCGATTGCGAACTTCCTGTTGGCAATCGTGCTGTTTTCGGTCGTATTCGCCACCG
Source organism: Burkholderia sp. MSh2 (assembly GCF_000731655.1). Lineage (NCBI taxonomy): Bacteria > Pseudomonadati > Pseudomonadota > Betaproteobacteria > Burkholderiales > Burkholderiaceae > Burkholderia > Burkholderia sp. MSh2. The sequence continues at coordinate 24,697 of NZ_JPGM01000049.1, read as the reverse complement.
GTGTAAACGAGCCGGCGGCGATCGTCGCTCCGCCGGCCGCCGGCACGGCGGCGGCGCGCGCGGGCTTCGACGGCGGCGAGACGATCGTGTCGATCCGCAACGTGCACGCGGGCGACGCGCAGGACGGCGGGTCCGAGCCGGTGCGGTCGTGGTCGGACCTGCGCTGGAAGTTGCTGGCGGCCGCGTTCGATCACCGCGAAATCGTGCTCGGCGCGCGCGACGGCAACACGACGTTCGATTTCCGCGTCGATCTCCGTAATATTCCCGAAAGCCAGCTCGACGACGACTTCATGGCCCGTCTCGGCTTCGAGGCCGGCGGCGGCACGCTGTCGGTCGCATCGGTGCAGCCCGGCAGCGCGGCGGAGCAGGCGGGCCTGAAGGCCGGCGACAAGCTGGTCGCACTGGACGGCAAGCCGATCGCCGGCGCGGCGCGCTTCATCGATTTCGTCAAGCACCACGCGGGCGCGCCGCTCGACCTGCAGATCGAGCGCAATGGCGCCGCACGGGCGGTGTCGATCGTGCCGCAGATGCAGCGCGACGACGAGTCGGGCCAGCAGGTCGGGCGCATCGGTGCGGCGCTGGCGATGCAGGCGCCGTCGGTCGACGTGCGCTACGGGCCGATCGAGAGCCTGCGGCTCGGCGCGCACCGCACGTGGGACATCTCCGTGTATTCGCTGCGGATGTTCGGGCGGATGATCACGGGCAATGCGTCGCTGAAAAACCTGTCCGGCCCCGTGACGATCGCCGACTACGCGGGCAAGAGCGCGCGGCTCGGTCCGTCCGCCTTCCTGTCGTTCCTCGCCCTTGTCAGCATTAGCCTTGGCGTCCTGAACTTGTTGCCGATTCCCGTTTTGGACGGGGGGCATCTGTTATATTATGCGGTTGAAGCCGCGACCGGGAAAGCCGTCTCGGAGCGCTGGCAGCTGATTCTGCAAAGAGCCGGGTTGATCTGCATCGTCGCATTGTCGGCGATCGCGCTGTTCAACGATCTGGCTCGGTTAATCCATTTTTGAAGCGTCAGGCGGCGGCCGCTCGGCAGCCGCCTGATTTGATGCAGCTAAATATTGGGGATGCATGTTGTTCAAACCTCATCGCTTTGTACCTAAGACAGTTGCAGCGGCCGCGCTCGCCGCGCACGGCCTCGCGGCGCATGCAGCGGCACCGTTCGTGGTGCAAGACATCAAGATCGAGGGGCTGCAGCGCGTCGAAGCGGGGTCGGTGTTCGCCTATCTGCCGATCAAGCAGGGCGATACCTTCACGGACGACAAGGCATCCGAAGCAATCCGCGCGCTGTACGCGACGGGCTTTTTCAACGACGTGCGCATTGCCACGCAGGGCAATGTCGTGATCGTGCAGGTGCAGGAGCGGCCGGCCATCGCGTCGATCGACTTCACCGGCACGAAGGAGTTCGACAAGGACAACCTGACGAAGGCGCTGCGCGCGGTCGGTCTAGCCGACGGTCGCTACTACGACAAGGCGCTCGTCGACAAGGCGGAGCAGGAACTCAAGCGCCAGTACCTGACGCGCGGCTTCTATGCGGCCGAGGTCAAGACGACGATCACGCCGGTCGACGCGAACCGCGTGTCGATCCTGTTCGCGGTGGCCGAAGGCCCGAGCGCGAAGATCCGCCAGATCAACTTCATCGGCAACAAGGCATTCAGCACCAGCAAGCTGCGTGACGAGATGCAGCTGTCGACGCCGAACTGGTTCTCGTGGTACACGAAGAACGACCTGTACTCGAAGGAAAAGCTGACGGGCGACCTCGAGGCCGTGCGCTCGTACTACCTGAACCGCGGCTATCTCGAGTTCAACATCGAGTCGACCCAGGTGTCGATCTCGCCCGACAAGAAGGACATGTACCTGACGGTCACGCTGCACGAAGGCGAGCCGTACACGGTGTCGGGCATCAAGCTGTCGGGCAACCTGCTCGATCGCGAGGCCGAACTCAACAAGCTGGTCAAGATCAAGGCGGGCGACCGCTTCTCGGCCGAAAAGCTGCAGCAGACCACGAAGTCGATCGTCGACAAGCTCGGCGAATACGGCTATGCGTTCGCGACCGTCAACGCGCAGCCGGACATCGACCAGGCGAACCACAAGGTGAACCTGAACCTCGTCGTCGATCCGAGCCGCCGCGTGTACGTGCGCCGTATCAACGTCGTCGGCAACACGCGCACGCGCGATGAAGTGGTGCGCCGCGAAATGCGCCAGCTCGAAAGCTCGTGGTTCGATTCGAACCGCCTCGCGCTGTCGAAGGATCGCGTGAACCGCCTCGGCTACTTCACCAACGTCGACGTGACGACGGTGCCGGTCGAAGGCACGAACGACCAGGTCGACGTGAACGTGAAGGTCGACGAAAAGCCGACCGGCGCAATTACGCTGGGCGCGGGCTTCTCGTCGACGGACAAGGTCGTGCTGTCGGCCGGCGTGTCGCAGGACAACGTGTTCGGTTCGGGTACGAGCCTGTCGGTGAACGTCAACACCGCAAAGAGCTACCGCACGCTGACCGTCACGCAGGTCGATCCGTATTTCACGGTCGACGGCATCAAGCGGATCACGGACGTCTACTACCGCACGTACCAGCCGCTCTACTATTCGACCAACTCGAGCTTCCGGATCATCAGCGCCGGCGGCAACCTGAAGTTCGGCATCCCGTTCTCGGAAGTCGACACCGTCTATTTCGGCGCGGGCCTGGAGCAGAACCGCCTCGACGTCGATACGAACACGCCGCAGAGCTACCAGGATTACGTGACCGAGTTCGGCCGTGTGTCGAACACGGTGCCGCTGACGGTCGCGTGGTCGCGCGACGCACGTGACAGCGCGCTGATTCCGAGCCGCGGCTACTTCACGCAGGCGAACATGGAGTACGGCGTGCCGGTCGGCAAGATCCAGTACTACAAGGCCGACCTGCAGGCCCAGTACTACTACTCGTTCTCGCGCGGCTTCATCCTGGGCATGAACCTGCAGGGCGGCTACGGCAACGGTATCGGCAACCCGTACCCGATCTTCAAGAACTACTACGCGGGCGGTATCGGCTCCGTGCGGGGCTACGAGCCGAGCTCGCTGGGCCCGCGCGACACGAAGACGAACGACCCGATCGGCGGCTCGAAGATGGTCGTTGGCAACATCGAACTGACGTTCCCGCTGCCGGGCACCGGCTACGACCGGACGCTGCGCGTGTTCACGTTCCTCGACGGCGGTAACGTGTGGGGTAACGCGCCGGGCGGCACGAGTACGGGCGCCAACGGCCTGCGGTACGGCTACGGTGTGGGTCTTGCGTGGATCTCGCCGATCGGCCCACTGAAGCTCAGCCTCGGTTTCCCGCTGCAGAAGCACGAGGGCGACCAGTACCAGAAATTCCAGTTCCAGATCGGGACGGCGTTCTGACGGAACGCATGACAACAGCAACGAGAGGGTAATTTTGCTAACCGGTAAGTTTTCGAAACGAGTGATGTGCGCGCTGACCGTTGCGCTGGCCCTGGGCGCGGCGACGGTGCACGCACAGGACGTCGCCCGCATCGCGGCGGTCAATTCGGATCGGATCCTGCGCGAGTCAGCGCCCGCGAAGGCGGCGCAGACGAAGCTCGAAGCCGAGTTCGCGAAGCGTGACAAGGATCTGCAGGACCTGGCAGCGCGGCTGAAATCGATGTCCGATTCGCTGGACAAGAACGGCGCGTCGCTGTCGGCGGCCGACCGCGCGCAGAAGCAGCGCGATCTCGCCCAGCTCGATACCGACTTCCAGCGCAAGCAGCGCGAGTTCCGCGAAGACCTGAACCAGCGTCGCAACGAGGAACTGGCGGCCGTGCTCGAGAAGGCGAACAAGGTCATCAAGCAGATCGCCGAGCAGCAGAATTACGACCTGATCGTGCAGGAAGCCGTGTACGTCAGCCCGCGCATCGACATCACCGACAAGGTGCTCAAGGCGCTCGCGTCCGGCTCGACGAACTGAACGGAGCAGACGACGAATGGCATTGACGCTTGAGGAACTCGTAAAGCGGTTCGGCGGCGAGATCGCCGGCGACGCACAGTGCACGGTCGGCGGGCTCGCACCGCTCGACCAGGCAGGCCCGCAGCAGCTCGCGTTCCTCGCGAATCCGAAGTACCTGTCGCAGGTCGAGTCGACCCGCGCCGGCGCGGTGCTGATCGCGCCGAAGGATCTCGAAAAGCTGGGCGCGGCCGCGATCGGCCGGCCTGACGGCCCGCGCGGCTTCATCGTGACGCCGAATCCCTACGCGTACTTCGCGCGCGTCGCGCAGATGTTCATCGATCTGGCCGCGCCGCCGCGCGCGGCGGGCGTGCATCCGAGCGCGACGATCGATCCGGCCGCCCAGGTCGCCGCGAGCGCGGTGATCGGTCCGCACGTGACGGTCGAGGCCGGCGCGGTGATCGAAGACGGCGTGCAACTCGACGCGAACGTGTTCGTCGGCCGCGGTACGACGGTCGGCGCGGGCTCGCACCTGTATCCGAACGCATCGGTGTACCACGGCTGCAAGATCGGCCCGCGCGCGATCATCCACGCGGGCGCCGTGATCGGCTCCGACGGCTTCGGCTTCGCGCCGGATTTCGTCGGCGACGGCGAGTCGCGCACCGGCAGCTGGGTCAAGATCCCGCAGGTCGGCGGCGTAACGATCGGCCCGGACGTCGAGATCGGCGCGAACACGACGATCGATCGCGGCGCGATGGCGGACACCGTCATCGAGGCATGCGTGAAGATCGACAACCAGGTCCAGATCGGCCACAACTGCCGGATCGGCGCCTACACGGTGATCGCCGGCAGCGCGGGCATCGCGGGCAGCACGACGATCGGCCGCCACTGCATGATCGGCGGCGCGGCCGGGATCGCCGGCCACGTGACGCTCGGCGACTACGTCATCATCACCGCGAAGTCGGGCGTATCGAAATCGCTGCCGAAAGCCGGCATCTATACCAGCGCGTTCCCGGCCGTCGACCACGGCGAGTGGAACAAGAGCGCTGCGCTCGTGCGCAACCTCGACAAGCTGCGCGACCGCATCAAGGCGCTCGAAGCCGCGCTCGCCGCCCAGGGCGGCACGCAAGCCTGAGCGCATCATGCGAGACCTCGAACCGGGCACGGCCAGCGCAACCGGCCCGGTTTGCCAGACTGGGCCGCATGGCGGCCCGCTTCAGCCTTTGCATCACCACCGCGCAGCATTTGCGTGAGACGAACCATCATGAGCACTGAAAAAATCAATCTCGACATCCACAAGATCCTCACGCTGCTGCCGCATCGCTACCCGATTCTGCTCGTCGATCGCGTGCTCGAACTCGAACCGCACAAGGGAATCAAAGCGCTGAAGAACGTGTCGATCAACGAGCCGTTCTTCCAGGGACATTTCCCGAAGCGGCCGGTGATGCCGGGCGTGCTGATCCTCGAGGCGCTCGCGCAGGCCGCGGCGCTGCTGACCTTCTCGGAAGAGCAGCCGAAGGACCCTGAGAATACGCTGTACTACTTCGTCGGGATCGACGGCGCACGCTTCAAGCGCCCGGTCGAGCCGGGCGACCAACTGATTCTGAACGTGACGTTCGAACGCTACATCCGCGGCATCTGGAAGTTCAAGGCGGTGGCGGAAGTGGACGGCAAGGTGGCGGCGGAAGCCGAACTGATGTGCACGGTCAAGACGACCGACGTGGCGCCCTGAGCGGCGCGGCACGCACAGGCAACGCAACGCGACACATCACATCGAGAGGCAACGGCGCATGACCAGGATTCATCCCACCGCGATTGTCGAACCGGGCGCGCAGATCGACGAATCGGTCGAGATCGGTCCGTACGCGATCGTCGGTCCGCACGTCACGATCGGCGCGCGTACGACGATCGGCTCGCACAGCGTGATCGAAGGCCATACGACGCTCGGCGAGGACAACCGCATCGGCCATTACGCGTCGGTCGGCGGCCGTCCGCAGGACATGAAGTACAAGGACGAGCCGACGCGGCTCGTGATCGGCAGCCGCAACACGATCCGCGAATTCACGACGATCCACACGGGTACCGTGCAGGATGGCGGCGTGACGACGCTCGGCGACGACAACTGGATCATGGCCTATGTGCACATCGGTCATGACTGCCGCGTCGGCAGCCACGTGATCCTGTCGAGCAACGCGCAGATGGCCGGCCACGTCGAGATCGGCGACTGGGCGATCGTCGGCGGGATGTCGGGCGTTCACCAGTTCGTGCGCATCGGTGCGCACTCGATGCTGGGCGGCGCATCGGCGCTCGTGCAGGACGTGCCGCCGTTCGTGATCGCGGCCGGCAACAAGGCCGAGCCGCACGGGATCAACGTCGAAGGGTTGCGCCGGCGCGGCTTCTCGCCCGACGCGATCTCCGCGCTGCGCAGCGCGTATCGCCTGCTGTACAAGAACGGCCTGTCGCTCGAGGAAGCGAAAGCGCAGTTGCGCGAGCTGGCGGTGGCGGGCGGCGAGGGCGACGTGCCCGTGAAGGCGCTCGTCGAGTTCATCGACGCGTCGCAACGCGGCATCATCCGCTAAGCGATGCCGCTTCCGACCAATCAGCTCCGGCTCGCGATGGTGGCGGGCGAACCGTCGGGCGACCTGCTCGCGGCGTCGCTGCTCGGCGGGCTGCGCGAGCGGCTGCCCGAAGCGGCCCAGTACTACGGGATCGGCGGGCAGCGCATGATCGCGCAGGGCTTCGATTCGCACTGGCAGATGGACAAGCTGACCGTGCGCGGCTATGTCGAGGCGCTGGGCCAGATTCCCGAGATCCTGCGGATTCGCGGCGAGCTGAAGCGCCAGTTGCTCGCCGAGCGGCCGGACGCCTTCATCGGCGTCGACGCGCCCGACTTCAACTTCAACGTCGAGCAGGCCGCGCGCGACGCGGGCATCCCGTCGATCCACTTCGTGTGCCCGTCCATCTGGGCGTGGCGCGGCGGCCGGATCAAGAAGATCGCCAAGTCCGTCGACCACATGCTGTGCCTGTTCCCGTTCGAGCCGGCGCTTCTCGACAAGGCGGGCGTCGCGTCGACCTACGTCGGCCATCCGCTGGCCGACGAGATCCCGCTCGAACCCGATACGCACGGCGCACGCATCGCGCTGGGACTGCCGGCCGACGGCCCCGTGATCGCGGTGCTGCCGGGCAGCCGGCGCTCGGAAATCGGGTTGATCGGCCCGACCTTCTTCGCGGCGATGGCGCTGATGCAGCAACGCGAGCCCGGCGTGCGGTTCGTGATGCCGGCGGCGACGCCCGCGCTGCGCGAGCTGCTGCGGCCGCTCGTCGACGCGCATCCGCAGCTCGCGCTGACGATCACCGACGGTCGTTCGCAGGTCGCGATGACGGCGGCCGACGCGATCCTCGTGAAGAGCGGCACGGTGACGCTGGAAGCCGCGCTGCTGAAGAAGCCGATGGTGATCTCGTACAAGGTGCCCTGGCTGACCGGGCAGATCATGCGCCGGCAGGGCTACCTGCCGTATGTCGGCTTGCCGAACATCCTCGCGGGGCGTTTCGTCGTGCCCGAGCTGCTGCAGCATTTCGCGACGCCCGAGGCGCTCGCCGATGCGACGCTCACGCAGCTGCGCGACGACGCGAACCGCCGCACGCTGACCGACGTCTTTACCGAAATGCACCTTTCGCTGCGGCAGAACACGGCCGTGAAGGCGGCCGAAGCGGTCGTGCGCGTGCTCGAACAACGCAAGAGGCGCGTATGACGGCGGCACGCACACCACGCCGCCGTGCGTCGAGCGACATGCAGGGCGGCCTCGACTTCAGCCGGCCAGACGAGATCGTCTGCGGGGTCGACGAGGCGGGCCGCGGCCCGCTCGCGGGTCCGGTAGTGGCCGCCGCGGTGATCCTCGATCCGGCGCAGCCGATCGACGGCCTCGACGATTCGAAGGCGCTGTCCGCGAAGAAGCGCGACGCACTGTACGACCTGATCGTCGCGCGTTCGCGCGCGTACTGCGTCGCGTCGGCGAGCGTCGACGAAATCGATACGCTGAACATCCTGCATGCGACGATGCTCGCGATGAAGCGGGCCGTCGAGGGCCTGTCGGTCTTGCCGACGCTCGCGCAGATCGACGGCAACCGCTGCCCGACGCTGACGGTGCGCGCCGAGGCGATCGTCAGCGGCGACGCACTCGTGCCGAGCATCTCGGCCGCGTCGATCCTCGCGAAGGTCACGCGCGACCGCATGCTCGTCGACCTGCATGAACGTTTCCCGGTGTACGGCTTCAACGTGCATGCGGGCTACGGCACCGCGAAACACCTTGCCGCGCTGCGCGAGCACGGGCCGTGCGAAGCGCACCGTCGCTCGTTCGCACCGGTTCGCGCCGCACTTGATCTGATTCGATGAAAAGCATCACCTCTCGCGACAACCCGCTGTACAAGCGCCTGAAGGCGCTCGCGGGCTCCACGTCGCATCAGCGCCGCAGCGGCCAGGCGCTGCTCGAAGGATTCCATCTCGCGAGCGCGTACCTCGATACGGGCGCAATGCCGGAGCTGTGTGTCGCGACCGAAGGGGCGCTCGGCCACGCCGAGGCGCAGGCGATCGTCGCGCGCATCGACGCGCAGCGGGTCGTCACGCTGCCCGACGCGCTGTTCGGGCAGTTGTCGAACGTCGTCAGCGGCGTCGGCTTCCTGCTGCTCGTCGACCGGCCCGCGCAGCCGCTGCCGGCGCGCGTCGCGCATACGTCGGTCGTGCTCGACGGCGTGCAGGATGCCGGCAACGTCGGCTCGATCCTGCGCAGCGCGGCGGCCGCGGGCGTGCGCCACGTGTTCTGTGCGCCGGGCACTGCGTGCGCCTGGTCGTCGAAGGTGCTTCGCTCGGGCATGGGCGCACATTTCCTGTTGTCGATCCACGAGGACGTCGAAGCCGCCGCGCTCGCCGAGCGTCTCGACGTACCGGTTGCACTGACCGATTCGCACGGCGCGCAGGCGCTTTACGAGTGCGACCTGTCGGGCCCTGTGGCGTGGGTGTTCGGCAACGAGGGGGCGGGTGTGTCGGCATACTGGCGCGAGGTGGCCACGCATCGCGTGACGATTCCGCAGCCGGGCGGGATGGAGTCGCTGAACGTCGCGGCGGCGGCGGCGGTCTGCCTGTTCGAGCAGGTGCGCCAGCAACGGCGCGGGTGACGGCCGGACGCGCACTCCGGGTACGACGAAAAAAGGCCGCGTTCATGAACGCGGCCTTTGCGTTTGCAGCGGCGGCCGCGCGGCCGCCGGCGCTCAGTACGACTGCCGGTCGAGACGGATTTCCTGCAGGATGGTCGTCGCGATTTCCTCGATCGACTTGTGCGTCGACGACAGCCACTTGATCCCCTCGCGGCGCATCATCGCCTCGGCCTCGTTGATCTCGTAGCGGCAGTTCTCGGGCGCCGCATACTTGCTGCCCGGCCGGCGCTCGTTGCGGATCTCCGACAGGCGCTGCGGGTCGATCGACAGCCCGAACAGCTTCTCGCGGTGCGCGGCGAGTGCCGACGGCAGCTTGCCGCGCTCGAAGTCTTCCGGAATCAGCGGGTAGTTCGCGGCTTTCACGCCGTACTGCATCGCGAGATACAGGCTCGTCGGCGTCTTGCCGCTGCGCGACACGCCGACGAGGATCACGTCGGCTTCCGACAGGTTGCGGTTCGACTGGCCGTCGTCGTGCGCGAGCGAGAAGTTGATCGCCTCGATCCGGGTCTTGTATTCCTCGGTGTCCGCGTTCTGGTGGCCGCGACCCATCGCGTGACTCGACTTGAGCTCCAGTTCCTGCTCGAGCGGCTCGACGAAGCGCTGGAACATGTCGAGCACGAGCGCGTTCGAACGCTTGACGATGTCGTTCGATTCGCTGTCGACGAGCGTCGTGAACACGATCGCTCGGCGGCCGTCGTGCACGGCGGCCTCGTTGATCTTTTCGACGGTCGCGTAGGCCTTGTCGAGCGAGTCGACGAACGGCACGCGCACGAGACGGAATTTCTGGTCGAACTGGGAGAGGATCGAGTGCGCGAAGGTTTCGGCAGTGATCCCGGTGCCGTCGGAGACGATGAATACGGTAGGCAGCATGAATCTGGGCGTCGAACGTGAAGGGCGGTTGCGCGGGCGGCTGGAGGTTCGCCTCCAGGCGCAGTGACAAGGTCGCGCCACATCCGGCAGCCGGCACGGTAGAATAGCGGCAACCTGTTGGATAAGCAATTGCGGGGGTAGGGCGCGAACGGCGCCCCCGGCTGCGCCGCCCGATTCGAAAATTCCCGGCAAGTTTGGCGATATGGCTGCAACTATCGCCCTTCTGCCGGGATTTTTGCAAATCGGGTCGGAATATTTTTCGCCGCTGCGAGTGTTTATCTAACAGGTTGCGCAAGACGCGCCGCGCTTTTTTGCAAGCGCCCGCGTTCGAGCCCACTTGCGCGATCGAGCATTTTTTTCACACTTAGGGGCTTGTATGACTAACGCAGCAAACGTCGCAAAGGACCAGGCGTATGTAATTCCGTTCGAGCAGTTGCGGATGACCGATGTGGAGATCGTGGGCGGCAAGAATGCGTCGCTCGGCGAGATGATCAGCCAGCTTTCCGAGGCAGGCGTTCGCGTACCCACCGGTTTCGCCACGACCGCGCTCGCGTTCCGCGATTTCCTCAAGCACAACGACCTGACCGATCGTATCGCCAAGCGTCTCGAGTCGCTCGACATCGACGACGTGAAGGCGCTCGCGGAAGCCGGTGCCGAAATCCGCAAGTGGATCGTCGACGCGCCGATGCAGGCCCGCCTCGAGCAGGAAATCCGCGCGCAGTTCGAAGTCCTGAAGAACGGTTCGCCGAGCGAGCTGTCGTTCGCCGTGCGTTCGTCCGCGACCGCGGAAGACCTGCCCGACGCATCGTTCGCCGGCCAGCAGGAGTCGTACCTGAACGTCGTCGGCATCGAGGACGTGCTCGACCGCATGAAGCACGTGTTCGCGTCGCTGTATAACGACCGCGCGATCTCGTATCGCGTGCACAAGGGCTTCACGCACGCCGAGGTCGCGCTGTCGGCCGGCGTGCAGCGCATGGTCCGCTCGGACGTCGGCGCAGCCGGCGTGATGTTCACGATCGACACCGAATCGGGCTTCAAGGACGCCGTGTTCATCACGTCGAGCTACGGCTTGGGTGAAACGGTCGTGCAGGGCGCGGTGAACCCGGACGAGTTCTATGTGTTCAAGACGACGCTCGCTCAGGACAAATACCCGATCATCCGCCGCTCGATCGGCTCGAAGCTGATCAAGATGGAGTTCACGCAGCCGGGCGAGCCGGGCCGCGTGAAGACGGTCGACGTATCGCACGAACAGCGCAACCGCTACTCGATCACCGACGAAGACGTGATCGAGCTGGCGAAGTACGCGGTCATCATCGAGAAGCACTACCAGCGTCCGATGGACATCGAGTGGGGCAAGGACGGCCGCGACGGCAAGATCTTCATCCTGCAGGCGCGCCCGGAAACCGTGAAGAGCCAGGCAACCGGCAAGGCCGAGCAGCGCTTCAAGCTGAAGGGCCAGTCGCAGGTGCTGGCGACGGGCCGCGCGATCGGCCAGAAGATCGGTGCGGGCCCCGTGCGCGTGATCCAGGATCCGTCGGAAATGGAACGTGTGCAGCCGGGCGACGTGCTGGTGGCCGACATGACCGACCCGAACTGGGAGCCGGTAATGAAGCGTGCGGCCGCGATCGTCACGAACCGTGGCGGACGAACCTGCCACGCGGCGATCATCGCGCGTGAGCTCGGCGTGCCGGCGGTGGTCGGCTGCGGCGATGCGACCGACATCCTGAAGGACGGCGCGCTCGTCACCGTGTCGTGCGCGGAAGGCGACGAAGGCAAGATCTACGACGGCCTGCTCGAGACGGAAGTCACGGAAGTGCAGCGCGGCGAACTGCCGGAAATCCCGGTCAAGATCATGATGAACGTCGGCAACCCGCAGCTCGCGTTCGACTTCTCGCAACTGCCGAACGGCGGCGTGGGTCTCGCGCGTCTCGAGTTCATCATCAACAACAACATCGGCGTTCACCCGAAGGCGATCCTCGAGTACCCGAACATCGACCAGGACCTGAAGAAGGCCGTCGAGAGCGTCGCGCGCGGCCATGCGTCGCCGCGTCAGTTCTACGTCGACAAGCTGACGGAAGGTGTCGCGACGATCGCGGCGGCGTTCTATCCGAAGCCCGTGATCGTGCGTCTGTCCGACTTCAAGTCGAACGAGTACAAGAAGCTGATCGGCGGTTCGCGTTACGAGCCGGACGAGGAAAACCCGATGCTGGGCTTCCGCGGCGCGTCGCGCTACATCGCCGAAGACTTCGCGCAGGCATTCGAGATGGAGTGCCGTGCACTGAAGCGCGTGCGCGACGAAATGGGCCTGACCAACGTCGAGATCATGGTGCCGTTCGTGCGGACCGTGAAGCAGGCGGAACGTGTCGTCGGCCTGCTCGAGAAGTTCGGCCTGAAGCGCGGCGAAAACGGCCTGCGCCTCGTGATGATGTGTGAAGTCCCGACCAACGCGATCCTCGCCGAAGATTTCCTGCAGTTCTTCGACGGTTTCTCGATCGGCTCGAACGACCTCACGCAGCTCACGCTCGGCCTCGACCGCGATTCGGGCATGGAACTGCTGGCCGTCGACTTCGACGAGCGCGACCCGGCCGTCAAGTTCCTGCTGAAGCGTGCGATCGACACCTGCCGCAGGATGGGCAAGTACGTCGGCATCTGCGGCCAGGGCCCGTCCGATCACCCGGACTTCGCGCAGTGGCTGACCGACGAAGGCATCGTGTCGATCTCGCTGAACCCCGACACGATCATCGATACGTGGCAGGCGCTCGCGAACCGGAAGTAACGTCCGGTAACGCATCCTCGGCGAAAGGGCGGTGGCACCGCGCTTTCGCTGAAGGCAAAATGCAAGCTTCATGCTATAAACACCCCGGTAGCACCGGGGTGTTTTTGTTTGTCGGTACGCGTCGGGCCGATCCAGGCGGGTCGACCGCCCCCTCGGCGCGACGAACATGTCGATCCGGAGCCGCGCTTCGGCGCGTACTCCGGCCTCATGCGAAGCAGCGAGCGTGAGCGACGTTTTTCTGGAGACCACAATGATGTCGGGGCATCTGTTCTGGTGGGTCGCGGTAGGCGTGCTGGTCGTGGCCGAGTTGCTCACGGGCACGTTCTACCTGCTGATGATCGCGCTCGGCTTTCTCGCGGGCGGCCTGCTGCAGCTGGCCGGATTCGCGCCGCACGTGCAGTTCGGCGCGGCGGCCGCGGTCGCGATCGTCGCGATGATCGTGCTGCGGCGTTCGGGGCTCGGCCGCAAGCAGAAGCGCGACACGTCGACGAATCCCGACGTCAATCTCGATATCGGCTCGACCGTCACGGTCGATGCATGGCGTGACGGCCGCGCCCGCGTGCAGTATCGCGGCGCCGACTGGGACGTCGAGCTCGCGAACGGCGAGCGTACCGATGCGCATGTGTATCAGGTAAGCGCCGTACGCGGCAATTGTCTCGTGGTCGTGGCGAAACCCGCGGGCTGACCGCCTGCCGGTACAACAAGGAGGGAATATTTCATGGATTCGCTGATCATCTGGGTTGTCCTGCTCGTCATCGCGATCGTGATCGTGTCGAAGACGGTGAAGATCGTGCCGCAACAGCACGCGTGGGTGCTCGAACGCTTCGGGCGCTATCACGCGACGCTGTCGCCGGGGCTGAACATCGTGCTGCCGTTCGTCGATCGCATCGCCTACCGGCACGTGCTGAAGGAAATTCCGCTCGACGTGCCGAGCCAGGTCTGTATCACGCGCGACAACACGCAGCTGCAGGTCGACGGCGTGCTGTACTTCCAGGTGACCGATCCGATGAAGGCGTCGTACGGATCGAGCAACTTCGTGCTCGCGATCACGCAGCTCGCGCAAACGACGTTGCGTTCGGTGGTCGGCAAGCTCGAGCTCGACAAGACGTTCGAGGAGCGCGACTTCATCAACCACAACATCGTGTCGGCGCTCGATCAGGCCGCGGCGAACTGGGGCGTGAAGGTCCTGCGCTACGAAATCAAGGATCTCACGCCGCCGAAGGAAATCCTGCACGCGATGCAGGCGCAGATCACCGCCGAGCGTGAAAAGCGCGCGCTGATCGCCGCGTCGGAAGGCCGCAAGCAGGAACAGATCAACCTCGCGTCGGGTGCGCGCGAGGCGGCGATCCAGAAATCCGAAGGCGAGCGGCAGGCCGCGATCAACCAGGCGCAGGGCCAGGCAGCCGCGATTCTGGCGGTGGCCGAGGCGAACGCGCAGGCGATCCAGAAGATCGCGCAGGCGATCCAGTCGCAGGGCGGGATGGATGCGGTGAACCTGAAGGTCGCCGAGCAATATGTCGGCGCGTTCTCGAATCTCGCGAAGCAGGGCAATACGCTGATCGTGCCGTCGAACCTGTCGGATCTCGGCACCGCGATCTCGTCGGCGCTGACGATCGTCAAAAACGCGGGGTCGGCCGCCGGCGGGAAGGCCTGAGCCGCACCCGCCAGGTGCGGCGGGCCTGCGCGGCGCGCGATCGGCCTGCGGCGAATCGTCGCGCGGCCGGGGCGTGGGAGAGGCTCGGGCCATGCCTGTCGCCGGCCGAAGCGGGCGATTGCGTGCCGGCCGCGGCCCCGGTTAAAGCCGGGTGGCCGGCATCCACGCTTTGCCCGTACAACGCAATACGGCCCGCTTCGAGCGGGCCGTGTCGTTTGTGACGCGCGCGGTGCGTGTCAGGTGCCGGCGCGCATGATGCGCGCCTTTTCGCGTTCCCAGTCGCGCTTCTTCTCGGTTTCGCGCTTGTCGTGCAGCTTCTTGCCCTTCGCGAGCGCGATGTCGCATTTCACGCGACCGCCCTTGTAGTGGAAGTTCAGCGGCACGAGCGTGTAACCGCGCTGCTCGACCTTGCCGATCAGCTTCTTGATTTCCTCGCGGTGCAGCAGCAGCTTGCGCGTGCGTACCGGGTCGGGCTTGATGTGCGTCGAGGCTTCGGGCAGCGGGCTGATATGGGTACCGATCAGGAAGATCTCGGCGTTCTTCACGACGACGTAGCCTTCCTTGATCTGGCCGCGCCCGGCGCGCAGCGCCTTGACTTCCCAGCCCTCGAGCACGAGCCCCGCCTCGTAGCGTTCCTCGATGTGATAATCGAAGTGCGCTTTCCTGTTGTCGATGATGCTCATGAAAGGATCGGGCCAACTCGTTTAAAATCACGATTTTAGCAAAGCGGGGCGGGAATCGCCCGGCTTGCGTTCTCACCTAGAGCGATGCCGCGCGATTTATGGCAGATGTCCAGAAAACCGTATTGATCCGTCATTCGGCGGAACAGATGTTCGACCTCGTCACCGATGTGGCCGACTACCCCAATTTCCTGCCCTGGTGCGGCGGCGTCGAGATCCGCCGTCAGGACGAGAGCGGGATGGAAGCGCGCATCGACATCAGCTTCAAGGGCATCAAGCAGCATTTCGCGACGCGCAACTCGCAGCAGCGCCCGGTGCGGATCGACATGGAGTTCGCGGACGGCCCGTTCAAGAAGTTCACGGGTTCGTGGCGCTTCACCGCGCTGCGTGCCGACGCCTGCAAGATCGAATTTTCGCTGCACTACGAATTTTCGAGCATCCTGCTCGAGAAGATCATCGGCCCCGTGTTCAACCACATCGCGAACACGTTCGTCGATTCGTTCGTGAAACGCGCCGACCAGCGCTACGGGAAGGGCTGACGCGATGCTGTCGATCGAAGTCTGCTATGCGCTGCCGGATCGCCAGACGCTGATTCCGCTGTCGCTGCCCGACGGGGCGACCGTTCGCGCGGCGATCGACGCGAGCGGCGTGCTCGCGCTGCACCCGGAAATCGACCTCGCGACCGCAAAGACCGGCGTGTACGGCAAGCTTGCGCCGCTCGACGCGTTGCTCGCCGACCACGACCGTGTCGAGATCTACCGTCCGTTGATCGTCGATCCGAAGCTCGCGCGCCAGCGGCGCGTCGACAAGTCGCGCCGCGACGGCTCCATCGAGGGCCGCAAGTGGATGCACAAGGACGCGCGCTGACGCGCCTTTCACGTCGATTCGTCTGACCAGATGCGGCGACGCTCAGTGCGCCGCGGCGTTCGCGCCGGGCGTCGCGTCCGGCGTATTGCCGCCCGAGGGCATGTCGCCGTGCCGGCGCACCGAGCCGTATACCCCCGCGAGCAGCAGCACGAGCGCGGCGATCTCGAGCGCATGCGGCATCCGCCGGTCGTACGCGAACGCGTAAAGCATCGCGAAAACGGTCTCGAACACGATCAGCTGGCCCGACAGCGTCAGCGGCAGCCGCTTCGACGCGGCATTCCACAGCCCGTTGCCGAGCCATGACGCACCGATCGCGAGCACGAGGTTCAGCAGCCAGAACAGGTGCCAGCGCGCCGCCGGGACGGCCGCCTGCACCGTGCCGGCCGGCAGCGCGAGGATCGCGATCCAGACGAGCCCGCCGATCAGGCCGGTCACGACGCCCCACAGCACCGACCACTCGTTGCCGCCGAAACGATGATGGCGCTGCAGATAGCGGGCGTTCGCGATCGCATACCAGGTCCAGCTTGCGAGCGCGCCCGCCGCGCACCCGATGCCCGCGAGCTTCTCGCCGAGCGTCGTCGCATGCGCGGCCTCGGACGTGAACAGGTCGACGTTGATGCAGACGATGCCCGCGATCACCAGCGCGAGCGGCGCGGCGAGGCGCCGCAGCGGTACGGCACCGTGATCGCCGAGGCCCGCGAGCGTGACCGTGACGGGCAGCACGCCGACGATCAGCGAGCTGGGCGCGATGCCGATCAGGTGCACGGCGCCGGACAGCAGCATGTAGTACGCCACGTTGCCGACGACGGCGAGCTTCACGAGGGCGACGAGATCGTCGCGGGTCAGCCGCGCGAGCAGCGAACGGGCGGCCGGCAGCGCGGCCGCGAGCGACACGAGGCCGTACATCGCGTAGCGGCCGGCGCTCAGCAGCAGCGGCGAGAAGTCGGTCAGCAGCCGCGGAACGAGAAACACCATGCCCCACAGGGCGCCTGCCAGGACTCCATAAACCACACCGCGCTGCATCGACCGCTCCGAACACGTGACTGACGAGCGCACATCCTAGCGACGCCGGCCGGGCGTCGTCTTGTTCATTCCTGCACTCGGGGCGGGGCCTGGGGCGACGAGGCGGCGGTACCGCGAGATGCCTCTGCGGTCACGGCCAGGTACGGCTGCGATCCGCGGCGGGGCGATCGTCCGCCTGACCGGGCGTTGCGTCGGCGCCGTCGCCCGATGCGCGTGCCGGGCGCCGCACGGCGCGCAGCTTGCCGCTGTTGCCGCCGCCGCAGTAGAAACGGTCGCGGCCGTCGGATTCGAGCCCCGATACGCCGACGCCGGGCGGCATGTCGACCTGTTCCAGCACCTGGCCGGTGAGCGGGTCGACATGGCGCAACGTGCTCTGGTCGGCTTCCCAGGTGCCGTGCCACAGCTCGCCGTCGACCCACGTCACGCCGGTGACGAAGCGGTTCGATTCGATCGTGCGCAGCACCGCGCCCGATTGCGGATCCACCTGATGAATCTTGCGTTCGCGGTACTGGCCGACCCACAGCGTGCCTTCGGCCCACGCGAGCCCCGAGTTGCCGCCGCCGCCGGGGGCCGGGATCGTCGCGAGCACGCGGCCCGATTCGGGATCGATCTTCTCGATGCGATCCTCGACGATCTGGAACAGGTGGCGGCCGTCGAACGCGGTGCCCGCGTGCGCGGCGACGTCGAGCGAGCGGACGGTCGTGCCGCGCTCCGGGTCGAGCGCGTTCAGCTTGTCGCCGGACGCGTACCACACGTGCCGCCCGTCGAACGTGACGCCGTGCACGCCGTCGACACCCGGAAACGGGCCATATTCGCGAATGATGTCTGCATGTGAGCGTTTCATGTTCGTCACCTCGTCGTCGATCGGTGACGTCATCCTAATCGTCCGGCAGCGGAGCGGGGAGTAACAAGGTCGTCGCGAATCCGGGCAGCGGCGGCGTCGTCCAGCGGCGCGCTCGGCCGCGGCCGAGCGCCTGCACCTTGCCCGCCCCGGCGAGCGCGTCGAGCGCGCGCTGTGCGGTGCGCTGGCTCGTGCCGAGCGCGAGCGCCAGCGCGGAACTCGACCATGCTTCGCCGTCGGCGAGGAGCGCAAGCATGGCCGCGTGGCGATCGTCGGCCGGCCGTGCGAGGACGACGGTTTCGCGTACGCCGAGCGGTTCGAGCGCAAAGCCGCGCGGCGTCGCGACAATGTTCGCGAGCGGCCGCAACACCGCGCGCAGCCGGCCGATCTCGACGCGCAGGCGCGCACGATGCGAGGCGTCGGCATGTTTCGCGCGGAACGCGGCAGCAACGAGCGCATTGCGCGACACGTCGGCCGGCCATGCCTCGCCGAGCGCGCGGGCGAGCATGAACAGCACGGGCCGACGCGCGAGCGACACGGTCGTGCGGGCATCGCGCACCGTGTGGCGGCATGCATCGACGACGAGCGTGTTCGACGCGAACAGCGTCTCGACTTCGTCGAGCTGCACGAGCCGCGACGTGCCGCGCACGACGAGTTGCGCGGCGGGTGCGTCGAGCACGCGCGCCGCCGTGTCGACCTCGGCCGTCAGCGCGGCGATGCCGGCGTCGCGGGCGGCCGCGCGCGCCCGGGCGAGCGCTTCGCGGGCCGCGCGCGTACGGATGCGGCGCATCGCGATGCCGGCCGCGATCAGTGCGTGGGTGGCGCGTGATGCGGCGGGCAGCGGTGCGGGGTCGAGATTGGCGAGCAACTGCTCGGCCTCGTCGAGGCGGCCGGTCAGCAGCAGCCGGCGTACGCCGAGATAGCGCGCATGTGCTGCGTTCGCGCGATCGCCGTGTGCGTCGAGCGTCGCGCAGGCCGCATCGAGCGCGTGTGCCGGCCAGCGAAGGTCGCGCGATGCGAGCGCGATCTCGGCTTCCGCGACGACGCAGCGCGCACGCGCTACCGCTTCCTTCGCGCCGAAGGCGCGCGCCGCGTCGCGTACGAGCGCGCGCGCCCGTTCGAAATCGCCGAGCTGCGCCATCGCGATGCCGCGTAGCGCGAGCGCCGGCGCATCGTCGCGCAACGCGACACGGTTCAGTGCGCCGAGCGCGTCACCGGCCGCGAGCGCGCGCGCGGCCGCCGTGATCAGCGAATCCATCCGAATTCCGCCACTCTTGTCACTCCCTGCGGCCGATGTCCGACCCTAATCTAGCACCACCCGCACGGCCTCGTATGCGGTGCCCGGACATCCTTTGGAAGGAGGTGGCCGGCATGACGATTCGTCTCACTACAGGACGCGCGACGCATGGCTGGTCGCGTGCCGCTCGACGCGAAAAGGGCGCGCGCGGCACGGTGGGTGGGCGACTTCGGCGGCATGGCGCCGGCCGCGCGTTCTCGGCGTTTGCCGGCATGTGGGGCGCGATGACCATGAGGCTGACGCAGCCCACGCGGCGGCCGGCAATACCGGCCGTGCGCCGGTTTGCCCGGCGTCGCGTGGGCTGTCTGCAACAGGCGAGCCTGCCGTATCGCGGCCCGTTGCGCGAATGGTTCGATGCGGCGGTGAAACGAAAGGCGATCGAAACCGAACCGAACGGCAATCCGAACGATTCGGCCCCCGTCGGCCCGAAAACGGCTAAGCCGTTGTTCGTGTTGTGAAAATTCGCAGCGCTTCGCGTATAATTCGCTTTTGCGCCCATAGGATTTGCCATGCGTCTGATCCAAAAAGCACTCACTTTCGATGACGTGCTCCTCGTACCCGCCTTCTCCGACGTTCTCCCGCGCGACACCAGCCTCAAGACCAAGCTGACCCGCAACATCTCCCTGAACATGCCGCTCGTGTCCGCCGCCATGGATACGGTCACCGAAGGTCGCCTCGCGATCGCGATGGCGCAGCAGGGCGGGGTCGGCATCGTCCACAAGAACCTCACGCCGGCCGAGCAGGCTCGCGAGGTCGCGAAGGTCAAGCGCTTCGAATCGGGCGTCGTCCGCGATCCGATCACGGTGCCGCCGCAGATGAAGGTGCGCGACGTGATCGCGCTGTCGCGCCAGCATGGCATTTCGGGCTTCCCGGTCGTCGAGGGCCCGCAGCTCGTCGGCATCGTCACGAACCGCGACCTGCGTTTCGAAACGCGTCTCGACGAGCCGGTCAAGTCGATCATGACGCCGCGCGAGCGCCTCGTCACGGTCAAGGAAGGCACGCCGCTCGCCGAAGCGAAGGCGCTGATGCACAGCCACCGTCTCGAACGCGTGCTGGTCGTCAACGACGCGTTCGAACTGCGCGGCCTGATGACCGTCAAGGACATCACGAAGCAGACCGAGCACCCGGACGCCTGCAAGGACGAACACGGCAAGCTGCGCGCAGGCGCGGCGGTCGGCGTCGGCCCCGACAACGAAGAGCGCGTCGAGCTGCTCGTGCAGGCCGGCGTCGACGTGATCGTCGTCGACACCGCGCACGGCCACAGCAAGGGCGTGCTCGAGCGGGTCCGCTGGGTCAAGCAGAATTTCCCGCACGTCGAGGTGATCGGCGGCAACATCGCGACGGCCTCCGCCGCGAAGGCGCTCGTCGAATACGGCGCGGACGCGGTCAAGGTCGGTATCGGCCCGGGCTCGATCTGCACGACGCGTATCGTCGCGGGTGTCGGCGTGCCGCAGATCAGCGCGATCGCGAACGTCGCGGAAGCGCTGAAGGGCACGGGCGTGCCGTGCATCGCCGACGGCGGCGTGCGCTTCTCGGGCGACGTGTCGAAGGCCCTTGCGGCCGGCGCGAACGCGGTGATGATGGGCAGCATGTTCGCGGGCACCGAAGAGGCGCCGGGCGACGTGTTCCTGTACCAGGGCCGCCAGTACAAGTCGTATCGCGGCATGGGCTCGGTCGGTGCGATGAAGGACGGCGCGGCAGACCGCTACTTCCAGGACAACTCGGCGAACATCGACAAGCTCGTGCCGGAAGGCATCGAAGGCCGCGTCGCGTACAAGGGCTCGGTCAACGCGATCCTGTTCCAACTGGTCGGCGGCGTGCGCGCCAGCATGGGCTACTGCGGCTGCCGCACGATCGACGAGCTGCACGACAAGGCCGAATTCGTCCAGATCACTGCCGCGGGCATGCGCGAGTCGCACGTGCACGACGTGCAGATCACGAAGGAAGCGCCGAACTACCACGTGGACTGATCGCGATGAAACCGCTGCTGCGAGCCGTGCTGATCGTCGACGCTGTGCTGCTGCTGGCGTTCGGCGTGCTGTTCGTGCTGACGCCCTGGCAGTCGCTCTTCAACGCGCTGCAGCTCGCGAACGTCCAGCCGGCGATGCTCGGCCAGGCGTTCGGCATCGCGTTGCTCGGGCTCGCGTGGCTTGCGTTTCATGCAGCGTTCAACGGCGATCTCACGGCGCCCGTCGCGCGGTCGGTCGGCCACGTGTACTGGCTGACCGGCGCGCTGACGATCGTCTGGTCGATCGGCACCGGCAGCGGCCCGGCGCTCGCGGCCGCCGGCAGGGTGCTGTCGGCCGTGGCCGGCGTCGCGCTGATCGTGCTCGGCCTCGGCGGCGTGCGGCTCGCTTCGGCCGTGCGCCGGCGCGAAAAGGCGCAGGCGCTCGAGGCGCGCGCGCCGGCGGCGCGTCCGGCCGAGCCCGCGATGGCGACGGCCGCCTCGTCCGGGGCGCCGCGCGCCGAACCCGTCGTCAGCCGTCCCGCGGCGGCCGCCGCACCGTCGCCGGCCGCATCCGGCTCGTCGTCAGGCACCGTCGCACTCGACGAGCGCCCGCCGATGCAGGATTGACCGGCCATGCGTCGCGCGAGCCGCCTTCCGCCCGACGCCGCTGTCCATGCTATTGACGCAGCGCATGATGCAAATGATGCGCTGCTTTTCTTTTTCTCTTCTTCCCGTCCGCAGCCATGCACGACAAAATCCTGATTCTCGACTTCGGTTCGCAAGTCACCCAACTGATTGCGCGACGTGTGCGCGAAGCGCATGTCTACTGCGAAATCCATCCGAACGATGTGTCCGACGACTTCGTCCGCGAGTTCGCGCCGAAGGCGGTGATCCTGTCGGGCAGCCACGCGAGCACGTACGAAGACCACCAGCTGCGCGCGCCGCAGGCCGTGTGGGATCTCGGCGTGCCGGTGCTCGGCATTTGCTACGGCATGCAGACGATGGCCGTGCAGCTCGGCGGCAAGGTCGAGTGGAGCGACCATCGCGAATTCGGTTACGCGGAAATGCGCGCGCACGGCCATACGCGCCTGCTCGACGGCATCGAGGATTTCACGACGTCCGAAGGCCACGGGATGCTGAAGGTCTGGATGAGCCACGGCGACAAGGTTGCCGAGCTGCCGCCGGGCTTCGTGCTGATGGCGTCGACGCCGAGCTGCCCGATCGCCGGCATGGCCGACGAGGCGCGCGGCTATTACGCGGTGCAGTTCCACCCGGAAGTCACGCACACGGTGAAGGGCCGCCAGATCATCGAACGCTTCGTGCTGCAGATCGCCGGTGCGAAGCCCGACTGGATCATGAGCAACCACATCGAGGAAGCCGTCGCGAAGATCCGCGAGCAGGTTGGTGACGAGGAAGTGATTCTCGGCCTGTCGGGCGGGGTCGACTCGAGTGTCGCGGCCGCGCTGATCCATCGCGCGATCGGCGACCAGCTCACCTGCGTGTTCGTCGACCACGGCCTGCTGCGCCTGAACGAAGGCAAGATGGTGCTCGACATGTTCGAGGGCCGCCTGCACGCGAAGGTCGTGCACGTCGACGCGTCCGACCAGTTCCTCGGCCACCTGGCCGGCGTGACCGATCCGGAAGCGAAGCGCAAGATCATCGGCCGCGAGTTCGTCGAGGTGTTCCAGGCCGAGGCGAAGAAGCTGGCGAAGGCGAAGTGGCTCGCGCAGGGCACGATCTATCCGGACGTGGTCGAATCGGGCGGCACGAAGACCAAGAAGGCGACGACGATCAAGAGCCACCACAACGTCGGCGGCCTGCCGGAAACGCTCGGCCTGAAGCTGCTCGAACCGCTGCGCGACCTGTTCAAGGACGAGGTGCGCGAGCTGGGCGTCGCGCTCGGCCTGCCGCCGGAGATGGTGTACCGCCATCCGTTCCCGGGCCCGGGCCTCGGCGTGCGGATTCTCGGCGAAGTGAAGCGCGAATTCGCGGACCTGCTGCGCCGCGCGGACGCGATCTTCATCGAGGAACTGCGCAACACGACCGCGACCGCGCAGGATGCGGCCGCCGGCCTGTGCGGCGAGGGCGACGTCGGCAAGAGCTGGTACGACCTGACGAGCCAGGCATTCGCGGTGTTCCTGCCGGTGAAGTCGGTGGGCGTGATGGGCGACGGCCGCACGTACGACTACGTGACGTCGCTGCGCGCGGTGCAGACGACCGACTTCATGACCGCGCACTGGGCGCATCTGCCGTACGCGCTGCTGGGCCGCGCGTCGAACCGGATCATCAACGAGGTGCGCGGGATCAACCGGGTCGTGTACGACATCTCGGGGAAGCCGCCGGCGACGATTGAGTGGGAATGATCTAGCATAGCCTCACACTGTTTCATGCAGCATCAAAAATCTCAATAAAACAAAAACTTAGAGAGATTTTCGTAGTCACCCGGTCTTAGCTGATATCACCCAATTTCAGTCGCTTTGCCGGTACAGGTGACGGTACTGTATGAGGCGGTCGGAAAATCCTATGATGATACCGTCAGACGGGTCTGACGGTATCGGCTGGGAACCTGACCGGAGGCTGAATTGCTAACTGATCGTGAGCTGAACTCCCTCAAACCCGGGGACAAGGCGTTTAAAGTGACAGACCGCGATGGCATGTATGCCGTGGTTCTGACGACGGGTACGATTTCTTTTCGATACGACTACCGACTGAACGGAAGGCGTGAAACGCTGGCTATCGGTCGGTACGACGCCGACCTCGCACGCCAGCAAACGCGAGAGCATGAGGCGCTCGAATACGGTATCTCGATGTCGCTGCGAGAAGCGCGTCAATTGCTTGACCGCGCGAGGCGCGATGTGGAACGAGGCATATCGCCATCGCGAGCTAAGGTCGAGAAACGTGTTTCGGCAGCCGGTGCGGCCAATTTCGCTGGGTGGGCGGAGACCTACTTTAAGCATAAAGGCGACCCCAAGAGTGGGGCGGAGCAATTAGCCGAAAGTACCTTGGCATTGCGCCGTGCCACCTATCGGCGTGTTATTGAGCCGGAACTGGGAAAGCTGAAGCTGGAGGAGGTGACTCCACAGCGTCTTAAGCGCTTGTGCGACGAAACCAAAGAAAAGCGTGGTCCGGCTGTTGCCGTTCATGTTCGCGATATCGTGCTTGCGGTATTCAACCATGCGCGAGGTAGCGGGCTGACCGTAGATAATCCAGCCGAGGCAATTCGCGCTAGTACCATTGCTACGTTTGAGCCACGTGAGCGTGCTCTATCACCGGTTGAAATCCGTACGTTTCTGACTGCGTTGGACCGTGTGGCGACGATGCCAACTCTGCGTTTGGCTCTACGGCTTATTTTGCTGACGGGGGTACGGAAGAGCGAGTTCATTGACGCAACGTGGAGTGAAATCGACTTCGACACTGAGCGTTGGACGATCCCCGGTATTCGAATGAAAGCAGGCAAGGATCACGTTGTGCCACTGAGTGACCAGGGACAGGATATTTTGACGACGTTGACCTGAGACGTTTCTTGTAGCCATTCGGCAAGTGAGTTCTCTTTTATCCTAGAGGCAAGGAGAACTCGATGAAGAAGCGATTTACCGACGAGCAAGTCA